>VYCW01000081.1 GCA_009843735.1 Acidimicrobiaceae bacterium | reverse complement strand
TGCCGTTGACGGTCAGGGTCACAGCTGTCATGCGCTTCTCCCTGTGTTGACCGGTAGGGGCTGACATCCTGTCGCGGATTCGGGCCGCTGTCGAATGAAATCGGGGGGAGTTCCTGGCCGGCCGTCTACGGGGCAGCTTCCGGGTCTGCGTACGTCTGTGCGGCCAGCGCGGCCCGGGCTGCTTCCAGGTCATCGGGGTTGGTGACACCGATCCAGGGCTCGGCGGTGGACACCACCCTGACCGACAGTGCACGGGTGGCCATGCGCTCGGCGACGATCGTCGGCAGCAGGCACTCCGAGTCGGGGTCGTCGCGGTTATCGGCCAGGAACCGCTCGAAGCTGTCGCCGATCCAGTCCAGCGCCGCCCCGGGGAATGCCCACAGGTTCATGGACACGACGGTTTCGTCATCGAGTTCCGCCGCGGGTTCGGCCGCCGCGATGGTGCCGTCGGCCCGCCGGGCCACGCCGTGGTGCTCCACGATGCCGGCGAGACGGTCGCCGGACACCTCGCAGACGCCGCGGCTGACCGCGCCCGTGGCCGACAGGGTGCGTCCCAGGCCGTAGCCGCACAGGCAGGCCTCGTCGTCGCCGAGCTCGACGGCGGCCGAGGCGAGTGTGCGCAGCGCGGCCGGGCCGTAGTAGTCGTCGGCGTTGCACACCACGAACGGGCCGCTCACCTCGCCCGCGGTCACCAGCACCGCGTGCGCGGTTCCCCATGGTTTGGCCCGGGCCGGGCCATGCTTGTCCTGGCGGACGTAGGCGAAGGCAACGCCGGCGTTCTGCAGGGAGCGGTGACGAGCGTCGACGTGGGCCCGCAGGTCGGCCTCGATGGCGGCGCGCACCACCAGCACGACCTTCGCGGCGCCGGCCCGGGCCGCGGAGTCGATGGCGTAGTCGAGGAACGTCTCGCCGTTCGGCCCCACCTCCACGAGTTGCTTGTCGCCGCCGAAGCGCCGGCCAATGCCCGCAGCCATCACTACCAGAGTGAACACGCCTGCTCAGCGCCCCATCATGGCCGGCTCGATGTTGGTCTTGGCTCACCGGGAAGGACCGGAGCCACCCCCTCAGCGCTCCAGCAGGTGGCGCACATGGTGGGTCTCGTTCACGGAGCGCACCGTGCGCACGCCGGTGCTGGACGCCGCTACCCGGGTGATCCCGCAGTAGTCGACCAGCAGCGCCAGAGGGTCGTCGATGCCCAGGAGGATCTGCAGGTACACCCCGGTGACCATGCCGTGGCAGAACACGGCCACCGTGCGGGACCGGTTACTGCGGATCACATGCTCGAAGCCGCGCCCGACACGGTCACGGAACTCCTCGTACCCGTCGGAGAAGATCGTGTCGCTGAGGTCTCGATCCTCGTCGTAGTAGTGGGCGACCGCGGGGTCGTCGCGGCTCCATTCCTCGGATGGCACGTAGATCTGGGACCGATGGTCGGACTCGCGCAGGTCGTCGAGCATCTCGACGCCAAGTCCGAGGCGGTCGGCGAGCGGCTCGGCGGTCTGCAGGGCCCGCTTCATGCTGGAGGACACGATGTGGTCGATGCCCTCGTGCCCGAGGTAGCCGGCGGTGGCCTGCGCCTGAAGGTGACCGATCTCGGCCAGTACCGGGTCGGCCGATCCGCCCTCGGGAGCCTCGTGGCGCACAGGCCGCGCGTGGCGGATCACCAGCAACTCCATCTAGAGCGCCCCGATGCCGTTCGCCAGCATTTCGCCGCTCGGCGTTGCCATTCCCGCTCCTGTTCGCTGCGCTCACGGGCCGCTCGGGCCCTGGCCGGAGGCTACCGGGGAGCCAGTCCCAGGCCCCCGCCCGCCGGTACCGCCATGGCGCCGGCCACCACGACAGGCACCTCAGCAACGTCGGTGGCCAGGAGCGATGCCGTGGCCAAGCCGTGGGCCCGCCGACGGGAGGCGGCCGCGTCCACCGCCGCGGCCACGTGCAGGCCGTGGGCGACCCCGACCGCCGAGTCGAGGAAGGACGTCACGACGGCGGAGGCGCCCGCCTCGCGGGCGCGGGCTGAGATGGCGAGGGCCACGTCGGGGCCCCCAAGAGCCTGCGGCTTGACGATCAGCGTGCCCACACCGAGCTCCAGGGCCTGCACCGCGCCAGCCTCGTCCCGGATCGACTCGTCCGCGGCCACCGGGACGGGACTGCGCCCGCCCACGGCTGCGATGGCCTCGATCCCGGTGACCGGTTCCTCGCAGTAGGCGATGTCGCAGTCCTGAACCCGGTCGAGCACGGCGAGCGCGGTGGCCGGATCCCAGGTGCCGTTGGCGTCGAGCCGCAGCTCAGCGGCGGGACCCAGACCGGCCCGAGCGGCTCGAACCCGGTCGATGTCGACAACCAGGTCGGCCGCGCCGACCTTGAGCTTCACCGTGCTGAAACCGGAATTGACCGCATCCCTGGCAGCCGCCTCGACCTCGGACGGCGCAGGTGCGGCCATGAGGGCGTTGACGGCCACCGAAGAAACAGGAACGGAGCGGGCGGGAGCACCGGTCGGATCTGCCACAAGGTGCTCCGCAAGGGACCGGCCCGCCCGCCGGGCCTGGAGGTCGGCCCAGGCGCCGGCGATGCCGGCCCGAGCGTGGGGCGTGCCGGCCAGATCGTCGAGGAGGCCGTCGAGCGCGGCCTCGCCGCCAGCCTTGACGGCGTCCAAGGTGCGACGCAGGGCGGCCTCGGTCTCCAGCAGGGTCGTGCGCGACCATCCCGGCAGCGGGCTGGCCTCGCCCCAGCCGGTGATGCCGTCCGCGCTCAACGCCACCAGGAACCCGGCCCGGTGGCGGACCGAGACGCCGCCGGTGACGAGCGGGGCGCGAAGAGCCAGCCGGAAGGGATGCAATTCGGCGCGCATGGCGGTCACCCGGTGCCGGCTCGGCCGGCTGGGTGGGCTTCCACGCCCGTACGGGCCTCCGATCCAGCGGCTGGGGCCGGCGGAGCCGGGACGGCGGGCGGATGGGCCTCGGTGTTGGCGATGAATCGGGCGATAGCTGCCGCGGTGGCGTCGGGCTGCTCGATGTGGGCGGCATGCCCTGCGCCGTCGATGCGGGCAGCGGTGGCGTTGGGCAGAGCGGCGGCGAGTTCCTCGGCGATGGCGCAGAACTTGGCGTCCTGGGCGCCTGCCAGCGCCAGCACCTGGACCTCGCAGGCCGCTAGCCGGCGATGCAACGGCGTCATCGAGCCGGTGCCGCCGGCCAGCAGGCTGCGGGCCAGACCGGCCGGGCTCGACGCGAGCCGCTGGGCCCGGGCGGCCTGCAGGTGGGCGTCGCCGAGCGCGGCCTGGCCGGTGAACAACGGGTCGGCCATCCAGCCCTCCACGAACGCCTCGAAGTCCTCGACGATACGTTCGGCGCGGGATCGGTCGGCTCCAGCCCGGCGACGCCGTTCAGCGGGGTCGCTGATTCCGGCCGATGCCCCGATGAGGGCCAATGACTGCAGCCGTTGCGGTTGTGTGCATCCCAGCGTGAGCGCCACCCGGCCGCCCATCGAGTAGCCCACGAGGTGGAGGGTCTCGCACCCGAGCGTGTCGGCGAGGGCCGCGACCTGACCAGCCATGGCCTCGACCCGGTAGAGATCCAGATCGCCGGGAGCCTCCGAACGGCCGTGACCGATCAGGTCTGGGCAGATGACGCGAGTCCCCAGCCCGGCCGCGAGCCGTACGGCTAGGGGCTCCATCACCGCTCCCGATCCGGTGAAACCGTGCAGCACGAGGATCGGCACGCCGGCCTCCGGACCGTGCTCGCTCACGGCGAGCTCCACGCCGCCAGCCCGGATCCGGAGCGCCCGGTCGATTCTCATCGAGCGCGCTGAGCGTCGGCCAAGACCCTGCGGGCGGCCTCTTGGGCCGCGGCGGTCAGGGATCTGCGCTGGGCCACGTCGTCGTCGCGGGACACGTCGATGATGCACAAGTCCACCCCCGGCGCCCGGGCCGCGGCCGCGGTGCGGACCGCCTCGCTCAGCTCTGCGGCGGTGGCCACCCGCCGGGCCCGGATACCGCCGAAGCCGTCGAGTCGGCTCAGGTCGAGGCCGTGAGGAGTGCGGAACAGTTGCTCGAAGTGGTCCGCGGGCACCCGATCGGCCACCGGCAGCAGGGAGAAGATCTCGCCGCCGTCGTTGTCCACGCACACGGCGATCAGATGCAGTCCCAGACGGGCGGCCGCGGCGAGTCCGCTCAAGTCGTGGAGCAGGGCCAGGTCGCCGGTGTAGAGGGCAACCGTCCTGGACGGGTCGACGGCGGCGATGCCCAGCGCGGTGGAGGCGGAGCCGTCGATGCCGGCCGCGCCCCGGTTGGCGCAGCAGACGATCGATCCGGTGTCGAACACGAAGGCGTCGAGATCCCTCACCGGCAGCGAGTTCGTGGCCACCAGCACGGCGCCGTCGGGCAGAGAGCCCACCAGCACCCGGGAGGCTCGAGCCGACAGCAGCTCACCGCGGTCGGCGGCTTCGACCGCGCCGCGGGCAGCCGTGTCGAGTTTCGCCCAAGTGTCGAGCCATCCGCCGGGAGCGGCGCGGCCCACAGGCACGTGTCCTGCCGTGATGGAACCCAGCGACTCCACCGAACCCGGTACATGGCCGGTGAGCCGGAACACGGCCTGCTCCCAGCGGTCCTCGGGGTCCACGAGCACCACGTGGCGGGGCCGGGTGCGCTCCAGCCACAGCCGGACCGGCTTGGTGGTCACGGTCCGGCCCACTAGCACGGCCGCATCAGGACGCAACGCTTCGGCTAGGTCCCCGTCGGCAAGCAGATGCTCGGCTGAGGCGACCACGCACGCCGGCGATGCCCCGCCGCGGTCACTGCTGGAGCGGTTGGAACGGCCCCGGACATGGGTGATCGGCTCGCCGATGAGCGGCCAACCGGCCCAGGCCGCGAAGCGCCCGGCCTGCGCGGCCCACTCCAGTTCACGGTCCAGTCCGCCGGCCGGCCACGGCCCGGTGACCACCACACCCCGCTCGTGCTCGGTGACGATCTCGGCCAGGCTGGCCATGCTGGCCGGGTCCGGTGTCGGGGCCCGGTCGTCGTCACTGCCCGTGTCGCCCGGTCGGGGCTCGGGCGCGGGCACGACGTCCAGCGGTTCGAGGGGCTCGCGCAGAGGCCAGTTGAGATGGACCGGTCCGGGATCGGAGCCCGAGGACAGGCGCGCGGCGGTCTCGGCCCACCCGATCGCGGCCTCAACGCTGGCGTCGCCGGGCACGGGCAGGTCGACGCTCCAGCGGGCGGCCGTCCCGTACAGGCCCACCTGGTCGATGGTCTGGGGAGAGCCCCAGCCGCGCAGCTCCGGCGGGCGGTCGGCGGTGCACACGATGACCCCAATCCCGGCATGGGAGGCCTCCACCACCGCGGGCATGTAGTTGGCCGCGGCGGTTCCGGACGTGCACACGAGCACGGCCGGTCGGCCGGTGGCCCGGCCCAGGCCGAGGGCGAAGAAGCCGGCGGCACGCTCATCCAGCTGTATCCAGCTGCGGATGCGGGGCTGGGCGTGGAAGCACAGGGTCAACGGAGCTGAGCGCGAGCCGGGGCTGATCACTGCGTCGGTCACCCCCAGCGAGGCCAACCGGGCCGCGAAGGCGGCCACGACGTCGTAGACGGGATCAGTCACGATCAGCGGGTGAGTGCTCCAATGGCGGTGCCGCAGGGCTGGTGACGGCCGGCACGGATCAGCACTCGTCGATGACGTCCAGGAGGGCCCTGAGCTTCATCGCCGTCTCCTCCAGCTCGTCCTCGGGATCGGAGTCGGTGACGATCCCGGCCCCGGCGAACAAGTGGGCGGCGTCCGGACCGGTCAGCGCGCAGCGCAGGGCGACGCCCACCTCGCCGTTGCCGTCGAGGTCGCACCATCCCACCGGAGCCGCGTACCAGCCCCGGTCGAAGCCCTCGCGGCCGGCGATGAACTCGAGGGCCGCGCCGGTGGGAGTGCCGCCAACGGCCGCGGTCGGATGCAGCACGCCCGCGGCCCGCAACACGTCCATGTCGCTCGCTCCCGTGCGCCGGCGCTGGACGCGGGCGGTTATCGGCGTGCGCAGATGCTGGACACGGCTGAGGCGCATGAGGCCGGGCTCAGCCGGGGCCGGGTCCACCAGTCCCAGACCGGACAGCGCGTCGATGATCCCGTCCACCACAAACCGGTGCTCGGCGCGGTTCTTGGCCGATGTCAGCAGCCCCGCCCCGAAGCGCTCGTCAGCCTCGGGATCGTCGCTGCAGGGTGCTGTGCCGGCGAGGGCCACCGTGTTGAGCCGGGGACCGTCGAGCGTTACCAGCTCTTCCGGGGTGGCCCCGAGGAACGTGGACTCGCCCGCGGTGACCGCGAAGATCGCGCAGGCCGGGTTGCGTTGCCGGAGCCGGTCCAACACCGCGGCCACATCGAGTCCGTGGTCGAGCGTGACGGTGCGGGCCAGCACCACCTTCTGGAACTCACCGCGCTGGATGGCGGCCACGGCGTCGGCGACGAGGGCCGGGTAGTCGTCGTCGCGGTCGCAGTCGATCGTCGCCGATGCCGGGCGGACCGGATCACCAGCGGCAGGCAGCGGCGGTTCGACCCGGAACGACGTCAGGCGCTGGTCGAGCACGGCCTCGGCAGCCGTCTCGTCACCGTCGGAGCCGACCCGGGTGGCGGCCAGGACCCAGGCACCGTCCGGGTGGTCGATGATCGTCAACTCGGGCAGCACCATCCGGCAGTCCCCGAATCCCGTCCACTCCGGGAAGGGGGGGCGATCCTCGCCGTCGCCGGGATCGGATTGCCGCGAAGCAGTGTCGGCGCCGGTGGGCGTAAACGAGAATCCGCCCACCAACACGGGCGCGGGGGCGTTGGGATTCGGGTCGCGCCGGATCCGGGCCGCGAGCACGGCGCGAGCAGCCGAGGCAGCCGAGAAGCGATCGCTGCCGACCGGTCTAATCGTCTCCACCACACCGAACGCGGCCAGCCCCATGCCGGCGTCGGGGCGCAGCCAGACACTGCGATGCTGGTCGGAGGTGGCCGCGGCGTAGGCCGCCAGAGGATCGACGCGCCCGCCGACGCGCCGGGCCTTGACGACGATGGCTCCCACCGCGGGGGCCGGGTCGTCCCCTATGCGGGCCATCGCCCTCGCCCACAGCGTCTTCTCGAAATGACCGACCACGAGATTGGTGGCCACCGGCACAAGCCGGTTCACGCTGGCGACCAGCGCCGCCTTGTCGCGGCCCTCCCGGTCGAAGTGGCGCTTGACCAGGTCGATGGCGTCCTCGATCAGGTTCTCCACATTGGTGGCGTGACGCATGGCCAGGGCGGCCAGCTCCTCGACGGCCACTCCCTCCCCGACCAGGGTGCGGGCGGCGACCAGCATCTCGACATCGTCGGAGTCGAAGCGCTCGCCGTCGGAGCCGTTGTCCAGCGGCGTTATCAGACCGGCATCGATCACCAGATCCACGACGAAAGCGGGCACGCCGGCCCGTTCGGCCAGCCCGGCCCGGTCGAGCACGAGCCCGGCGCGGGGGACATCGGACGCGGGGAAGCCGTCGGGCACGCCCTCCATGCTAGGAGTCGCAGTTCGTCACCGATCAGGTGGCGATCAGGGGTGTACGGAGGCTGCGTCCGGCGGGCCGGAGCGCCCGGCTAGAGTCGGCCCATGCTCTTCGCGGCCGGAAGAACGGCATACAACATCGTTGAACTGCTCCATGTCCTCACCGTCCTGGTGGCCCTGGCCCCGGTGTTCGTCCATCCGCTGCTGCGCAGGCAGATGCGGGCCGCGGGCGGGTCCGGGCACCAGCAGCTGGTGGTCGCTATGGCGGCCAACGCACGCCGGCTGTACAGCCCGGCGCTGATCGTGGCGGGCCTGCTGGGCATCGCCCTGGTCGAGATGTCCGAGGACGCGATCTCGATGACCGAGGGCTGGGTGATCGCCGCCATCGTGATCTGGGTGATCATGAACGGCGTGCTCCACGGCATGATCAGGCCGGCCCTGAAGGCGCAGGGCGCCGAGGGGGCGTCGGCGGGCACCGACAAGCGCCTCGAGGCGGGCTCGGCCCTGCTGTCGATCGGGTTCACAGTCCAGCTGATCCTGATGATCTGGCAGCCCGGAGGCTGAGGCGCCCTCGTCGCATTCCCGCGCAAAAACTGGCCACACCCGGGCCCGGCTCCACCGGCCGGTGCCTACCGGTGAGAGTTCACCACCGGGTCTGGTCTTCGTCGGGAGCGAAGTCCTCCCATCGGGGCGCCGGCCCGGGTCCGGTGACCTCGCCCTCACTGCCCTCGCCCGCCGGGGCCGCATCAGACTCCTCGTGCGGCGTGCCGCCGGCCGGCTCGCCCGGTGGGATGGCGCCGGAACCGGCGGCAACCACCGCAGCCAGGACGGTCGTGACCGGCACCGCGGCGACCAGACCCATCGAGCCGCACAGCGTCCGGACGATCTCCACCGCGATCAGCTCTGAGTTGGCTGCCATGGCCAGCGACTGGTCCGAGACGGCGAACAGCAGCAGCAGCGGCAGGCCCGCGCCGACGTAGGCGAGCAGCAGGGTGTTGACGGTGGCCGCGATGTGCTCGCGTCCCACCCGGATGCCCGACGCGATGAGCTGGCGCACGCTCAGGTCGGGGCTGCGGTAGCGCAGCTCTGCCACTGTGGCCACCTGGGTGACCGTCACGTCGTCGAGCGCGCCCAGCGCGCCGATGATGGCCCCTCCCAGCAGCAGCGAAGCGAGATCGATGTCAGCCGCGATCAGCGGCAGGGTGAGGCCCTCCTCGGTCGCCAGTCCGGTGAAGTCGGCGAGCCCGAAGAAGATCCACGACAGCCCGAGGGTGAGGCCGAGCGAGGCGAGGGTGCCGGCGAGGGCCACGGTGGTGTGAACATTTAGCCCGTGGGTCAGGTACAGGCTGACGAACGCGATCACCGCCGCGGCGACCACGGCCACCAGCACCGGGTCGTTGCCGTCGAGCACCGACGGCGCCGCGAAGGCGATCAGCACTACGAGGGTGGCGGCCATCCCCGCTAGGGCCAGCCCGCCGCGCCAGCGACCCAGCGCCAGTACCACCGCCGCGAACAGGATGGCAAGCCACAACAGCGGCGTGCGGCGGTCACGGTCGACGAAGAAGTAGTAGTCGTTGGAGGCCTCGTACCCGAGGACCACCTTGTCTGCCGGCGAGATCCGGATAGCGGTGCGGTCGTACTCGAGGCTGAACTCCGGCAGGGCGACCTGGGCGCCGGCGTCGGGGCCCTCGTCGACGCGCACGATGATGGATCGGCACGCCTGGGGATCGTCGGGCGCCGAGTAGCTGCACGCCCGGTCGCTCACCTCCACCACGGTGGCGGCCAGGCGTTCATACACGATGCCGATGTCGTCGGCGCGCTGGCGGGCGGCGTCGCGGCCGGCGCCGGTCGGCCACAGCAGCGCCATGCCCACCGCCGCAGCCAAGATCGCGAGGCCGACAAAGACGAGCACCGCCTGCAGTGCCCGGTCGCTTCGCCATGCCTCCAACATGGCCCTCGGGCCCCACTCCGGCCCCCAGAAGTGCGAGTGTCCCCGCATGGCCCGATTATGGCCGCCGCCCAGGCTTACCTCGGGGAGGGTTGCAGCCGACCGGCAGCCGCCCGGGTCCGGCTTCTACGATTGCGGTCGGTGGCTGTCGCTGACGATGGTGACCGGGGCCCGTCCCCGCCTGTCCTGAACCAGTCCTGTCCCGGCGCACGCAGGTGGCGCCTTCCTCGGCGCGTGGTGGCTGCGGCCGCCGTCGTGGCCCTCGCCGCGTCGGCCTGCGGATCGGACGAACCCGGCGGCGAGCCTGCTCCCCCCGCGGTGGAGACTCCTGCAGAGCCCGGACCCAGCGAGGAGGCCGCAGCGGACGTGGAGGAATCCGCGGCCGACTCCGTGGGCGACTCGGATGCGGACCCGGTTGAGCGGGAGCGCTCGGAGCCAGTCGCTCCCGAGCCCGCCGCAGAGGAGCCGGAGGCTGAGGCGCCTGGCGATGCGGCGCCCGGAGATGCGGCGCCCGACGCCGAGTCTGGTGCCGACGAGGAGACTCCGCCTAGTGCCGACGAGGCGGTCTCTCAGCGACCGCTCGCCTCGGTGCGTCTCGTCAGCCAGAACATCCTGCACGGGGTGGGATGCGCGGCGGACAGCGATTCCTGCCAGGTGGCCGAGCGGGTGTCGCTGTTCATGGCCCAACTCATCGACGCAGGCTGCCCCGAGCTTGTATCGATTCAGGAGGCCAACGAGCGGATCGTCGGCCTGGTCTCCGGCCAGGCCGACGCCTGCGGCTACCAGGTCGTCTGGGACGGCGACGCCGGCCTCGACCGGGAAGTCGTGCTGACCACGCTGGAGGTGGTCGACTCCCAGCGGCGGTTGCTGGCCGACCGGTTCCGGTCCGCTTACCTGGTACGGGTGGCCTCACCGGTCGGGGTGATCGACTTCCTGACCACCCACCTGGCCGCCGGCGCCGACGACCGCGCCTGCAGCCCGGAACTGTGCCCGCCCCCCTGCGACGCCACCGGCAGCGTGCGAACGTGCCAGGCCCGCCAGGTCCTGGAGTTCGCCCGGGCGGTCGCGCTCGACGGGGCCGTGACCGTGGTCGGCGGCGACCTGAACGACTCGGCGGGAAGCTTCGCGCTGGCCGTGTTCGACGGGGCCGGGTACGTCGACTCGCACCTGGCCGCGGGCCACGCCGAGTGCGATCCGGCCAATGGGACGGGCTGCACCGCGGGCCGGGAGGACACCACCCTGGCCGATATGGCCGATCCGTCGAGCCGCCAGAGCAGCCGCATCGACTACCTGCTGTACTCGGCTCCGGGCCGGGACTGCTCTGTGGGTGAGGGCACCGGCCTGTTCAACGCCGAGCCCGCGGCCGGAGGCCTCGCCTTCCCGTCCGACCACACCGCGGTTGCGCTGACTCTCGTGTGCGACGCCGCTCCGGACGACGGCGTAGATGCCGCCACCGCCGCTCTGCCTGAGGCTCCGGCGGATCCGGCACCGGTGGAGGGCCACCCGATCGACGAGATCACAGCGCAGGCCATCACGGCCGCTTTCGAGACCTACATGGACGGATCGATCGAGGATATGGAGTTGCGCATCGACCAAGCCGAGGACTTCCCCGGAATGCGCGAGGCGGCCCGGCTGATGTTCGAGGCAACCGCAGAGATCGGGGCAGGCGTGCGCGTCCGGGTCGACTCGATCTCCCGAACTTCGGCCGCGACCGCCCGGATCGTCTATTCGATACTGCTCAACGATCAGGTCATCTTCGACGGCCGCGAGGGCGAGGCGGTCCTGATCGCGGGCCGGTGGTTCGTCGCCAAGGCCACCTTCTGCGACCTGGCAGCCCTCTCCCCCGTCGCCGAAGACATCACCGTCTGCTGAGCAGCCCTCTAGAGATCATCCCAGCCTGCAGATGACGAGTCCAGACTCAGGCCAGCTGGGAGGGCTTGACCGCGGGGCGCGGCGGCCATTCGACGCCGGGCTCGGGCAAGTCCTTGCCTTGCGCCCGCAGGTGCTCGATCACCTCGGCGACCACAGCCCGGATCCCTTCCTCCGCCGCTTCCCGATCCGGTTCAAGCCAGCTGATCAGAGGGAATCCGTCGCACAGGCCGACCCATTCGCCGTCCTCCTCGGACCACTCAGTCCAGTAGCGGTACCCATGCTCACCCATCGTTGCCCTCCATCACGTCCAAAGCCCGCAGAACCTGCCGCACCTGGTAGGGCTTCGCCTTGCCCTTACGTGGCTGCAGCACCAGCAGCGGATGATCCATCCAAGGAGTGTCGTAGATCAGGTGGCTGCCCCTGCCCCGTCGCGGCATGCCGAAGCATAGGTCGCACATAGCGACGAGATCAGCCCATGCAACGTCGCTCGGATTCTGTCTCATCTTCGCTAGGCGCTTCTCATGCCGCGACATCGAGACTCCATTCTCAGCAGTTTTCAAGATAATCTCAGCATTATAAACTATTTCTATTGCTATTCAGAGCATTATGGCAGCGCTGTTGGATGGCGCCACACCGCCCGCCAACAGCCCGGTTGTAGCCGCCTACCGAGCCGCCACGTCTCGCAACTGGCGCTGTAGTCGCCGTTATCGATCACAGCGTGACTCGACGGCCTACGATGCCCGCCGGTGCCTTCCGCTGACGCCTCCGACCCGTCGTCGAAGTATCTCGATCCAGAGCAGCGCGCTCGGATGGAGATCGATGAGCAGCTCGTGGCGTGCGGCTGGGAAGTGCAGGACTACAAGCACGCTGCCGTGGCCGCCGCGCGGGGCGTGGCGGTGCGTGAGGTGCCCACCGACGCCGGTCCGGCCGACTACGTGCTGTTCGTGGATCGCCAGGCCGTCGGGGTGATCGAGGCCAAGAAGGCCGGCAGCACGCTCACCGGTGTCGAGCCTCAGACCCGCAAGTACCAAGTCTCCTCTCCGGACTGGTTGCCCGCGTTCGAGGTGGACGGGGCGCTGCCGTTCGGTTACGAGTCGACCGGCGCCGAGACCCGCTTCACCTGTGGACTCGACCCGGTTCCGGCCAGCCGGCGGGTGTTCACGTTCCACCGGCCCGAGATGCTGGCCCACTGGGTTGACGAGCATGTGCGGCTGGGCGACTACAGCACCCTGCGAGCCGGCCTGCCACTGCTGCCTGAACTGGAGCCCGAAGCGCCTGGGCTGTGGCCGGCACAGGCCGAGGCAATCCGCAACCTGGAGGAGTCTCTACAGGAGAACCGCCCTCGGGCGCTCATCCAGATGGCCACCGGAGCGGGCAAGACGTTCACCGCGGCCAACGTCTGCTACCGGCTGGTGCGCCACGCCGGTGCCCGGCGGATCCTGTTCCTGGTGGACCGGGCCAACCTGGGCCGTCAGGCGGTCCGGGAGTTCGAGGACTTCACCGTTCCCGACGACCGCCGCAAGTTCACCGAGTTGTACAACGTCCGCCGGCTCGCGACCTCACGGCTGGATATAGCCGACGAGACGGCCACCAAGGTGCATGTGTCCACCATCCAGCGGCTGTATTCGATCCTGCGAGGCGACGACGACTACGACGAGAGCCTTGACGAGCAGACCGGTTTCGAAACTGCGCCCGAACAGCCGGTGGAGGTGTCCTACAACCCGAAGGTACCCATCGAGTTCTACGACTTGATCATCATCGACGAGTGCCACCGCTCGATCTACGGGGTGTGGCGCCAGGTGCTGGAGTACTTCGACGCCTTCCTCGTGGGGCTCACCGCCACGCCGGGCATCCAGACCTTCGCGTTCTTCGACCAGAACATGGTGATGGAGTACGGCCACGAGCAGGCGGTGGCCGACCGGGTGAACGTGGACTTCGACGTGTTCCGCATCCGCACCGAGATCACCGAATCCGGCGGCACCGTCCCGGCCGATTTCGTGACCGAGTTCCGTGACCGAGAGACCCGCCAGCTCCGCCTGGAGAAGGTTGACGAGGACATCGACTACAACGCGGCCGAGCTCGACCGCGAGGTGGTGGCCCCCGACCAGATCCGCACCGTGGTGCGCACCCTGCGCGACTCGCTGCCGGTGATCTTCGATGACCGTGAGCGCCGCGACGACGGCCTGCTCACGCACATTCCCAAGACGCTGATCTTCGCCAAGGACGACAGCCACGCCGACGACATCGTCCAAGTCGTGCGCCAGGAGTTCGGATTGAGCAACGAGGGCGCAGTGAAGATCACCTACAAGTCCGGTGACGCCGGCAACAAGCCCGAGGATCTGCTCCAGCAGTTCCGCACCAACTATCCGACCCGCATCGCGGTGACCGTGGACATGATCGCCACCGGCACCGATGTGAAGCCGATCGAGTGCGTGGTGTTCATGCGCATGGTGCGCAGCCGTAACTTCTTCGAGCAGATGAAGGGCCGGGGCGTGCGGGTGATCGACGAGAACGACCTGCGGGCCGTGACGCCCGACGCCAGGGTCAAGGACCGCTTCGTGATCGTCGACGCGGTGGGGGTGACCGACGCCGGCCTGCATGACACCGTGCCGCTCGAACGCAAGAAGGGCGTCAGCTTCGACCGGCTGCTGAACCAGATCGGCGTCGGCTCCACCGAGGAGGCGGTCGTGTCGTCAGTGGCGTCGCGCCTGTCCCGCCTGAACCGCCGAATCACTGCGGAGGACCGGGCCGCCGTCGAGAAGGTCGCCGGGATCGGGCTAGACGACCTGGTCCGCCAGATCACCGACGCACTAGACCCCGACCGCCAGCACACCGAGGCCGCAGCCGAGACCGGAACCGACGACCCAACCCCCGAACAGGTGAAGGCCACCGCCAAGCGCATGATCACCGAGGCAGTGCAGCCGATTGCCGGCAATGCCGAACTACGGGAGAAGCTCATCGACATCCGCCGCAGCTACGAGCAGGTGATGGACACCGCGTCCAAAGACAAGGTGATCTCGGGCGAATACTCCCGCGAGGCCGCTGACCGGGCCCGGGAGCAGACCCAGTCGTTTCGCCAGTTCATCGAGGACAACAAGGACGAGATCACCGCCCTACAGGTTCTCTACAGCCAGCCCTATGGTGGTGGGCTCACCTACACCGACATCAGGGAACTGGCCCAGGCCATCGGCCGCCCACCTCATCGCTGGACCACGGAGGCGCTGTGGCAGGCCTACGAGACCCTCGACGCCTCCAAAGTCAAAGGCTCAGGCCACCGCGTCAGCACGGATCTCGTGAGCCTCGTCCGCCACACGCTCGGCCACACGAACGAACTGGTCGCCTACCCCGACCTGGTAAACGAGCGCTTCGAGTCCTGGCTCCACCAGCAACAGACACTGGACCGGCACTTCACCGACGAACAAACCGCCTACCTCCACCTCATCAAAGAACACATCGCCGCAAGCCTCACCGCCGCCCCCGCAGACCTGCAGAACCCACCCTTCAGCACCCACGGCGGCCTAGGCCGCGCCCGCCAACTCTTCGGCAACGACCTCACCCCCCTGCTCGAAGAACTAACCCTCGCCCTAGCCGCATGACGGCCGACCTACCCTCCGGCTGGGAATGGGCGAAGCTCAGCGACCTCGGAGTTGAGATCCGTGGTCAGCTGACGCCAGAACCCGGGACTACCTACGACCTCTATAGCGTGCCAACGTTCTCCTCGGGGCGCCCGGAGCGGATCGACGGAACTCAAATCAAGAGCGGCAAGCGAGGCGTCGAGCCGGATGACGTGCTGCTCTGCAAGATCAATCCACGCATCAATCGCGTGTGGGTCGTCGGAAGAACTGAGGGCAATCCACAAATCGCGTCCACCGAATACTTGGTGCTTCGACCGCACGAGCCACGAATGTCGAGCTTCATTCAGCAGTATCTGTCCTCACCGAGCTTCCGAGACTGGATCAAGCTGTCCGTTGAAGGAGCCACCGGCTCGCACACACGAGCAAAGTCAGGCCCCATTCTGCAGCAACCAATTCCGGTTGCACCGCTAGCGGAGCAGCAGCGGATCGTCGTCGCCATCGAAGAAAACCTTTCCCGCCTCGACGCCGTCTACACCAACCTGCGGAGTGTTGCGAGACAAACGGAGGTACTGGAACAAGCAGTCATCAACGAAGCGATGAGGGGTCAAGTACACCGACTGGGCGACCGTCTATCTGAGCCACTTCGTAACGGGTTCTCCCCGCCGCGTTCGTCTGCTGGGAATACGCGTGTCTTGACACTTACGGCCGTGACCAATCGCGCATTCACCGAGGACAACACGAGGACTGCAGCCGTACCGCAGGCACAGCGAGACCAACTGACACTGCAATCCGGTGACATACTGGTTCAGCGGTCGAATACGCCCGAACTCGTCGGGACAGCTGCGCTGTATTCTGGGCCAAGCGGCTGGGCAGTATTCTCAGACCTGCTCATTCGCGTTAGGACCGACCACACCCTGCTGCCGGCATACCTCGAGTTCGCTTTGCGGTCGTCAAGTGTCCGCCGCTACTTCCGCCTTTCGGCTCAGGGAATAGCAGGCTCGATGCCAAAGATAAGCCAGAGAACAATAGAGGAACTTGAGATTCCGATTCCTGCGTCGATTGCAGAACAACAGACGATTGTTGGGCGGGTCTCCCAGGAGATCAAGGCCGTTATGGAAGTCCAGGCCGGCGTGAGTAGCGCTCGCCAACGGGCAGACTCGCTCCGACGAGCTGTTCTCGCCGCCGCGTTCGCAGGCCAACTTGTGCCGCAGAGCCCTTACGACGAGCCCGCGTCGGTCTTGCTAGAACGCATCGCGGCCTCCCGCACGGCCACGCCGAAGCGACAGAAAGTTACGGCATGACCTCCGACGCGAAGGTGCTGGTGCAGAGGCTGTGGGACTTCTGCGATGTATTGCGCGACGACGGGCTGTCCTACGGCGACTACCTGGAGCAACTCACCTACCTACTGTTCCTGAAGATGTCCGACGAGCAGCACGAGCTGCTGGGCGGTGAGCGGGTGGTGCCCATCGAGCACGACTGGCAGTCGCTGCTCTCCCGGTCGGGCGCCGAGCTCGAAGCCCACTACAGCGAGGCCCTCTCGGAACTCGGAGCGGGCGATGACATGTTGGGTGTGGTCTTCCACAAGGCCCGCAACCGGATCCAGACCCCGGCCAAGCTGGAGCAGCTCATCAAGGACTTCATCGACAAGCATGAGTGGCTCAGCTACGACGCCGACGTCAAGGGCGCCGCGTACGAGGGCCTGATCGAGAAGACCGCTCAGGAGGGCGCCCGGGGAGCGGGCCAGTACTTCACGCCGAGGGCGCTGATCTCGGCCATCGTCGACGTGATGCTCCCCGAGCCCGGCGACCGCATCTGCGATCCGGCCTGCGGCACCGGCGGCTTCTTCTTGGGCGCCTACCGTTCGATCATCGAACGCTTCACTCCTCTGGAGCCCGACCAGGTGGCCCATCTGCGCTCCGGCGCGTTCACGGGCTGGGAGATAGCCGACCTGCCGGCCCGGCTGTGCGCAATGAACCTGCTGCTCCATGGCATCGAGAGCCCCGAGTCCGACTCCCCCATCCACATCGACGATGCCCTGCGCTCCCATCCTGGCGGCGAGCGCTTCGACATGGTGCTCACCAACCCACCGTTCGGCCGGTCCTCATCGGACAGCTACGAGCGCGAGGACTTCTGGGCGACGACCCGCAACAAGCAACTAAACTTCGTTCAGCATGTCGTGGGCCTGCTCAAAGTCGGCGGAGCGGCCGCTGTCGTAGTGCCCGACAACGTTCTGTTCGAAGCCGGCGCTGGCGAGACCATCCGCCGCCGGCTATTACACGACTGCGAGGTCCACACCCTGCTACGCCTGCCCACTGGCATCTTCTACGCCCAAGGCGTGAAGGCCAACGTGCTGTTCTTCCGCCGCCGGGAAGGCGCGGAGCAGGCCTGGACCCGAGAGCTGTGGGTCTACGACCTGCGTACCAACAAGCACTTCACCCTCAAACAGAACCCGCTGACCAGGGCCGACCTTGACGACTTCGTCTCCTGCTACAACCCCACCGACCGCCACCAGCGCCAAGAGTCCGAACGCTTCAAGCGCTACACCTACGACGAAATCATGGCCCGCGACAAGGTCAGCCTCGACCTCTTCTGGCTCCGCGATGACAGCCTCGAGGACATCGGCAACCTCCCACCTCCAGCCGTCCTAGCCGCCGAGATCGCCGAAGACCTCCAATCCGCCCTAGCCGAAATCCAAGCCCTCACCGACTCCCTCTCCGCCACAGCCGACGCGGCGCCAGACACGAGAGCTGTCGGGTGACGCCCTTGAGCGGAGAATCCATTGACACACAGGAATACCGATCTCGATTACCTCAAGAGGTTGATCGAAGCCGCACAGCACAATTTCGATCAGACTGGTGACACGTACCGTGTCGCGCAATTCATGGAGAGCTTCATCCTGCCAGTGGCAGCTGACATTCTCCACATGATTGTCAGTCATCGTCATGAGCTAGCGAAATCACAAGAACGTGTCGTTCACTACACAAGCGCGTCATGCTTGTTCTCGATGTTTAAGAATGGGAGGATAAGGCTGTACGACTCAGACAACTCCAACGACCCCAGCGAAGGCGCGTACTTTGATCAACACTCTCAATGGCTATCTGACTATAGTTGGCTTAAGGCTGCGACACCAATGCCGGTCTACATCGCCTCATTCGTCATTTCAGATCCAAGCGAGAGTGACCGACCATGTCGCGATGATCTTGTATACTGGCGCACATATGGCGATTCGGGTCGCGGATGCTCCATCGAGTTCTTAGCTTCCTCACGAGGTCTCCAGAAGGTTCTCTACGGTCAATATGAAGTGGAAGCTACTGCCGAAAGCCTGCGAGGATTTCTCAGTCAAGTTGACCCGCTTATCGAGCCCTCATCACCGATAGGTTCCCGCTTGGCTGACCTAATAGCTGAGGCATTGAATTCAATTCGTCATCTATACAAGTCAGAAGATTATGAGTATGAGCACGAATGTAGACTCGTGGTCTTGAAGCAGCAACAGCCCCTCGCGAACATTCACATAGACTTCGATCGAGCACACGGAGGATCTTCAGTTAGACACTATTGCTATGACGACCGCCTGAAGCTGAAAGGGATGCTCGATGCTACTGAATCGACAATTACGATTGGACCTGCCGCACCGTCCCAAGAAGCCCTTGAGCGTACGATACGAGTGGCGCTCGAGAAGCTTGGCTTCTACTCTGCGGCTGCCGTCAAGTTCTCCCGAATATCCTTTCGAAGAAACTAGCAAGCCGTGATAACCGAGTCCTGGCGGGTCGTCTATCGCTAGTACCAACGGACGCCGTCAAATAGAACGGATGTTCCAAGTCGCCCTTAGCTACACGGTTCGAGAAAGCGCAAGATGGTTCACAACGTTCTGCATCTATGTATGTCTCACCAGTAACTAGCTGATGGGTTTGTCCATGAATTCCCTTCCACCAACTAGGAGCCAGCAAGTACCGTAGCATAAGATTGACTTCCATCGAAGCGAGGCTCTGGCTAAAGGGAAACACGTTCGCACCGGCACTGGCGCCGTCTTCCGGCAATGTGTTAAGGTAGCTGGGATCATCGAGAGACCCGTCCAGTTCAGTCATGACCATTCCCGTGCTATACTGTTCACTGCATCGCATACACCGGTGATACGGCGTGACCAATTGTGTTCGCCAATGCGCCGAAAAAATGCCATCTTGTAGTGCATCAAGTTGCACGGCAATCCCACCGTCAATAACCGGCACCAGGTGAGCGATTGCGACATAATTGAGAACATCACGAGCGATCGGCCGATCGACGCAACTGAAGATGACGTCACACTCCAAGATCGCTCGGTAAGCATCTGCTTTATGCACCGATGTGGCATATGTGAGAACCTGCGGATGTGCTGCTGTGCTATGTTGCCGCATCGCTTTCGCGGCGACATCGACCTTCCGTTTGCCGATGTCATCGATTGTGGCATTGAGTAGGCGATCGAGGTTATGCTCTTCTACTTGGTCAGGATCCACTATCGTCACCCGCTCCACGCCGAGACGCGCTATGGATTCTGCGACGGAGCTTCCGACGCTGCCTAGCCCGACGATACCAATGTGTAGACGCGAGAGTGTTTGCTGCCCGTGAAGTCCCCAGGTATCGAACGTGCGCCTAAGTACGTTTCGGCGAGAGTCAGGGGATGCAGCATACCGACCGAATTGAACTTCGAATGTTTTTGGTCCAATGACTCGCACCTTGTCACACCAATAGCGTTCAAATGCTTGACCATTGTGTATCCACAAACGAGCACTCCAATAGCCGTCACTACCGATCGTTAGCCCTAGTAGCGGCTGTTCTGTTGCAGCGGCCGGATAGGCCAGAACATCGCGTTCCGCAACGACATCCGTCGGGCTCATATCCTGCCAACCAGTGCCAGGGTGACTGTGCATGAACGCCAGTCCAGTGTTCATGCGACGAGCGCTTGTGATTGCCCGCGCCATATAGTCTGGAGTGAAGCTCGTGTTTCCGTGAAGAAGCCGGTCCTCTTCCTGTGGAATCAGAACCTCATCGATCAGAGCGGTAAGACGATTCGCTGCTGTCGATGGTCGCCACAAGGCAAAGCAGAGATCTTCCTGAAGATGTCCGACATTGAAATGCTGAAGAAGATGCTGCCTAGCGAGGCTATGAGCTCCATGCGTTAAGGCAACATCGTAGTTCATACATCAGCCCAAATACGGCGCAAGTGTTCAGAAATGTATGCGCGCATAGTCTTGGTCGGTATTCGATCCCAATTGCCAGGAGGACGACTCATAGCAACCCATGCACGACCACTCCCATCGTGGTATTCCTGCACACTCCCTCCGCGACCATCATTAATCGGCGGTGTAACATGGATCCAGTGGGGTGGGTACTCTGGGTATCCTTCCTCTTGGAAGCTCACTCCAACCGTCACTGTCTCGCCCCTGTGAGATCCAGTTTCGATCGTATAGTTGAACGCCACTACCTGGCCCTGAGCAGAACCGAAACATTCCGTCTCATAACCGAGATCGATTAGTTCGGCCTGCACGCGGCTGACACTTTCGCTCATACGCGATTTCGTGAAGCTACAGGTGTCGGAGTATGCGGAATAGTGATGAAGATGCTGTCTTCCTGAAGATCAATTTTATCGTCATCCTTATAGCGTCCCTTGTCACCTTGAAGATAGTACTCATCGGGCTTGCCAGGAATGACGTTTGCTTTGGCCGCAATCTCTAGGATTTGTCGTGCGGTTAGGAATTCGGATTTTGAGTCGAACTGAGTACCGTTGACCTTATAGGTGAACTTACCATCTTTGGATTCTGGGCCTTGTTCTGCCATCTGGGGTCTCCATATGCTCGATTCTGGTTGGTGTTGGAGTGTAGCGGTGCTTTGCGTCCATGGATGGGACATCGAGCAGAACGCAAGGTAGGCGAGCCGGCACCGACGGCCAAACGCCTTGACTCGACGACCTCCTAGCCGCGATGGCCGGTGAGCTCGAGTCCGCCCTAGCCGAGACTCAGCCCTCATGGAGTCGCTGACCCCCACCGTCGAGCGCGAGGCTAGAGGCTAGGGCCTGTCACAGCCGGTCCGTAGTCTGCGAACCGGTGAGTACCCTGTGGATAAGTGGGCGAGAAGGGAAGGTGGCTGTGGCCGACCGGACCGGTATTGAGTGGACCGAGACAACCTGGAATCCCAGCACCGGCTGCGATCGCACGTCGCACGGCTGCGATAACTGCTACGCGCTCACCCTCGCCAAGCGCCTCAAGGCGATGGGCAATCCCCGGTACCAGAACGACGGCGACCCCAAGCACAGCGGTCCCGGCTTCGGACTCACACTGCACGACGACCTTCTGGAACTCCCCCACCGGTGGCAAGCGCCACGCGTGGTCTTCGTGAACTCCATGAGCGACCTCTTCCATCCCGACGTGCCACTTGACTTCATCCAGCGCGTCTTCCAGGTCATGACCGACACGCCTCGCCACACCTACCAGATCCTCACCAAGCGCTCGAAGCGCCTAGCGTCTCTGGCTAGCCAACTGGACTGGCCCCCCAACGTCTGGATGGGCGTCAGCGTCGAGTCCAGACGCTACGCCTTCCGCATCGATCATCTGCGCACTGTCCCGGCAGTAGTCCGCTTCATCAGCGCCGAGCCCTTACTGGGCCCGTTGGTGAACCTGGACCTCACAGACATCCACTGGCTAATCGCAGGGGGCGAAAGCGGTCACAACGCCCGCCCCATGGACGAGGCGTGGGCCATCGATCTCCGCGACCAGTGTGCAGCCGCCGGCGTCGATTTCTTCTTCAAGCAGTGGGGAGGCCGCACCCCCAAGGCAGGCGGCCGAGAGTTAGGCGGGTCACTTCACAACGATATGCCTTCAGTACATGAAGCCGTCTGATGAGCCGAACTTGGGGATACTGGACACGCGGCAAACTCGACGTACTACGGGACTATCTGGATGCCTTTACCACGACAACCAAGTACAAAGCGCCATCCGAGCGAATCTACCTTGACCTGTTTGCTGGCGAAACAGACAACCGAGATCGGATCACAAATGAAGAGATCCAGAGTTCTGCACAGATCGCTCTATCAACGAGCAATCCGCCATTCACCAGACTTCGATTCTTTGAGGTAAAGGATAAAGCAAGAGAACTAGAATCATCACTTCTTGCAGCGAACCCTGGGCGAGACATCAAAGTGTATGGAGGAGACTGCAATGAGAAAATCGTCCGCGCTCTCGCCGAACTGCGGGCCTTTGCATGGGCTCCGACGTTTGCCTTCATTGATCCAAATGGCTTGGAAGCAAAGTGGTGCACACTCAAACGCCTCTCCAAGTTCCGGACTGGCAAGTACAAGACTGAACTATTCCTTCTATTTTCGCCCCAGATGTTCAGCCGCATCTTGCCGACGAGAGGCAGAGACCTGCGGCCCGAAGATGAGGGCACAATAGATGCTGTGTTCGGGGTAGGGTCATGGAGACATATCTATGATCGTCGGCTAGATAAATCGCTCAGTGGCGAGCAGGCAAGAGAAGAATACTTGAACCTAATGCGTTGGCGACTAGAAGCGGATCTTGGCTATAAGTGGACTCACCCTCTTGAACTCAAGAACACTCGAGGGTCATCGTTGTATTTCATGATATTCGCCACCACAAATCCTGCTGGTCACAGGATTATGGGCGATCTCTATGACCGAGCGGCTCGTCAGTTTCCCGCTATGCAAGCAGAGGCACGGCGTCGAATCCAACAAATCGACGAAGAATCATCAGGAATCATGAGATTGTTTCCCGACGATTCTGGCCTGCGAGCAACGGAAGCTTTTGACGAAAGGCTCTACCTTCATGAGCCTCCCATCCGACCGTCATTCCTGAAGTCTGAGCCGTTGTGAGTACCCACGGATTAGGCCACGGGAGAAGCCCGAAAGACCTCAAGTCCTAATGGCGGAGTCGGGCGAGCATACGTTTGTGGGAGTGCTCTACGAGCTGGCGTCGAACTATGCGCACATCATGAACGTGGCTCTTGATGTTCCTGTGGCCGTGTCAGAGGCGTTTGGGTTGCGGGGATATGTCCCGGTCGTGGGCACTGCCGATGGGATGGAACTCGCCGCGACGCTCGTGCCGGTCGGTGGTGGGCATCATCGGCTGTTTCTGAACAGCGCGGTCCGCTCCGCAATCGGCAAGGGCGCGGGCGACTCGGTGGAGGTGCGGATCCGTCTTGATCGCAGCAACCGCACACCGGAGACACCGCCAGAGCTGCAGGAGGCTCTGGCCGAGGAGGGCGCGACTACGGCCTGGAAGGCTTTGACACCGTCGAGGCGCAAGGAGTTGCTGGTGTGGCTCGCCGACGCGAAGCGGGAGCAGACCCGCGCCGGTCGCATCGGGCGCATCGTGCAGACTGCAATCGAGCAGGGCGTACCTCGTCTGGAAGGCGGGAGGTGACGGACGTGGCAAGCGATGCATTGCAGAAGGTGCGGGAGATCTGCCTGGCGCTGCCCGACACCAAGGAGACGCTGACTTGGGGGTCGCCCTACTTCCGGGTGGGCGACAAGATCTTCGCCGGCTACGGCGAGACCGATGGCCGGCCGACGGTGGGATTCAAGCTGGAGAAGCCGCACGCCGAGGTCATCGTCGCCGACCGGCGCTTCACCCCGTCGAAGTACGTGGGACGGCACGGCTGGGTGACGATGGACCTCGCCGACCTGGAGGACTGGGGCCACGTCGAGGACCTGATCCTCGAGAGCTTCCACCTCATCGCGCCCAAGCGCACGCTGGCGAAGCTGGACTAGCGGGGCGGGCGCCAGCGGCCCGCAAGGCCCTCAGCCCGGCAGCGCGGCTCGGTCGGGGCGGGCCTCGACTATGTGGCCGACATCGTCGTAGGGGCGCCACTCGCCACTGCGGGCGTGCCAGAAGCGGCGGCCCGCGAGCCTCTCGAGGGCCAGGCCGTAGCAGTGGAAGTTGGTGGCCGCGCCCTCTATGTGGATCGAGTGCACATCGTCGCTGAGCATCGCCACGCCGGTGCCCTGCTCGACCACCACCTCCTGCTGCACCTGGGGCTCGCCCGAGCCCGCGCAGGGGCCGTACAGGCGGTTCAGCTCCCGGCCTCGCATCCCCACGATCACTGCCCAGGTGTTGTGCTCGTGCGGCGGTGCAGACGTGCCGTCGGACACGCACTGCACGTACAGCGCCAACTCGTCGTCCTCGTTCTGCGCGATCCGGTAGCTCACCGAACTACCGGGAGTCTCCGGGGGCGGGAAGTCGTCGTCGCCGAACAGGTCGTCGAGCTCGGCCAGCTCCAGCAGCCGCTCCTTGATTCGCTCCACGCCGGCCCGGTCGATGCCGCCGTGCTCGCGGCCGTGGGCCTCGATCTTGGCGATGTCGTCCATCGCGTCGGCGACCGCCGCGGCTCGCTCGGCTGCCCGGTCCTTCTCGCTCATGGCTCCCTCAGCTCTACTGTCCAACACAGAGTACGGGACGGCGGTCCAGCGGTGCTCTCACCGGACTCTCGTCCTGCGCTCCGGGCTAGGTTCGACGCGCACCAGCAGTCGGTCTGCCTGCAGAATGGCGGCACGCATGGCAAGCAAGAGAAGCGCCGGCCTCATACTCCACCGCCAGAACGCCACCGGTGAGATCGAAGTGCTGCTCGTGCATCCCGGCGGACCGTTCTGGGCCAAGAAGGACGAGCACGCCTGGTCGATCCCCAAGGGCGAGTACGCCGAGGGCGAGGACGCCGAGACGGTGGCCTTGCGGGAGTTCGAGGAGGAGCTGGGATCCCCACCGCCCACCGGGCCGAGGCGTTTCCTCGGCGAGTTCGGGCAGCCAGGGCGCAAACGCGTCAGTGCATGGGCGCTGGAGGCGGACTTCGACGCTACGCACGTCGCCAGCAACACCTTCGAACTCGAATGGCCTCCCCGCTCCGGCAAGGTCCAAGAGTTCCCCGAAGTGGACAAGGCGGCCTGGTGGACGATCGACCAGGCCCGGACGAAGCTGCACAAGGCGCAGATGCCGCTGCTGGACGCCTTGGCCGAGGTCCTCGAAGACAGCGATGCCGAGCGCGCCGCAACCCGGTCAACTCCGGCCCGGCAGGCGAGACTGGCGATACGGGCCGGCGAGCACACCGGGCCTACCGCTCATCTGGCCCCGGGATGCGTGCAAGCCAACCTCGTGGTGCTGCCGCGGGCCGTGGCCTCGGACTTCGTGGCCTTCGCGAACCGCAACCCCAAGCCATGCCCCATCGTGGAGGTCATCGAACACGGCACCGAGGCAGTGAACTCCGCTCCCGATAGCGATCTGCGCACCGACGTGCCCCAGTACCGCCTGTTCGTCGACGGAGCCCACACCGACTCGGCCGCCGACGCCACCGGCTGGTGGCGGGACGATCTGGCGTCGGTGCTGCTGGGATGCAGCTTCAGCTTCGAGGCCGCCCTCATGCGGGCCGGGCTGCCGGTCCGGCACATCGAACAGGACCGCAACGTGCCCATGTACATCACCGACCGCCAGTGCGAACCCGCGGGCGATTTCGCCGGCCCACTGGTGGTGTCGATGCGACCCATGCCTGCCGCGGCGGTCGAACAGGCCCGGCGGATCACCGGGGCCTACCCACAAGCCCACGGCGGCCCGGTCTACGTCGGCGACCCGGCCGGGCTGGGCATCTCAGACCTGAACGCTCCGGACTTCGGCGACCGAGTCGACATCCACGACGGCGAGGTGCCCATGTTCTGGGCCTGCGGCGTCACCCCACAGATGGCCATCGCCAACGCCGCGCCCGAGATCGCCATCGTCCACGAGCCCGGCCACATGTTCATCACCGACCTGCCCGCCGACCCGATCTTCCGGTAGAAATGGGGAACTGTTCCCCTCATTCGCCGGAAATTCGGAAGAGCAGAGGGCGCCCATGCGAACGATGACCGCCACCGAGGCGCTGGAGTTCCTCAGCACCGGCACCCGCACGGGCAAGGTGGCCTGGGTCGCCTCCGACGGGCGGCCCCATGTTGCGCCGATCTGGTTCATCGTCGAGGACGGCGAGATCCTGTTCAACACCGCCGCCGGGACCGGCAAGGCCCGGGCCATGCAGCGCAACCCCAGCATCTCGCTGGTGGTCGACGTCGAGGAGCCGCCCTACTCGTTCGTGAAGGTCGACGGCACCGTCGACATGACCGAGGACCTCGACGAGGTGCGGCGGGTGGCCACCATCGTCGGCGGCCGCTACATGGGCGCCGACCAGGCCGAGGCCTTCGGAGCCCGCAACGGCGTGCCCGGCGAGTGCGTGGTCCGCTTGCGGCCCACCAGCATCGCGGGCTTCGGAGGCATAGCCGACTGGGACTGAGCCCGGGCACTCTTACCGGGGAATCTCGGCCGCTTACACTGCCGCCATGACTGCGGCGTTCGACCTAGTAACGATCGACTCGCCCAACACCGACGATCTCGCAGACTTCTGGAGCGCAGCTCTCGGGCTTGTCGAAGTGCAGCGCGAAGACGGCGACCGCTGGATCGTGCTGGCCAGCCCCGACGGTCAGCGCCGGATCGGGCTCCAGCGGGGAGCCCATGTCCCCGGGAGCGTGCACCTGGACCTCGCCTGCCACCCTGACGAGTTCGATGCTGAGTTGGCCCGGCTGCTCGCCCTCGGAGCGTCCGAATGCCAACCGCCCCGCACCGAGCCCTACGGCAGCATCGCCAACCTCGCCGACCCTGACGGGAACCTGTTCGACCTGTGCGCGTACACGAGTTGAGTCGCGCCGGCAGGCGGGACGCCGAACGAGCGACGCCCCGCCTGCGGCGATGTCAAGGCCTAAACAGGATCAGCTGAGACCGGGAGCGCCCGCGCAGAAGGAGTTGTCCACTACGGTGGCCGCCGACAGGTCGTCGGGATACTCGATGCCCCGGTTGTCGAAGGTCGGCTTGAGGATCTCGATCAGCCCGTTGACGCGGCCCTCGTCCATCGAGCAGTACGTCCCGTCGGGGCTGTTAGCCATGATGCCGTCGGCGAACATCTCCAGAGCCTTGTCGTTGATGCCGGTCGACAGCTCCCAGTAGGTGTTGTACTCGGCGTTCAGCGAGATGAGCGCGTCGGCGATGGGGCCGGGGTTCTCGAAGAAGTCGACCCAGGCCTGGGCCAGCATGGGCACCAGCAGTTCGAGACAAGGCGAGAGCTCCTCGAGCCGGTCGGCGCGGACGCTGTACATGGCCGGATAGTCCTCGAAGCCCAGATCGTGGATGAGGAAGAACGACACATCGGCCGGGGCGCCATTGTTCCACTCGATCTCGTTCTCGTACTTGTAGATCTCGTTGGTGGCGAAGCCCTGCTGGATGATGCCGCCGTTGCTCTCGATGAACTGGTCGGGCGCGCCCGCGTACGACGGGTCGAGCTGGTCCTCGGTCATGAACCCCGAACTCACGATGAAGTCGACATAGGTCGAGCCGTCGAAGTACAGGAACCGGGCCCCGGTCGGGGCCATGTCGGCCGGCTCGGAGATGTCGTAGAGCGCCGGGTTCCACATCACCATCTGCGGGTTGATGTCGAGCGTCTTGGCCACACCGATGACGGCGTTGGTCCCGGCGTCCTTGGCCGCGTCCGACGTGTTGACATAGCCGAGCGTGATGTCGCTGTCCTCATACATCACTGAGGTGACCGGGCTGAACGATATGGCGTCTCCACCGGCTCGGATCTCGACCGTCTCGATGCCGCCGACCTTGTACTGCTCCTGGATTGGACCGCTGTAGCGGAACGTCTCCGGGTCGGACGTGCCATTCGGACCGATCAGCTGGTACGTGCCGATGTGCTCAATCTCAGGCCACCAGTCCGTCTGGATCACCAGGTTCGTCGGGCAGACCGTCGAACTGGCCGATTCGTCGTCGTCGCCGCCGCTGCAAGCCGCAGCCACGAGGCCGACCGCTAGGAGCACGGCGACGTACCTTGCGATGTGTCTAGGTGCCATTGGTTGTCCCCCTTTGTTTAGGTGAAATGCCGCAGCTGCCGGGGCAGCTCACGTGTAGTTCCGTGCAGATTCATGCCAGTGCTTGAGCGTGCGATTCGAGATCCACCCCACAATGAGGAAGATCGCGATCCCGAAGAGACACGCAACGATCGTCGCGGTGAACAACTCCGGGATCCTGGTGTCCTTCTGGTAGTTGTCGATCAGCCGGCCCAGCCCGATCTCACCCTGACGGAAGAAGAAGTCGCCAACCACGGCCCCGATCACGCAGCCGCCCGCCGCGATTCTCATGCCGGTCAAGAAGGCGGGCATGGCCCCGGGCATTTCCAGACGCCACAGGCGGGTGAGCCAATTGGCGTGATGGAGCGTGAACAGGTCGTGATGGCCCTCCTTGGCCGATTGCAGCCCGAACAGCGTGTTGGTGATGACCGGGAAGATCGCGATCAGGACACACACCACCACCCGGGCGCTGATGCCGAAGCCGTACCAGTTCCGGATCAACGGCACCAGAGCGAGGATCGGGGTCACCTGGATGATCACCGCGTACGGGAATATCGACCGCTCGGCCCACTTGGCCGTGTTCATCACGACGGCCAGCAGGACCCCGATCGCGATCGATATCCCCAGCCCGATGAGCGCGACGCGGCTCGTGACCAGCAGCGCCTCGAGGATCGGCTTCAGTCCTTTTCGGTCCTCCCACACGAGCAGGCCGTCCTCGAAGACGGTGTGCGGCGCCGGCAGTGCGGTACGGCGTCTGACCGCATCCATCCGCCCGTAGGAGATGAGGTACCAGATGCCGATGATGAGCACGAACGTGATGAGCGGCGCGATGTATGTCCACAGTGCCGCACCCTTGCCGGCCTTGTCTTCCTCGTCGTCGGTCTCGACCTGACCGTGGACCGGCTCGCTCCCGGGCTCGTGCTCACTCATGGCCGTCCTCCGATCCATGGGCGCCCTCGAGGGCGGCCGACACCTCGCCGCAGAGTTCCCCGAACTTCGAGTCGAACCTCAGGTCCGCCTGGCGCGGGTAGCTGAACGGGACGTCATGCTCGGACAGGATCCGTCCGGGCCGGGCTGACATGACCATCACCCGGGTGGACATGAACACGGCCTCGCTGATCGAGTGGGTGATGAACAGGCCCGCGAATCCCTCGCGCTGAAAGAGCGCCTGCGTCTCCTCGTTGAGTCTCTGACGAGTGATCTCGTCCACCGCCGCGAATGGCTCATCGAACAGGAACAGCGGCGGAGCAAGAGTCAGAGTACGCGCCAGCGACACCCGCATCTTCATGCCCCCCGACAGAGACTTGGGGTAGTGGCGCTCGAATCCTTGCAGCCCGACGAGCTCGATTGCCTCGCTGGCCAGCCGTTTCCTCTCGGCCTTCGGGAAACCGTGAAGCTGGGGGAGCAACTCGACGTTGTTCTGGACGTTCCGCCAATCGAGCAGCGTCGCGTCCTGGAAGACGTAACCGATGCGCTCACGATCGGCCTCCACCCGTCCCGAGGTAGGTTCCAAGAGGCCCGAAGCGATCCTCAGCAGGGTGGACTTGCCGCAGCCCGACGGGCCCACGATGGTGACGAACTCGCCCATCGAGACGCTGAAGCTGATCCCGTCGAGGGCTTCCGTGCCGTCGGGGAACGTCTTGGAGATCCTCTCGAACTTCAGGGCAGGAGCGACATCACCCACAGGCGAGCAACTCCTCCCTGCTGTCAGCTCGGGGCGAACGGCTTGCACGTCTCAGTAGAGGGTCCTCTCGATCATGGAGAGGATCCACCCGCCCGAGGTGGTCGGCTCGTAACGGGGCGGATCGTCAGGGGACGTGCAGGTGGGGATGCACTCGATGCGGGCGTCGTAGGTGGGCTGGTGGAAGAAAGCGATCGAGATCCGGTCGCCCAGGTCGCCGGTGGGGGTTACCACCCGGTGAAGGGTCGACACCCAGCGGTCGTTGGTCCACGCCGCCATCAGGTCCCCCAGATTGACCACAAAGGAGCCGGACACCACCGGCACGTCCTCCCAGTCCCCCTCGGGCGACTTGATCTGCAGACCGGGCCCGCCGTCGTGGTACAGGATCGTGAGGCTGCCCCAGTCCGAGTGGGCGCCCCGCCGGAACTGGCCCGGCGCGGCCGGGGCGTCGAGGGCCGGATAGTGGTTGACGGTCAGGTTGGTGATGTGGTCGGCGACCTTGCCGTCGAACCAGTGCTCGTCGAGGTCCAGCGCCAGCGCCATCAGCCGCATGAGCTTGACGGCCAGGCCCTCCATCACCTCGTAGTAGGCCTCGAAGGCCTCCTTGAAGCCCGGGACCCGAGCGGGATCGGGCCAGATGTTGGGAGCGAAGAACCCCTCCCGCCCCTCGCGCAGACCGGCCCGCCGGGCGACCTCCGGGTCGTCGAACCGGTTGACGGTGTAGAGCTCGCACAGGTCGGGCAGCGACTCGTCGTCGCGCGACAGCGCCAGGGCCGAACCCTGAGAAGGGGTGAAGCCCCGGTACACGCCGGTGGTGCCCACATAGGCCAGCTTCTCCTCGTGGGGCAGGGAGAAGAACTGTCGCGACGCGTCGTCGATCCCCTGCACCACTTCGGAATCGACGTCGTGGCCGGTGATCACCAGGAAGCCCACGTCCTCGCACGCCCGGCCGATCGCGTCGACGGCCTCGTCGCGGCGGGATCCCGGCTCGAACGACCCCGAAAGGTCCACCAGCGGCACCCGTGACACAACGACTCCTCAGCTGTAGGTGGTGGTCTTGCGGATCATCGCGTCCAGCCACTCACCCGAGGTGATGGGCTCGTAGCGGGGCGGGTCGTCGGGCGAGGTGCAGGTGGGGATGCACTCGATGACCGCGTCGTAGGTGGGCTGGTGGAAGAACGCCACCGAGATGCGCTCGCCCCAGGCGCCGTCGGCGGCCACCACCCGGTGGAGGGTGGACACCCAGCGGTCGTTGGTCCAGGCCGCCATGAGATCACCGAGGTTGATGACAAAGGAACCGGCAACCGCGGGCACGTCCTCCCATTCGCCCTCGGGCGACAGGATCTGCAGGCCGGGCACGCCGTCGCCGTAAAGGATCGTGAGGCTGCCCCAGTCCGAGTGCGGCCCCCGGCGGAACTGCCCCGGCAAGGGCGCCGTCTCCAGCGCCGGGTACCGGAGGGCGGCCAGGCCGGTCACGTGGTCAGCGATCTTGTCGTCGAACCAGTGCTCGTCCAGGTCCAACGCCAGCGCCATCAACCGCATCAGTTTGGCGGCGAGGTCCTCCATGACCGCGTAGTAGGCCAGGAACGACTCTCGGAAGCCGGGCACCATGTCCGGGTCGGGCCAGACGTTGGGGGCGAAGAACTCCTCGCGCCCCTCGCGCAGCCCGGCTCGGCGGGCCGCGTCACGGTCGTCGAAGCGGTTGACAAGGTAGAGCTCGGCGAGGTCCGGCGGCGTCTCCTGGTCTCGGGAGAGCGCCAGCGTCGAACTCTGAAGGGGCTTGTAGCCCCTGCGGTTGCCGAAGTCACAGACGAGTTCCATCTTGTCGGCCAGCGGCAGGGCGAAGAACCGTCGGGCGGCGGTGTCGATCCGGGTCACTGCCTCCTCGGACACGCCGTGCCCGGTGATGACCAGGAAGCCCACGTCCTCGCAGGCCCGCCTGATCACATCGGTGGCCTCGTCGCGGCGCGGCCCCGGCTCGAACGCCCCCGACAGGTCCACCAACGGCACCCGCGACACCACTCCCGCTGCGACCGCCATGCCTTGCCGCCCCCTTCAACCGCCGGCTCAGGGCCAAGCCTATGCCAGCGCCATGGACGGCACCGCTTCGGGGCCGTCGCTCGCGACACCGTCCCCGGCCGGTGTCGTACCGCTGCCGTAGGGTGCGCACCCGTGACGATCGACTGCGTTACAACGGCTTACGGCCCCGCTGCCCATGAGGCGCTGGCCCAGGCTGTGGCGCACGCCAAGGGCGGCGACCCGCTGGTCCCGGTCACCGTCGTCGTGCCCAACCATTACGTGGGCCTGGCGGCCCGGCGGGCGCTGGGCCGACGCGAGCACAACGGCACCCGGGGGGTTGCCGCGGTCGCCTTCCACACCGCCTACGACCTCGCCGAGCGTCTCGGAGGGGCCGGGATGGCCGCCCAGGGGCGCCGGGGCGTGACCATGACGGTCATCGCCGCCGCGGTCCGCACCGTGCTGCGGCGCGATCCCGGCCATTTCCGGGGCGTCGAGACCCATCCGGCCACCGAGCGGGCCCTAACCCGAGCCCACCGCGAGCTGTCCGAACTCGAGGGCGGGCAGCTCCGGGCGCTGGCGGCGCAGTCGCCGCGGGCTGCCGACGTGGTGAGGATCCACCAACAGGTCGCGGCCGATCTCGAAGCGCGCTTCAGCAACGAGCAGCAGCTGTCGCGGGCTGCGGTGGCGGCGGTGCGGGCCGATCCCTCCGCCGTGGCGCGCCAGCTCGGTCCGATGATCGTGTTCCTGCCGCAGAGGATCACGGGCAGCCAGGCAGGCTTGCTGCGAGCGGTCGCCGAGGCGACGGACACGACGATCGTCGCGGGCGCGACCGGCGCCGAGGACGCCGACGCCGCGGTGGTCGCCTCAATTCGCCGGCTCGGCGCCGAGCTGGACGCCCCGGCGCCGCGAGGCGGGCGCGACAAAGCTCGGGCCACGGTGGAGGCCCTCAGCGTCTCCGACGCCGACGACGAGGTGCGCCATGCCGTGCGGGCTGTGGTCGAGGCAGCCCAAGCCGGCACCCCTCTGGGGCGATGCGCCGTCGTCTACGGCATCGAAAGCCCCTACGTGCGCCTGATCAGCGACGCACTCGACGCGGCCGGCATCCCCCGCTGCGGCGCCACCTCCCGAACGGTGGAGACGTCGCTGCTGGGACGGTCGCTGCTCGAGATGCTGGCCTTACCAGAGCGCGGGTTCTCCCGGCGGGTCGTGATGGCTTGGCTGGCCGGCGCCCCGGTGAGCGTCAGGCGGCGCGACCCGGACGCCGGCGGACCCGACGGCGAGGCCGGCAGCCACGAGCAGCAGGCCCGACACCGATGGCAGGGCGTGCCGAGCGCGGCATGGGAGCGCGAGGCCCGAGCTGCCCGGGTGGAGTCCGGGATCGACAGCTGGAGACGCAGGCTCACCCGGTACGCCGAGGACTGCACCGCCGAGGCCGACCACCACGCCGCCGACGAGGAGCAGGCATGGCGCGGCGACAGGCATCGGCGCAGCGCCGAGCGCTCCCGCGAACTGCTGAGCTTCGTCGAAGAACTCCACGCCGACCTCGACCCCCGCCCGGCGCCGCGCACCTGGGCAGAGCTGGCCGGCTGGTGCCAGAAGCTGATCCAGAAGTACCTCGGCGGGCGACTGC
>VYCW01000133.1 GCA_009843735.1 Acidimicrobiaceae bacterium | reverse complement strand
AAGGCGCTGAGCAGGTAGTTGTGGCCGAGGTGGATCTCGATGGCGTCGAAGCCGCCGTCGGCGGCGAGGCGGGCGGCCCGGGCGTAGTCGTTGGTGACGCGGGTGATGTCGGCGTCGGTGGCGGAGCGGATGACCCGCATGGCCAGCGGGTTGAACCGCCGGCTGGGCGCCAGCGACGCGGCCTTGTTGGACCGGGAGTTGGCCACCGGCCCAGCGTGGCCTATCTGGGCGCCGGCGGCCGCGCCATCGGCGTGAATGGCGTCGGTAAGCCGGCGCAGTCCGGGCACCGCCTCCGGACGCAGCCAGATGCATTCGGCGTGGGTGCGCCCCTCGGGGGCCACCGCCAGGTAAGCGACGGTCGACATACCGGCCCCGCCCGCGGCCACCGCCCGGTGGTACTCGATCAGCTCGGGCGTGACGAGAGCCTCGGGCATCACGCCCTCAAAGGTGGCCGCCTTGATGATCCGGTTGCGCAGGGTCACCGGCCCCAGGCGGGTCTCGGCGAAGGGGTCTACCACGGGCATCGACCGGCCTCAGCCTGGCACCGGTGGGCGAACGATCATCTCAGCAAGATACGCCCGAAGCAGCCCGGTTCGTTCCGAGCGAGCAGCCGGCTCGGTGGCAGTACGATCGGCGCCCGTGGATGCAGCATCGGCGCGACTGTCCGACCGGGCGGGGCCGGCCGTCCCGGCTCGCCGAGCCTCGGACGGGCCGCGCTCGATCCCGCCGCCGGGACCGCACGGCGGCGACGGTTCCCGGCTGGCTGAGGCGCTCGGGTTCGACCCCGGCTCGATCCTCGACTTGTCGCAGAACCTCAACCCGTTCGCACCCGACGTCGGTGCGGTCGCGGCCCGCCACCTGGAGTCCCTGCGGCGCTATCCGGATCCGTCGGATGCGGCCCGCATGCTGGCCGAGGCCATCGGAGTCGAGCCCGAGCGGCTGCTGCTGACCAACGGCGGGGCGGCGGCAGTGGCCGCGGTGGCCCGTGAGATCGGAGGGCAGGTCCGTTCGGAGCCGGAGTTCGGCCTGCACCCCCGGGGCACGGACGGGCCGGTGTGGCGCAGTGACCCCCACAACCCCAGCGGGGTGCTGGCCGGCGCGGACGAGGTGGCCGACGTATGGGACGAGGCCTTCTATCCGCTAGCCATTGGACGGTGGTCGGCTGGGCGCCAGGGCGTGGTCGTCGGATCGCTGACCAAAGTGTTCGCCTGCCCGGGGCTGCGGCTCGGCTATGTGATCGCCGACGATGTGGGGCGGTTCGCTCGCCATCAGCCCCAGTGGGCGGTGAGTTCTCTGGGGCTGGCTGTGCTGGCGGAGCTTCTGGAGTGCACAGACCTGGCCGGCTGGTCGCGGGCTATCGCTGCCAGCCGGGTGGAGCTCGCCGACCTGTTCCGCCGAAGCGGCTGGCAGGTCAGCGCGGCCGATGCGCCCTGGGTGCTGGTGCGAGCGCCGGGCCTTCGGGAGCGTCTCGCCCAGCAGGGGGTGGTCGTCCGCGACTGCACCAGCTTCGGAATGCCGGACCATGTGCGAGTGGCCGTGCCCGACAGCGCAGGCCTGGACCGCCTGGAACGGGCTCTGAGCCGTTTGAGCAACGGCTCCAACCCTTGAGCGATCGCGTCGAGCCCTGTCTGGTCCCTGCCGCGGCAGGCCATCGCGGCGTGCTCGTGTGGCGTTGGCCGGTGCCTGTGCCGGCTTTGTCGTCGGCGCCGGTGGGTGGCGGCTTCGGCCGGATCGACTGGGTGCTCAACATCGGCGTGGCGTCGGACTACGGGCGCACGGACCTGGCCGAGCATGCTGCGGAGGTCGCGGCCGAACTCGACCTGGACGGCGCCGGTGTCGCCATGTTCACCGCGGTCGACCTGAACGGCTTGGTAGGCGCCGACTGCGAAGGCGTGTCGGTCGACGCCACGGTGGGGATCAGCCATCCAACCTGGGCCGCCGATCCCGCCGCGGCGACGGAGGCGACGAGCGCACCGGGCACGATCAACCTGGTCGTGCAGATGCCGGTGGCGCTCGATCCGGGGGCCGCGGTCAACGCAGTGATCACAGCCACCGAGGCCAAGGCTCAGGCTCTGGGCGACCGGGGCGTGCCCGGGACCGGCACCGCCACCGACGCGGTGACAGTGGTATGGCCCTTCGGGGGTGCGCCAGAACGCTTCTCCGGTCCGCGGTCGCAGTGGGGCTCGCGGCTCGGCCAGGCGGTCTATCGAGCGGTGTGGGCCGGGGCCGGCCCGCGGGATTGAGCGTGCCGCTGCCAATGATCGGCTCAGCGCCTGGGGCCATGTTGTGAACCGGCTGGGACGGCGATGCCTGGCGGCCGCGGCCGGGCTGGTGCTGGACCGCCTCGTCGGCGAGCCGCCCGCGGACGTCCATCCGGTGGCCGGCTTCGGCCGCACCATGGAACGGGTCGAGGAGGCGCTGTGGGCCGACCGCCGCCTGAACGGAGCCGTCTACGCATTGTCGGGTGCGGTCATGGGGGCGGCCGCGGGCACGGTCGCCGGATCGACCGCGGTGGCCACGTGGGCGGTGGCCGCGGGTCGGGAGTTGCGCCGGGTGGCGTCCCGCGTCGGTGAACTGGCCGCGGCGGGTGACCTGGCTGCAGCCCGGACGGAGTTGCCTTCGCTGGTGGGCCGCGACCCGTCGGAGCTGGACGACTCGGGAATCGCAGCCGCGGTCATTGAGTCAGTGGCCGAGAACAGCGTCGATGCGGTGATCGCCCCTGCGTTCTGGGCCGCGGTCGCGGGCGCGCCCGGAGCGGTCGCCTACCGGGCCATCAACACGATGGACGCCATGGTGGGCCGGCGCGACGAGAGGTACGGCAACTTCGGCTGGGCCGCGGCCCGCCTCGACGACATAGCCAACTACGTGCCGGCCCGGATCTTCGCCGGACTGGTGACCGTGCTGCGTCCCGACCGGGCCCGGGAGATCCTCGCTGCCGTGCGGCGTTACGCGAAGGCCCACCCGTCCCCGAATGCGGGCGTGGCCGAGGCAGCGATGGCCGCAGCCCTAGGCCGCGAGCTGGGCGGCCCGCTGCGCTACGGAGACACAGAGGAGAATCGCCCCTTGCTGGGGGACGGACCGCGGCCCGACCCCGACGATGTCCCCGAGGCGGTCCGTATCGCAGACCGGGCCGAGTGGGCCGCAGTGGGGATGCTGTGTCTCATCTGGCTGGCGGTCTGGCTGAAGGGGCGAGCCAGAAGGCTGCCGTAGACCCCCGCGGCCCGACCTAGGAGGCAGCTACCGCCGGTACGGTTGAAGTTCCTGTGGTGTCGGTGACGCGAGGATCCCTGCCTGCGCAGCGCCCGAGACGATGGCCGCTGCCGATGATCGCACTCGTGGCAATCGCCATCGTGGGCTGCGCGTCCGACGACGCACCCAGCGTGCCAGCTACGCCCGAGCCGGCCATTGCCGAACCGGATACCACCGAGCCGGAAGCCCCTGAGCCCACCGTGACCGAGTCGGTCACGCCCGAGCCAACAACCCCCGAACCGGCCGTGACCGAGCCGGTGACGCCCGAGCCCGACGCGCCTGAGCCGACAACCACCGAACCGGAAGCACCCGAACCCGAGACGCCTGAGCCGACTATCACCGAGCCCCAAGAGCCCGAGACGGAGGCACCTGAACCGACTACCACCGAGCCGGAGGCGCCCGACGGCAGCGAGGAGAGTCCCGAGCCCGGCCCGGACCTGGTTGAGTTCGACTTCTCGTTCGAGTCCGATGCCGATGGTTGGATGGTTGACTTCGCCGACCTGCCGGAGGACTACGACCAGTCGATCTACGAACTCGACGGCGGGCACCAGGCCCTACCCGACGGACTCGACGGCGCAGGCATGTACGTCCAAGGCCACAACCGCAGCGACGACCTGTTCATGTACCTGAAGCGACGGGTGGACGACTTGACCCCGGCGGCTTCCTACACCGTGTCGGCGACCGTCGATCTGGCCACCAACGCCGCCCTGGCATCAGTCGGGATCGGCGGCTCCCCCGGCTCGAGCGTGTACGTGAAGGCGGGCGCCTCCACCGCAGAACCCGAGGCCGCGCGTGACAGCAGCGGCCATCTCCGGATGAACATCGACAAGGGCAACCAGTCCCGGAGCGGCTCGCAGATGGCGGTGGTCGGCAACGTGGGGCATCCCGACATCGTGGGTGACGAGTTTCGCCTCAAGACCCTCGACAGCATGGACAGGCCGGTCGTCGTGAAGGCAGACGACTCCGGCAGCGCGTGGTTGATCGTGGGCACCGACTCGGGCTTCGAGGGACTCACTCGCCTGTACTACGACCGGATCTCCTTCACGCTCGCGCCGATCGAGCCATCCTGACGGCCACCGGAGCCCGCTCGACAGAGTCCGTCACCCCAAAGGAACGAGTGCCCCCGGCAGGAATCGAACCTGCGCACACGGTTTAGGAGACCGATGCTCTATCCACTGAGCTACGAGGGCGAGGGCCGAGGGCCGAGGGCGGGGCGTGCGCGATTTGCTGCGCGAATAGCGCAAACCGACCGCATCTTGGCGTCTTGAGGCTAGCCGGGCGCTGCTGAGGGGGGTCCGGTGCCTCCCACTCGAGTTGTCGGCGGTCTGGTCAGGCCGGTTGGGCAGCGCCGGCATCGAGGCGACCATCGACGATGTGGATGGTCCGGTCGGCGTGGGCGGTCATGCGTGTGTCGTGGGTGACGATGACTGACGCCGTTTCTCGACCCTTCACTTCTTTGCGGATCAGTTCCATCACCTGTTCACCCAGGGAGGTGTCGAGGGCTGAGGTTGGTTCGTCGAAGAGGACGAGCTCCGGCTCGTTCATGAGTGCTCGGCCGATGGCGACGCGTTGCCGCTCGCCGCCCGAGAGCTGCGTCGGCAGGTTCTGGGCGCGGTGGTCGAGACCGAGTTCCTTCAAGAGCGTGTCTGCCCGTCGGGCTGCGGTCTTGCTGGGCAGGCCGGTGATCCTGGCTACCACCAGGAGGTTCTCCCTGGCGGTGAGGAAGGGCACCAGGTTGACGGTTTGGAAGACGAATCCCACGCTTCGGGCCCGGAACTGTGTCAGCTCCTTCGCGGAGTAGGACGTGATGTCGTTGCCCCCGACGTGCACGGCGCCGTTGGTCGGGGTCAGCAGCCCACCCGCGATAGACAACAGAGTCGTCTTTCCCGAGCCCGATGGCCCGAGCAAGGCCACGATCTCGTCGTCGTCCACCGTCAGATTGGCATGGTCGAGCGCGACGATGTCGGTACCGCCGGTTCGGTAGGTCTTGTTGACCTCGTGGAACTCAAGAGCAGGCATGGTCTCCTCCTCACACCCCGGCACCGATGGCCGAGGCAGGGTCGATGCGGACAATTCGTCTGAGCGAAGCCAAGCTGCCGGCCACGGCCGCTACGGCGACCGCGATCAGGACGAACACTGCGCGGCCAACGCTCAACTCGAGTGGGACCTCGGCCGGCATCACGCTGCCGAGAAACAGACCGAATGCGCCGCCAGCGATGAACGCCACTAATGCCACCAGCAGTGCTTGGGTGACGAGTCCAACGGCGAGGCTGCGATTGTGGACGCCGATGGCTTTCAACAGGGCATAGATCCCTGTGCGTTCCAAGGTGATCAAGGCGAAGAACAGGCCGACTACAAGCGCGACGACGACTGCGGTTGCGTAGATCACTGCGCCGATCGTGGCGTTCTGCTCCGGCACGCCGGGGATGGCGAGGACAGCCTCCTGTTCGGTCAAGGTCTCGGTGCCGAGGGTGGCATCGATCGCCGAGCGGACCGCCGCCTCGTCGATTCCGTCGACCGTGGTGACGGCAGCGACTTGGAACTCGCCGGGCGCCACGATGGCGTCCGGTCGGTTGGCGTTTTGGATCTCGCGCCAGGTCTCGGGGTCGACCCACAGCGTGTTCAGCAGGAGGTAGTTGGTGTCATCGACCCACCCCACGATCTCAATGGGGGTCGCGGCCGGCCCGACGAGCACCACGTCGCCAATGCCGGCACCGAGGGCGTTGAACTGGCGATCAGCCCATGCAGTGCCCGGGGCCGGCGGCTCGGGGAGCACGCCGCCAGCGAGCTGATAGCCGGCAACGACAACGTTGGCGACGTCATCTTCGCCCGGGACCTCGGCTCCGAGAAGTGACACACCGATGCCGCTCACCGATTCGACACCGTCGACTGCAGCGATGGCGTTGAGGTCACCCTCGTCGACCGACGAGCGCAACAGTGATTCTCGGGCGTCAGCCGAAAAGACGAAGCCGTCAGCACCATGGGCCCGGATGGCGCCGGTCGAGCCAAGGAACAGCCCATCTAGGAGCCAACCCAAGAACAACATCAACAGCACCAGCAGCGTCAACGGCCCAGCGGCGGAAACGAACCGGGCAGGACGGCGAATCAACTCCCTCATAGCCAGACGCATAGGATCCTCCCAAGCGGGTTACGACAAACGGCTGGCATCACAGGATCTAAGCGGCATCGACAGTGGCGTCGATCGGGTCGATGCGCAGGACTCTTCTGATCGATGCGATCCCAGCGATCAGGGCCAGTACAAACAGCGTGAGAACCGTGCTGATCGCCGTCGAAGGCCGGACGGAGATGGCGACGTCACCCACCGGTGCGGTGACGACGGCAAGAAAGGTCAGGACCAGACCGGCCGCTATCCCGGCCGCCATCACCAGCACGATCTGAATGACCAGGTTCCTGACCAGGAACGCCCTCGGCGCGCCGACCGCTCGTAGCAGCGTCAGTGGCCTGGCCTTTTGGACGGTGAGGATCAAGAAGAAGAAGGCCACGACCACTAACACGACCACGAACCCCAGCGTGAGGATGATGTTGAACGATTGGCTGGTGTTGACGACAGCGGGGTTCCCATCGATGGCCTCCTGGTTGGTGAGCGCCTCGGTGCCCGGTACCGAGGCATCGATCGCATCGGTCAAGGCATCAAGGTCGGTCCCATCGTCGGGCTGCACAGCGACCAGCGACGGAAGCACGACCTCCGACCCAGGATTGACCGCAAGCTGGGCGGCCTCGAAGGTCTCGTAGGAGACGAACAGCGTCGGAGTCACAGCCCACCGGGACTCCGACGCCAGGCCAACCACGGTGATGACCGGACCGCCATCAGCCAGGATCGTGATCTCATCGCCGATCCCGAACCCGGCGTCGGCATCCGCCTCGGTGGCCACGGCTAGGTTGGCGCCCTGTGGCAGCGTGCCCTCAACCAGCGCAGTGGGCTCACCGAGTCCACCGAGCTCGTAGCCGAACAAGACAGCGTCCGCATCGTCGCCGCCGGCCAGCACGGTGAAGGTGTTCTGCCCGATCAGCGCGGTGTCAGCCACGCCCTCGACAGCGGCGATCGCGTCGGCTTGGTCTTGGCTGAGGAAGCTGCCCTCGACGTTCTTGCGGGCCTGCTCGCTGAACACCAGGACCGGCGAGTTCTGGTTCTCGACCGCTCCGATGAAGTCGGTAACCAAGCCGTTCAGCAGCGCCTGCTGGAACAGGTTCAAGAACACCAGCAAGCCGATGGCGCCGCCGAGAAGTGCGAAACGTCCCTTCGATCGGGCAATCTCTCTGAGAGCCAACCACACGGCAACGAACCCTACATACGACACATCGTCGTAACAACGGACCTATGGTCGGAATTTCAGACAGCCAGCGTCAAGCCACCCATGCCATGCTCATCGACGCGTTCGGCGACCTCATGCACGAGGTCGGCGTCGAGGGCACGACGGTCACGGCGGTCGCCGCCCGGGTCGGCGTCGCCCGATCGGCGTTCTACAACTACTTCGACGACATCCCAGCGCTGCTCCACGCCTACGTGGAGCGCGAGATGGAGACCTTCGCCAACAACCGCCGGGCCGAGCTCGAGGCGATCAGCGACCCGACCGAGCGACTTGAAGCGTTCATCGCCGGCTCCCTGCACGGCTTCCGCCACCACGCCTCCCCACTTGACCTCGCACCGGCCGTCGGGTTCAACCACCAGATCCACGTCGAGGAGCAACTCGAACCGGTCCGCGAGCTCGTCGGCGACATCATGGCCGCCGGCGTCGAACAAGGCGCCTTCCGATCAGACGCCGCATCTCCGGTTGTCGTGGAGATGCTGCTCCATGCCCTCAACAGCCAACGACTCCCTATCGCCACCGGCACCACCGACCCGGCAGATGTGACACCGACCATGACCACCACCCTCATCGCAGCAGTTCGGGCCGGCTAACGACCGCGTCTGCAATTCGCGCATGTCCCACGAGGGCGATCTTGGTGTTCGGAGGCAATCTTGGAGCCCGACATGAGCGCGCTTCCGATCGCGGCGCTGGTGGCAGGCGTGCTGATGGCCGGGTGCTGGCTGGTGAGCCTGCCCAAGCGCGACGTGTCGATCGTCGATCCGCTGTGGCCGATGGTGTTCGTCGCCGCGGCCTGGTCGCTGTGGGTGTGGAGCGACGGGAGTGACAGCGGCCGGGCATCTCTGATGCTGGTGATGGTGTCGGTGTGGGGCCTGCGGTTGAGCGCCCACCTCACCGCCCGCAAATGGGGCGCGCCCGAGGACTTCCGCTATCAGGCCTTGAGGCGGCGCCTGCAACCGTTCTGGCTGTGGAGCCTTCTGGTCGTGTTCGGGCTGCAAGCGGTGCTGGCGGTGGTGGTGTCACTGCCGGTCCAGGCGGTGCTGGGCGACCCCGACCCGTCACCGCTGCGGTGGCTGGACTGGATCGGAGCGGCCGTCTGGACGGTGGGGCTCGTCTTCGAGTCGGTGGGCGACGAGCAGCTCCGCCGCTTCAAGGCCGACGAGGCCAACCAGGGCAAAGTCATGGACCGGGGCCTGTGGCGATACAGCCGCCACCCCAACTACTTCGGTGACAGCATGGTGTGGTGGGGCATCTGGGTGGTCGCCGTGGCGGCCGGGGCGTGGTGGACCGTCGCTGGCCCGCTGGTCATGACGATCCTGCTGCTGAAGGTCTCGGGAGTGACCGTGCTGGAACGCAGCATCGGCAAGCGCCGCCCCGGCTACGTCGAGTACGCGGCCCGCACCAGCGCCTTCGTCCCGATGCCGTCCCGGCGGGCCGACCGCTAGCTGCCAACACTGGGAGGCGGAGGCGGCCGATCGCTGGGGCCGACGAGATCGTCGACCTGGTGCGGAGCCATGGCCGGCGCAGCCTGCGGATCGGGCCGACCGGTCCATTGGCCGCTCCCGGTTCGCACGCCCCCGACCGGAACCAGGCCCCGCTAGCCTCGCTGGGTGAGCAGTGTCATGCGCGGGGTTCGGCTGGCGTGGGTGTCGGACGACTTGTTTCCCTTTGAGAGTCGGTTCTTCACAACGCCGCGCGGCCAGGCCATGCACTACGTGGACGAGGGCTCGGGGGAACCGGTCGTCTTCGTGCACGGCAATCCGGCGTGGTCGTTCGAGTTCCGGCACCTGATCACGGGACTGCGCTCGGAGTTCCGCTGCGTCGCGCCCGATCACATCGGCTTCGGGCTCTCGTCTCGCAGCGACCGCAAGGACGACCACCATCCGGCCGCGCACGCCGAGGCACTCGCGACGCTGTTGGACGATCTGGCCCTACAGGACATGACGCTGTTCTTGACGGACTGGGGCGGACCGATCGGGCTCGACTTCGCCCGCCGGAACCCGGATCGTGTCAAGGGGCTGGTCATCGCCAACACCTGGTGCTGGTCGGTGAATCGCGACCCTCACTTCTGGTTCTTCAGCAGGATGATGGCGAGCCCGCTGGGGCAGTACCTCATCAAGCGAGCGAACTTCTTTGTCAACGGCGTCATGCCTAGGGCGGTCGGGAACAAGGAGGTGATGACTTCCGAGGTGATGGAGCACTACCGCAACGCCCAGCCCAGCGCGGCGGCCCGCGCCGCCAACGCCGCGCTGCCGGGCCACATTGTCGGCGCCACCGGCTGGCTTCAGGAGATCTGGCAGGACCGCGCCGCCTTCTGCGGCAAGCCGACACTCATCTTCTGGGGCTCCAAGGACATCGCCTTCCGGACGAAGGAACTCGACCGCTGGCGATCAGAGCTCACCGACGTCGAGGTGCACGAGTTCGCCGACTGCGGCCACTTCGTCGCTGAGGAGGCGCCCGAGCGGGTCCTGGCGGCTCTGCGGGGGTTCCTGGGATAGTTCGAGTCCGACCGGCTTTTGGCAGCGCTGGAGGGCGAACCGCTGATCAGCGTGAGTGCCGTGTGCGGGCCCACAGCCAGCGCATCCCGCCGACGCATATCGCTGCCAGCGTGGCCAGCAACAGCACCCACTTGACCAAGGTGAACACCGCGCCCGGCCAGGCCAGCGGAGACGGCGTGCCGTCGTGGCTCAGCGCCAGCACCGCGACGGTGATGTTCTCCAGCGCATCGGCCAGCGCGACCGCCAGCGGCAGCACGTACAGCCGAGCCCCGCCCGGGAACAGACGGAACAGCAGGACTGCGAGCAGCAGGCCGTAGGAGGCCGGAAAGACCATGTCGATGGTGAGCGCGGTCGCCGCGTAGACGGCCCTGGCGCTCGCGTCGAGCCGGTCGAGGGCGTCGAACAGGGCCGCCGCCTCTTCGGGTGTGTACCAACCCCGACCGTCGAGCAGGTCCAGTCCCGCCAGCCGCGACTGCCGCCAGGCGAGGCCCGCCACGCAGCCAACAACGCCAACCAATGCCGAGACCACGGTTCTCCGGGTCGCCCATCGCTCTACTGCGGCACCGATCGAGAACGCCATCAAGTCGATCCCCCTCTACCTATGAGGTCGGTGCACATTAGGTCGGTGAGGCGTTCTTGGGATAGAACGCCGTGATGCAATCCCATTTCGGCCACGAGCTGTTCGAGTTCCTCCTCGAGTTGCGGGCCAACAACAACCGCGAGTGGTTCGGTGAGAACAAGGGCCGCTACGAGCAGCACCTCAAAGAACCGCTGCTGGCGTTCATCGAGGACTTCGAGCCCTACCTGCACTCGATCAGCGAGCACTTCGTGGCCGATACCCGGGCCAACGGCGGCTCCATGTTCCGGATCTACCGGGACGTGCGCTTCTCCAAGGACAAGACGCCCTACAAGACCCAGGCCGCGGTCCAGTTCCGCCACGAGGCCGGCAAGTCGGTCCACGCGCCCGGCTTCTACCTGCACCTGGCCCCCGGCGAGGTCTTCGCGGGGGTCGGCCTGTGGCGGCCCGACACCGCCGCGCTGGGACGGATCCGTGAGCGCATCGTCGCCGATCAGGCCGGCTGGGAGGCGGCGGTCAACGATCCCGACTTCGCCGAGGAGTTCGACCTGGAGGGGGACTCGCTGAAGCGCCCGCCCAAGGGGTTCGATCCCGAGCACCCCCGCGTCGAGGACCTCAAGCGCAAGGACCACGTGGCCAGCTGCGTCTTCGACGAGGAGGAGGTCACCCAGCCGGGGTTCATCGACTACTTCGCCGACGCCTGCCGCGCCGCCTCGCCCTACATGGAGTTCCTGACCCACGCCGTGGGCCTGCCCTACTGATCGTCGGCCCCCGGGCGGGCGCCGCATGGGGCGGCGATCAGTCAGTACCGGTGGTCGATGAAGCGCCGGTGGCCTCTTCGGCGTACCGCTCGACCACTTCAAGCGTCTCGCGTACGTCGTCCCAGGTCGAGTTGTGGTTGATGATGCACAGCCGCAGCACGAATTGCCCATTGACCATCGTGGACGTCAGGAAGGCCCGCTCGCCCCAGAAGATCCGAGCTAGCGCCTCGCGGTTCAAGTTGGTGAGGGCATCCTCGCTGAGGTCGCCGGGGTTGATGCGGAAGCACACGATGCTCAGCGACGCCGACACCAGCTCCAATGTGCTGCTGTCTCGCACGTGCTCCGCGGCTCGCTCCGCCAAGTCGAGTCCGTTGTCGATGGCGGCACGGAACGCCGCCAGCCCGAAAGCCTGGATCGACATCCAGATCTTCAACGCGCGGAAACTGCGGCTCAATTGAAGGCCCCGGTCCACCGGATTGGCGTGCCTGGCGCCCCATACCGAATCCTGCAACACGTCATGATGCATCGCGAAGGCGCTCTCCAGGGTGCTGCCGTCGCGCACGAGGATGCAACCGGCCTCGTACGGCTGGAACAGCCACTTGTGCGGGTCAACGTTAATCGAGTCCGCCCGCTCAATGCCCTCGAGCGCCGCCGCGCCCCGCGATGCCAGCACGGCGAATCCGCCGTAAGCCCCGTCGATGTGGAACCACACTCCCTCCGCCGCGCAGATGTCGGCCAGCTCCGGCAGCGGATCGACGGCGCCCGCAGCCGCCGTGCCGGCGTTGGCGCACACGACCAGGGGCGTGCAACCCGCGGACCGGTCCGCTGCGATCGCAGCCGCGACCTCGCCGGGATCGATCCGGCCGGAGGCGTCGGACGGAAGCACCCGGATCCGATCGGGTGCGATGCCCACGATGCGGGCGGCCCGGATCTGCGCGCTGTGGCTCTGATCGCTCATGTAGGCCACGGCCCGATCCGGATTGCCGGCCGCCTCGCGCGCCGCCACGAACGCATGCAGCGCGGCCGCCGACCCGCCGCTGGTCAGTAGCCCGCCCGCGCTCTCGGGCAGCCCGAACCACGTTCGGAACCAGCCGACGACGGTTTCCTCGAGCTGGCAGGGGCCGCTCGCCGTGACCCAAGTCGCGGCGTTCACATTGAATCCCGACACCATGAAGTCGGCCAGAACGCCCGGCCACGTCGGGCACGTCGGCACGAAACCGAACGATCGCGGATGATCGAGTCGCAGAGTGTTGGTCAGCACGTCCTGCACTGCCCGATCGATCACATCGCGCGCCGGCTGGCCGGTCTCCGGCGGGTCCTCGTCCAGCAGATTGGCCAGAGCGTCCTTGAAGTCTCCCTCCCAAGCCCGTCGGCTCCCGAGACCCTCGACTCGCTCCACCAGAATGTCCGTCACATGGTGCGCCAGCTCGCGCATCTCGTCCGGTGCCATTTGCAACATCGTGTGTCCCCTTCCGACGCTCCTATCCAAATCTAGTGCGGAGTACCATTCGCATCTTGGCGGCCCGGGAACTTGGAGTCCCAGCAGCGTCCCTCCGGGGCTTATCGGCAGAGCCGGACATTTTCGGACATGTCTTCAGCGCCTCGGGTTGATGTCCGTTCTTGTCCGACATTGCCGGTGAGGAGACGGCACACTGCGAGTGTGCAGTTCGGTCCTATGCAGGTCGAAGCGGTGGCCACCACCGGCATCTACTGCCGGGCCGAGTGCTCGGCGACGCCGCTGGCACGTAACACGGCTCGATATCCCAGCTCGGTTGCGGCTGAGGCTGCCGGCTACCGGCCCTGCCTGCGTTGCCGGCCCGAACGCAGGGCCGGATCGCTGACAGGCCTCGACGTCCCCGAGCCCGTGGCCGCCGCGCTGTTGCGGATCACCGACGGCTATCTCGACGACCACGACGAGCAGGCACTGGCGTCCTACGTGGGCTACAGCGCCCGGCACCTGCGACGCCTGTTCGAGCTGCACATCGGCACGACGCCGAGCGCCATCGCCCGATCCCGGCGCGCCCACTTCGCCCGCCGGCTGATCGACGAGACAGACCTGTCGTTCGACGCGATCGCGCGAGCCGCCGGACTCGGCGGGCCGAGACAGCTCCACCGGGCCATGACCTCGATCTTCGGGTTCACGCCAACCGAACTGCGCTCGAAGCGGCGGCGGGGCCAGCGGCCCGGCATCGACGGCGGCCTCGTGCTGTCGGTCCCCTACATGGCGCCGTTCGATTTCGGCGCCTTCCTAGCTCACCAGGCTCCGCGTGCGATCCCCGGCGTGGAGTCCGTCAACGGCATCTACGCGCGCTCCATCAGCGTGTGCGGTCACCCCGGCATCGCCGAGGTGGCCGACGCGGCCGACGGTGAGCATCTGCGTCTGCGGCTGCACCTGCCGACCTACGACTCGATCATCGACGACGTGCACCGCGCCCGCGCTCTGCTGGGCACCGACGCGGACCCCGACCGCCCGTCCGTGCTGAACGACGATCCCGTCATCGGACCGCTGATGCGGGCCGCATCCGGGTTGCGTGTGCCGAGATCGTGGGACCGGTTCGAGACAGTCATCAGGATCGTGGCCGGTCAGCAGGTCTCGGTGGCCGCGGCATCGACGCTGTGCGGTCGCATCGCTCAGCGTCTCGGCACCCCCCTGGATGCCGCCGACGAGACCGGCACCGAGACGGTATGCCACGGGGCATCGCGACCCTCGCACCAGACGTCACAGAGCGCCTGCTTGACGCATCTGTTCCCCAGCGCGGCTGCGCTTGCCGACGCAGGAGCCCGCGGCCTCGAGGGACTCGGGTTCACGCAACGCAGGATCGACACGATCATCGGGGTCGCACGGGCGGTGTCGTGCGGCGAGCTCGACCTGGAGGCCGCAGACAGCCTCGACGACACCGTGACGCAGCTGTGCGAACTCGAAGGAATCGGGCCGTGGAGCGCTCACCTCATCGCCATGAGGGTGTTCGGCCACGACGACGCCTTCCCGGCCTCCGATCTGGGGCTGCGACGCGCCGTCGAGCACCTCACAGGCCAGCCGTGCAGTACCCGTGAACTGCAGGCACGGGCCGAGTCCTGGCGGCCGTACCGATCCTGGGCCGCGCAGCATCTCTGGCATTCGGCCGCACGCTCGCATCAGCGACTCTCGTCCATCGACCCGCTCGATCGGCGGCCAGTCCAACCAGCCCTGAGACCAACCCACAGTTCGACCCGGAAGAGAGGGAAGCCATGAGCCGCTACGGAGACGACACGCACTGGCACACCACCATCGACAGCCCGATCGGGCCGCTCGGCCTCGTGGCCACCGACCGGGGACTGCGCGCGGTGATCTGGAGAGGCGAGGAGACCTCGGTCAAGCTGCCCACCGACATGCTCGACGGCTCCGACCACCCCGTCCTCGTCCGGGCAGCAGAGCAACTCACCGAGTACTTCCACGGCGGTCGTACCCGCTTCGACCTCCCCCTCGATCTGCGCGGCACCGAGTTCCAGGTAGCCGCGTGGCGGGCGCTCGGTGACATTCCCTACGGGAGCACCCGCAGCTACGGCACGCAGGCCGCGTTGATCGGTCGACCCAAGGCGGTGCGCGCCGTAGGGCAGGCCAACGGCCGCAACCCCGTGCCGATCGTGCTGCCGTGCCACCGGGTGATCGGCGCCAACGGCTCACTTGTCGGGTTCGGCGGCGGGCTGGACACCAAGACGCTCCTGCTGCAACACGAGGGGGCCCTGGACCGCTGAGGGCGCTCAGAGCGCCTGGTGGTCCTATATGGACCACCAGTGGTACAGTATGGGCCAATGGTCAGCGTTGAGTTGGAGCGGATCGAGGCACTGGAGTTGCTGGGGATGGTCGTCGCCCATCTCAATGTCACAGAGGCGACCGGCACTTTGTCGCCGCGAGTCGCGACGCTCCTGGGCGTACGCGACAAGCTGGCCGCTGGCCTGCGGGAGGAGCGATGAGCTACAGCGAAGCCGAAGTATCCGCCGCGATCGCGAGAATGGTCAAGTACCGGTCCGGACTCGACTACGAGGTCAGCACCGCACTCGCCGTGGTGGGCCTGAGTGCCGAGCGGGCCGACAAGGAGATCGCGATCCGCGACGACATGATCCGCGCCGCCCATCGCGCCGGTGCTTCGCTGCGACAGATCGCCGAGGCATCCGGGCTGGGTCGAAAGACGGTCACTGCGATCGTCGAAACGGATTCCCTCCGAACCTGATGCCGACCTATGTCGCGCTGCTGCGGGGAATCAATGTGGGCGGCAAGAACATCGTGCGCATGGCCGACCTGCGCGCCGCGTTCGAGGACGCCGGTTACGTCGCGGTCAGCACCTACATCCAGTCCGGCAACGTGCTGTTCGAGTCCGACGAACCGCCGACCTCGCTGGAGCGTCGCATCGAGACGATGCTGGAGAGCGCCTTCGGCCTCTCGCTCGTCGTGGTGGTGCGCTCGCACCGGCAGCTCCGCAACGTTGTCACCCGGGCACCGGACTCCTTCGGCGCGGCGCCGGACACCCATCACTCCGATGTGATCTTCCTGAAGGCGCCGCTGTCGAGCAGCCAGGCCCTGCGAGCCGTCGACCTGCGAGACGGCGTCGACCAGGCGTGGCCCGGCACCGGGGTCCTCTACTTCTCCCGTCTCAGCGAGCGGCTACCGCAAAGCCGGCTGAGCCGGATTGCCAGCACCCCGCAATACCAGAGCATGACCATCCGCAACTGGAACACCACCACCAAGCTGTTGAGCCTCCTCGACAAGCGGCTCAGCCGCTGAGTCCCCACCCCCGCGACGGTCCAAGCACTCAACCAGAGGCACTCGTGGCCGATGCGCGCCCGGCCGCGCGATACCAGGGCACACCACATGGCTGTCGCTATGTCTGTCAGGGATCGAGGCGACGTGATCCCATCAGTCATTCACTGTATGCTGACCCCTAGAGACGAAACCCTTGAACAGAGCTGCAGATTGTGGCTCAGTAATTCATAATCGGCATGTCTAAGTACCCACGACTACCACCTCTGGTCACGCTGGTGCCCTTTGAGGCCGCATACCGGCTCCAGAACTTCACCCGCGCCGCCGAAGAACTCCACTACTCCCAGGCCACCGTGAGCCGGCGGATCGCGGAACTGGAGGCGGATCTCGGGGTGACGCTGTTCGAGCGCCACAGGTACGACGTCGTCCCGACGCCCGACGCCGAGGTCCTTGCCGCGTCAGTGCGGCTCGCGCTGGGCGAGATCTCCCGGACGACCGATCTGCTGCGTCGCCGCACCGACGCGTCGAGCATGACGATCTTCTCGGACCTGTCCCTGGCGACCAGTCTCGTGGCGCCCGTTCTAGGCGACTTCCAGCGCGCCAACCCCGAGCTCAAGATCCGGATGCTGTCCTCCTTCGAGCCAATCGAGACCACCAGGGAGGACTTCGACGTCGGCCTGCAGTACTGGCGCAGCGGGCCCAACCCGTACGAGGTCGTGCCGATCGGCGACGACTCGGTGTACCCCGTGTGCTCGCCCACCTTCGCCGACCGGCTGCCCGCCGAGCTGTCGGCCGCCGATCTCAGGGAACTCCCACTGCTCCACGTCGCCTACGACAACAAGGACTGGATCGACTGGTCCCAGTTCCTCGAATCGTTCGGCACCGACAGCCCGTCGAGGACTGACGGCATGACGTTCAGCTCCTACCAGGTGTGCCTTGATGTGGCCGAACGCGGCGAGGGTGTCGCTCTGGGCTGGGCCCGGTCCGTCCAACCGCGCATCGACGCCGGGCTGCTCGTAGCTCTGACCGACCTCACGATGCCGCAGCCGGACGTGATCAACGCCTACCTTCCGAAGAACCGCCCGACTCCGCCACACGTTCGGGACTTCATCACGCTGCTTACGGGCAGGCTCCGTCCGGGACCCGTCCACAGTCCGGGTCAGAGTGGCGGCCATCGCCGTTCATGAAGGCACGTTCTTGGGGTCGGTCTGCGGACGCTTGTGCCCGTCCCTCAACTCCATGCCGAGCACTTTGTCGCTCTCGGGGCCGGTGTAGGGACCGAACTTCGTCAGGAAAATGGCCTTGCGTGTGCGGTTGGCGGCCTGAGCGCGTTCTCTCGCAGTCACCTCCCGGCCGGGTCGTTCCCTGAGTCCCCGGCCCAGCAGCGTGAGGAAGCGGAAGAATTGCTCGATGGAGACACCGATTCTCCGGAGGGCGCTGCGGTCCATCAGCCATTCACCATAGACTGCCTTCTTGCGACTAAACCTCTGAACAGAGCTGCAACTTGCGGGTCAGCCATTCATAATTAGCATGTCTAAATCTTCACAACAGCCACCGGCTATGGTCCTAGGGCCACCGAGGAGGAAACCACGCGATGACGGCAGACTTCGATCCTTCGGTGTTCACCGGGACGATGTTCAACCGGCGGACGGCGCAGCTGAACCATGCAGCGCGGTGGGTCGCATGGGACCAGTACCACTTGCCGGAGGTGTTCGTCGGGCTCGAGGTCGAGTTGGGCGCGATCCACGACGGAGTCATGGTCGAGGACAAGTCGCCTATGACGAAGTACTCGTTCTCGGGGCCCGGGGCAGCGGACTTCCTGGACTATCTGTTGCCGAGGGACGTCTCCAAGATCGAGGTGAACCAGCTCTACTACACGCCGTGGTGTGACCACGACGGGAAGCTGATCGACGAGCATCCGGTCTTCCGGCTCGACGACGGGAGCTATGTCAACAGTGGCAACCCGATGACGCTGTGGTTCGAGCAGCATCGCGGCCGGTTCGACGTCGAGATCGAAGACATCTCCGCCAAGTTCGGCGTTCTGGCGATGCAGGGCCCGAAGTCACTGAATGTCCTGGAGGCATTGATCCCAGGCGAGGACTGGCAGAGTCTTCGCTTCGCCCGGGGCCGCAGGGCACAGCTTCCCGGCGGGGTCGAACTCTATGTCTGGCGGGTGGGCTTCACCGGCCAGCCTGGTTTCGAGTTCTGGGTGCCGAGAGAAGTCGCGCTGGAGGTCTACGACGCGATCATGGCCGCGGGCGAACCCCACGGCATCGTTCCGTGCGGGCACAACGCACAGAACATCGCCCGGGTCGAAGCGGGAATCCTCATGCCCGGCCTCGAGTACATGACAGCCGGACCCGACGCTCTGGTCGCTGCCTACGAGAGCACCGACAGTGAGACGCTGTCGTCGCCGCTCGAACTCAATCTCGGCCGGTTCGTCGACTTCGACAAGCCGGCCGATTTCGTCGGCCGCGATGCGCTGCTCGAAGAACACCAGCGGGGACCGGCGCGGGCGCTGATGGGCCTGGAAGTCAACTGGAATGACATCGTCTCGCTCTATGACAGGATCGGAGCCCCACCGGAGATCTCACGCCGGATCAGCTGGACCCGCTATCCGCTAGAGCACGAAGGCCACCATGTCGGGCACGCCAGCAGCGTCTGCTGGAGCCCCGTGCTCAGAAAGATGATTGGTCTCTGTCAGGTCAGGACCGACTTGGCCCAGGCAGGCACCGCCCTGGCTATGGAATGGCACGCCGAGAGCGAATCGGCTGATGTCGGCGTCACCGTGGCTGACCTCCCCTTCATCGAGGACAAACGCAGAGGCTGAGGCACCCGTGACGCTTCAGACCGAGGTGCAGAACATCCTCGACCGGGGTGTGAGCGCCGGCGACGTCGTCGGGGCGGCGGCCCAGGTGGTCACCGGCGACGGGCTGCTCGCCGCCGCGGCTGCGGGGAGCCGGACCGCGGCTGCCGGGGCCAGCGCCCTACCGATGACGCTCGACACGGTCTGCTGGATCGCCTCGATGACCAAGGCCATCACCGGCACGGCGGCCATGCAGCTCGTGGAGCGAGGCGAGCTCCACCTCGACGAGCCCGCCTCGAGCGTGCTGCCCAACCTCGCCGACGCGGGAGTGCTTGAGGGCTTCGACCGCGACGGGCAGCCGGTGGTGCGCCCGGCCAGGGGCCAGATCTCGCTGCGCCGTCTGCTGACCCACACCGCCGGGTTCGGCTACCCGTACTGGAGCGAGACCCTGCTCCGCTATCACCAGGCCACCGGCACCGACTCGATGACCAGCGGCGAGTTGGTGGCGACCACCACCGTGCCGGCGCTGTTCGATCCCGGGGAGCGCTGGATGTACGGCATCAGCATCGACTACGTGGGCCGCATGGTGGAGGAGGTCTCGGGCCAGCGGCTCGACGACTACTTCGACGAGCACATCCTCGGTCCGCTGGGCATGGACTCGACCGCCTTCAGCCTCAGCGACGAGATGCAGTCACGCCTGTCGGTGGTGCATGTCCGGCTGCCCGACGGCTCGCTCGCCGCCAGAGACCTCCCCCGCTCCCCCGAACCGAGATTCCCTTCCGGCGGCGGCGGGCTCTACAGCACGACCCGGGACTACTGCCGGTTCCTTCAGATGATCCTCGGCCGGGGCAGCCGCAACGGCGTGAAGGTGCTGCGCCCCGACACCGTCGATGAGATGACGGCCAACCACATCGGAGACCTGCGGGTGGTCGCGTTGCACTCGGCGATGCCCGAGCTCACCAACGACGCCGAGTTCTTCCCCGACGTCCAGAAGTCATGGGGCCTGACCTTCCAGATCAACGAGGAGCCGCTGCCCACCGGCCGCCCCGCCGGCGGGCTCATGTGGGCTGGCATAGCCAACTCCTTCTTCTGGATCGACATGGACAACCAGGTCTCGGGCACCTACATGAGCCAGCAACTCCCGTTCGCCGACGCCCGCTCGCTGCAGCTCTACCTCGCCGTCGAGACCGCCACCTACCGCCATCTGTAGGCAGGCGATCGATCATCGCAGCCGCAACGCCACCGCACCCGGGCGATCCCCCTAGCATCGATGAGATGCGGGTCGGGATCTCGCCGTTCGCCACGACCCAGCAGACCACGCTCGAGTTGAGCCGGATCGCGGTGGAGGGCGGTCTTGACACGCTGTGGCTCGGTGACGGCTACCTCGCCAACCCCGACTTCGTGGGCTGGGCCGGAGCAATGGAGAGCCTGACCGAGCTGGCCTGGCTGGCCGGGCGCTTTCCCACCGCCCGCACCGGCATCGCGGCCGCCATCCTCCCGCTACGCGACCCGGCCTGGCTGGCCAAGCAGGCCAACACGCTCCACCGGATGGCGGGCGGCGGGCTCGTGCTCGTCGTCACGCCCGGATTCTGGGCCCACGACCTGGAGGCGGGGGGCATCGCCTTCGGAGATCGTGCGGCCGTGTTCGACGACCGCCTGGCGGCCCTCCGGCGCCTTCTCGTCGACGAGACCCTGTCGCCGGGACCGGCCGGCACCGGTCCGCCGCCGGTGTGGCTGGCCGGAGCGGCGAGGACGATGACCCGAGCGGCGACGCTGGGCCTTCCCTTCCTGTCGTCGCGGGCCACTCCCGACGAGCTCGCGCCGGTGGCGCGGCAGTTCTTCGACGCGGGCGGGGAGTTCCTGGCCCACCGGACCCGGCTCGAGTACGGCGCCCACGACGTGACCGGCGACGTCGTCGAGTGGCACGCGACCACCGGTTCGGTGGACGAGATGGTCGACACCATCGGCCGCTACGCCGCACTGGGAGTGCGAGACCTCTCGATCATCCCCGGACAGGACGACACCAGCTCGCTGCGAACCGTGGAAGTCCTCGCCGCCGAAGTGATGCCGCGTCTATGAGCGGCCCGGTGTCAGCGCTCGCCGGGAACCGCGCTCGTGGCCTGCCGGGTGGTGGTCATCTCGCTGCGCAGCCCGAGGCCCATCACCACCCGGTTGATGTAGGCGTAGTAGGCGACCATGTTGTTGAGATCGAGGATGTCCAGGTCGCTCAGCCCGTGCTCGCGCAGCCGATCAACATCGTCCTCGACAATGGCGTCAGGCGACCGCGTCAGCTTGGCGGCGTAGGCGCAGATCGCGTCGAAGCGGTCGTCGCCGGAGTTCACATTGGCCGGGTCGGCGTCGATGGCGTCGAGCACCGCGGCGGCCAGGCCGAGCGACTCGAGTTTGAGTCGCAGCCCCGAGGCGCAGTGGTCGGTGCCATTCAGCCGGGACGTCACGAGGGCGGCCGACTGGCGCTCGATCGGAGTGAGCTGCGACGGGCAGTGCTCGACGGTGCGGTAGAGCCGGAGCCGCTCCTCGACGATGGCGGGATACAAGCTCCCGAGCATCGTGAACTCGGCCGGCTCCCCCAGCGCCGCCGCCTGCCAGTCGTAGGCGTCCCGGAGCGGGCCCTCGGCGTCGGACCACGAGACGGTGTCGATCCAGGCCATGACCACGATGGTAGGCCGGTGCCGTGAGCGGCGACACCGCTCCCGCGGTCGGCGTGTGGGTGTTCCCGGAGGCACCGGCGCCCGAGCTGGTCGATCTGGCCCGCCATGTCGAGGATCTCGGTCTCGACGAGCTGTGGGTAGGCGACGAGGGCCCCGCCCGCGACCCGTTCGCGGTGCTGGCCGCGGCCGCGGTAATCACCGACCGGATCCGGCTGGCCACCGGCATCACCAACCCCTATGTGCGCCACCCCGGTGTGACCGCCGCGAGCATGCTCACCATCCACGAGCTCAGCGGCGGCCGGGCGGTGCTGGGGGTCGGTGCGGGAGGCCAGCTGTCGCTGTCGCCGTTCGGCTTGGAGGCCTCCCGACCGCTGCACCGCATGAGCGAGTTCCTTGACATCACCCGCGCCGTGGCCGCCCACGAGCCTGCGGCCGGGTATTCGCCCCCCGACGTGGCGATCACCGAGGCGGCAGCCGGTGCACCGCTCCCCGTGTTCGTGGGCGCCCGCGGCCCCCGCCTGAACCGCCTCGCGTCGCAGCGGGCCGACGGTGCCTTCGTGTCCGGCATGCCCCCGTTCCGCTACCCGGCTGTGGTCAGCTGGGCCCGCTCGGTCCGCCCGATCGACATCGCGCTCTACCCGAGCGTGGCGTTCACCGAGAAGGCGGTGGAGCGGCACCGGCCCGAGATGATCTGGGGGCTGCTCGACACGCCACCGGAGGTGCGCGATGAGCTCGGGCTCGACCTGGCCGCGGTGCAGGCAGCCGCGAAGGCGAGCCGCGACGGCGACCCCGAGCCAGCACGGAGGCTGGTCGACGACACGGTGCTCGAACGGATGATGCTGGTGGGCGAGCCCCCGGTGGTGGGAAGCAGGCTGGCGGAACTCGTGCGCCAGCATCGGCCCACGAGCATCGGCCTCGCCCTGCTCCAGGATGACCTGCGCGACGGTGTGGACCATGCCGCCGAGGCCTTCGCAGCCATGACCGCCGAGCTGGGAGGCAGCTGATGGTCGGCGTGATCAATCACGTGGCCAACCCGGATGCCAGCCAGGCGGTGGCCCTCGCACAGGCCGCCGAGGACGCGGGGGCGCAGTGGATAGGCGTCGCCGATGCCTTCTGGTGGCGCGACGTGTGGATGCTGCTCGGCCAGGTCGCGGCGGCCACGGAGCGGATCGAACTCGGGCCGGCCATGACGAACCCGTACCTGCGCCACCGGTTCCACACCGCCTCTGCGCTGGCCACCCTGCAGGAGATGGCGCCCGGGCGGGTGTTCTGCGGGATCGCGGCCGGTGGATCGGAGGTCACCGCCGCAGCCGGGATCTCCCGGCGTGACGCGCCCGCGCTGGTCACCGAGCTCGTGGCGTTCCTGCGCGGGGTCGCCGGCGACGGGACGCTCGACGCGGCCTCCGGCCGCGGTCTCGACGTCGACCTGGATGCCGTCCCGATCCTGATGGCGGGGCGGGGCGACCAGATGATGCGTGCGGCCGGGGCGCTGGCCGACCGGGTTCTGCTTTGGGCGATCCCCGCGTCGGATCTCCGGCGCTCGGTTTCGGTCATCGGTGACGGCGCCGCCCACCGAGCCCGACCGCCGGAGCTGATCTGGGCCCCGCTCGTCCGCCACGACGACGCCCCGCACGCGTCGATCATGCACGTCGCCGTCTACGCATCCCTCAACACCGCGGCGGAAGTGCGCCAGGAGTGGGGACTGGACGGCAGTCTCGTCGCAGACATCCGGGAACAGCTCGTACGGGGCGACACCGCGGCCGCCGGAGGCCTGGTCCCGCCCGCCGCGCTCGAGGATCTGGTCTTCGAGAGTGGTGACCCCGCACCGATCGCGGCCATCGCCTGCGAGCTGGGCGTGTCGTCGCTGGCGGTGCCCGGATTCGACCCCGCCACCCTCGGCGGTCACGTCGGCTGGGCCGCATCAGTCGAGGCCCTGCTCGCCTAGCCACACGCCGCGCCCTACAGGGCTCCAGCGCTCATGGGGCAGACTGGCGGGCGTGCCCGGCCTCCTCCTGCGCGACATCGCTCATCTGGTGACCTTCGATGCGGACGACCGGGAACTGCGGGACGTCGATCTGCGCATCGCTGGAGGGCGAGTCGCCGAGATCGGACAGCTGCAGCCCGCGCCCGGCGAGGAAGTGGTGAATGCTTCCGGTCTGCTGGTGCTGCCGGGGATGATCAACGCCCACCAGCATCTCTACCAGGTGGGTCTGCGCTGTATCGCCGAGCTGGAACGAGCCACCCTCGAGACCTGGCTCTCAGGCCTCGGGCAATTGTGCATGCGGTGGTGGCGCGACGGGTACTTCACCCCGGAGTCGGTGGCGGCACTGGCCCGCGCCGGCATGGTGGAGTCGCTGCTGTGCGGGGTGACCACCATCGCCGATCAGCACTACTTCTTCCCCGGCGGGGTGACGGCGCCCTACATCGAGGCCACTATCGAGGCTGCGAGAGAGGTGGGAATCCGTCTACACGCCGGGCGAGGCACCATGACGATGGGCCACCGCGACGGCGGCATGGCACCCGACGAGACCTGCCAGACCATCGACGAGGTGGTGCGCCACTCCTCGGAGTTGATCAGCGAGTATCACGATCCCGACCCGATGGCCCGGATCCGCATCCACCTGGCGCCCTGCGGACCGCACGTCGATCACCCGGAGCTGTACGCCATCTTCGCCGAACTGGCGGCCGAGCATCCCGGAGTGGGCCTGCACACGCACCTCTACGAGCAGATCGACACCGAGTTCTGCCGTCAGCGCTACGGCCGCACACCGTGGCAGGTCATCGGCGAAGCCGGCTGGCACCGCGACACCACTTGGCTGGCCCACATGGTGGACGCTCCGGTTGCCGAGGTTGCCGATTACGCCGCCGCAGGCGTGGGACTGGTGCACCTCATCGCCCCCGACCTGCGCATGGGATTCGGTCTGGCGTCCGTGCGGGAGTGGCTGGAGGAGGGCTGCACGGTCGGTTTCGGCACGACCGGGTCGGCCTCCAACGACGGCTGCAACCAGCTGGGTGACTTGCGGGTAGCCGCGCTGGCCCACCGCCTGTCGAGCGCCGATCCGGACCGATGGCTGTCCGTCCGGGAACTGCTGGCGATGGCGACTCGAGGCTCGGCTCACTGTCTTGGCCGCACTGCCCTGGGCGTGATCGAGCCGGGTGCGGCCGCTGACCTGGCCGCGTGGGACATCACGTCGGTGGACCGGGTGGGTGTGCACGACCCAGTCGCCGGCCTGCTGATGACTGGCCTGTCGGACAGGGCCGAACTGGTGACGGTGGCCGGTGAGGTAGTCGTGCGCGACGGTCGCTGCGTAAGCGCCGACGAGGAAACGGTGGCGGCCGGCGCACACGCGGCTCTGCCGCCACCGGCATAACCGTCTAGACCCTGCTCGCTTGACAGCCCCGGGTCCCAGTCGACCACGGGTGGCGAGTTAGTAGTAGTAGCCACTTGAATTAAATGATAGCTACTACTACTCTGAGGAAACCGGGCACGAGCGTTTACACCCACGACGGGAGTTGCGCAGAACGTTCGGTTCGTTGACGAGCAAATGAGGCGGGAGTCTCAGACTGGAGGGTCACATGTTCAAGACAAGATCATTGGTTGCCGCCTTGGTGGCATTCGCGTTGCTGGCGTCGGCCTGCGGCGACGACGAGGAGGCGCCGACTGCGGAGGAGGCCCCGGAGGCCACCGCCGAAGCCACCCCCGCGGAGGCCGACGAGGAGGCTGCCGAGGCGGCCGCGGAACCCGAAGCCGCGCCAGCGGCGGATTCGTCCGATCCGATCCGGATCCCGTTGCACAACTGGTCGAGCCAGCTCGTCGGTGCCGAGGTGGTCGGCGGCATCTTGGAGGAGGCCGGGTTCTCGGTCGAGTACGTGCCCTCTGACAGCCAGGTCGTGTACCAGTCGATGTGCGACGGCGACATCGAGTTGGTCCACGAGGTCTGGGAGGGCGCGTTCGGCGTGGCCTTCCAGGAGCAGGTCGACAAGGGCTGCGTGCTCGACTGGGCCACCCACAACGCGGTCACCCGCGAAGAGTGGTGGTACCCGATCTACGTCGAGGACCAGTGCCCGGGCCTGCCCGACTGGGAGGCACTCAATGCCTGCGCCCACCTCTTCGCCACGGCCGAGACCGGTGACAAGGGCCGGTTCCTGGGCGGTCCGGTGGACTGGCTCAAGGGCGACGAGGAGCGCGTCGAGGGCCTCGGCATGAATTTCGAAGTGGTGAACGCCGGCTCGGCGGCCACTTTGTGGGCGGAGCTGGACGCGGCTTCGGCCGACAACACGCCGATCGTGCTGTTCAACTGGACGCCGAACTTCGTGGAGGCCGTCTACGAGGGCAAGTTCATCGAGTTCCCGACATTCGAGGACGCCTGCCGCACCGATCCTGAGTGGGGGCTCAACTCTGAGCTGACCCATGACTGCGGCAACCCCGCGGACGGCTACCTCAAGACCGGCGTCGGCGAGCACTTCCCCGAGAAGTGGCCCACGGCCGCCGCGATCGTGCAGCGCATGGACTTCACCAACCCGATGCTGGCCGCCATGGCCGCCGCGGTGGACGTCGACGGCAAGGAAGCCTCAGAGGCAGCCGCCGAGTGGCTGGCCGCCAATGAGGACCTCTGGCGAGGCTGGATAAGTGGCGACACCTCGATGACCGAGATGGCCGCGGCCGAGGATTCGTCCGATCCGATCCGGATCCCGTTGCACAACTGGTCGAGCCAGCTCGTCGGTGCCGAGGTGGTCGGCGGCATCTTGGAGGAGGCCGGGTTCTCGGTCGAGTACGTGCCCTCTGACAGCCAGGTCGTGTACCAGTCGATGTGCGACGGCGACATCGAGTTGGTCCACGAGGTCTGGGAGGGCGCGTTCGGCGTGGCCTTCCAGGAGCAGGTCGACAAGGGCTGCGTGCTCGACTGGGCCACCCACAACGCGGTCACCCGCGAAGAGTGGTGGTACCCGATCTACGTCGAGGACCAGTGCCCGGGCCTGCCCGACTGGGAGGCACTCAATGCCTGCGCCCACCTCTTCGCCACGGCCGAGACCGGTGACAAGGGCCGGTTCCTGGGCGGTCCGGTGGACTGGCTCAAGGGCGACGAGGAGCGCGTCGAGGGCCTCGGCATGAATTTCGAAGTGGTGAACGCCGGCTCGGCGGCCACTTTGTGGGCGGAGCTGGACGCGGCTTCGGCCGACAACACGCCGATCGTGCTGTTCAACTGGACGCCGAACTTCGTGGAGGCCGTCTACGAGGGCAAGTTCATCGAGTTCCCGACATTCGAGGACGCCTGCCGCACCGATCCTGAGTGGGGGCTCAACTCTGAGCTGACCCATGACTGCGGCAACCCCGCGGACGGCTACCTCAAGACCGGCGTCGGCGAGCACTTCCCCGAGAAGTGGCCCACGGCCGCCGCGATCGTGCAGCGCATGGACTTCACCAACCCGATGCTGGCCGCCATGGCCGCCGCGGTGGACGTCGACGGCAAGGAAGCCTCAGAGGCAGCCGCCGAGTGGCTAGCCGCCAACGAGGCCCTCTGGCAGGGCTGGATAGCTGGCTAGAAGGGATGACATAGTACTACCTACGACTCAGTAGCTAGAGTGCCGGCCGGGCGGAAGCGGACGCTTCCCCCGGCCGGTTCTCTGGAGGCGCGGATGGCAGCGACGTGACCACGGACGCGATGATTTCGTGCCGGGACGTCTGGAAGCTGTACGGACCGGATCCCGAGAAGTTCCTCCGCCAGCACGACGGCGATCCCAGCGTCGACCTGGTGAAGGACGCCGGGTACATACCGGCCGTGGTGGCGGCAAGTCTCGATGTCATGCCGGGCGAGATCCTCGTGCTGATGGGGCTGAGCGGCTCGGGCAAGTCGACGCTGGTTCGCTGCCTGTCACGCCTGATCGAGCCGACCGCGGGCAGCGTCCACTTCAGCGGAGTCGATCTGCTGGCCGCGTCGGGCAAGGAACTGATCGACATCCGGCGCCACCGCATGGGCATGGTGTTCCAGCACTTTGCGCTGTTCCCCCATCGCACCGTGGCCGAGAACATCGTGTTCCCACTGGAGGTGCAGGGGGTCGACAGCGCCACCCGCCAGAGGAGGGCCGCCGAGATCCTCTCGCTGGTGGGATTAGAGGGGCGCGGCGGCTACTACCCCAGGGAGCTCTCCGGCGGCCAGCAGCAGCGCGTCGGCATCGGCCGGTCGCTGGCGGTGGAGCCCGACGTGTGGTTCCTGGACGAGCCCTTCTCCGCGCTCGACCCGCTGATCCGGCGGGAGATGCAGGACGAGTTCCTACGGCTCCAGTCGGTGCTGCACAAGACCATTGTGTTCATCACCCACGACTTCAGCGAGGCGATCCGTCTGGCCGACCGTATCGCCATCCTCTATGAGGGCCAGATCGTGCAGATCGGCCGGGCCGAGGAACTGGTCACGCACCCGGCCACCGACTACGTCCGGGCCTTCGCCCGCGACGTGCAGCGCGACCGCATCCTCACCGCCGGCAGCGTGATGGGCGACGTGGCCGACGCCGATGCCGGCGCGGGGACGGTGGACGCCGGCGCGTTACTGCGCGAGATCGCCCCGACGGTGCTGGCCAGCTCGAGCCCGATGCTCGTGGTCGACGACGGCGTGGCGGTGGGGAGCCTCACCCGCGACGCCGTGATCGACGCCGTGTGGGGCACGAGCGAGCCCGAGGGCACAGACTCCGGCGAGGACTGATGGCTGCGACCGTCGAGTCCGCGGCACCTGAGAGCCTCCTGGAGCGGTTCCACCGCACGCGGGGCTGGCGCATGGCGCTGTTGCTGCTGTCGCCCTACATCGTCATTCAGATCATCCATCAGGCCGCTCCGGGCCTGTTCCCCGACTGGCTGTCAAAGCTGGGCGACTTCAGGTTCCTGCCCGACTGGGCCAACGAGGCCCTGCTGTACCTCAAGGACGAGGAGCTGCTCGGGCTGTTCAACTTCAAGGACGTCACCCGGACGGTGTCTGGCTGGCTGGAGTACCCCCTGGACCTGAGCGAGCAGCTGCTGATCTCGGGCGGGGATTCCTTCGGTTGGGGTCCGGTGCCCTGGATCGTGATCATCGGCCTCCTCGCCGGGATCGGCGCCATGCTCGGCGGCTTGCGGCTGGCGGCGCTGGCCGGAGCCTGCTCGCTGTATCTGGCCATGTTCAACACCTTCGGCTGGGGCGCGGTGCCCTGGGTCGTGCTCGTGGGCCTCTTCGCGGTGGCCGGGGCCAAGCTGGGCGGCTGGCGGCTGGCGCTGCTGGCCGGCGGGTGCTCGCTGTACCTGGCTGTCTTCGGCGTGTGGAAGGACTCCATGATCACGCTGTCGATCGTGTTCGTGGTGGCGCCGCTGGCCGCGCTGATCGGCTGGGCCTCAGGTCTCGCCGCGGTGAAGGCAAGGTGGTTCGAGGCCCTGCTGGTGCCAGTGCTCAACGTGATGCAGTCGATGCCGCACTTCTCCTACCTGCTGCCGATCTCGGTGTTCATCGGCATCGGCGACGAGGCCGGCGCCATCGCCACCGTCCTGTTCGCGGTGCCGCCCATGGCCCGGCTCACCATCCTGGGCCTGCGCTCGGTCTCGCCGGAGGTGCGAGAGGCCGGCCTGATGTCCGGCTGCACCAAATGGCAGATGCTGTGGCGCGTCGAGATGCCGGCGGCGCGCCCGCAGTTGCTGGTCGGCATCAACCAGGTGCTGATGCAGTGCTTCGGCATGACCGTTCTGGCGTCCTTCGTCGGCACCCGAGGCTTGGGCCTGCCGCTGTTGAACTACCTGCAGAGCCTCAGGATCGGCAAAGCCCTGGAGGTGGGGGTCGCCATCGTGTTGATGGCCATCATGCTCGACCGGCTGGGCCAGGCCCTGGGTGCCCGCAGGCCCGAGCACATCGACATGACCAAGAGCTGGACGGCGCGGCACCCGTACTGGATCGGGGGCTCAGCGGTGGTCGCAGCCGGGATCGTGCTGGCCCGGCTCACCGAGTACGCCGCGCTGCTGCCCAGGGGCGGGATAGTCAGCACCGACCGGCTCTGGGAGCTGCGCCTGCCCGGCACCGACATCGTCCTGATCGACGGCCGCAAGGGGGCGACGGTCAGCACCGAGCCGTTCTGGGAGTGGATGGTCGACTGGGTGCAGCTAAACCTGAAGTCCCCGCTGGGCCACATCCGGGACTTCATGATCCTCGAGATCCTGTTCCCGATGCGCGACGCCTTCCAGGCGCTGCCCTGGATCGGGCTGCTGGTCCTCGTCGCCGCGGTCGGCTGGCGCTTCGGCGGATGGAGGCTGGCGGCCATCGTTTCGCTGTTCGTGGCCTACCTGGCGTTCTCGGGGTTCTGGATCGAGTCGATGGAGACGCTCTACCTAGTCGTGGCGGCCCTGATCGTCAGTGTCGTCATCGGAGTCCCGATCGGGATCTTCGCCTCGACGAGCGACCGGCGCTACGCCGCGGTGCAGGTGGTGCTGGACACGTTCCAGGTGCTGCCCTCGTTCATCTACCTGATACCGGTGGTGATGCTGTTCCGGGTAGGACCGGTGGCTGCGCTGACCGCCATCGTGATCTACGCGACGGTCCCGGCGGTGCGCTACACGATGCTCGGGTTGCGCAACGTGCCCGCCGACATGATCGAGGCCGCCGAGATGTCGGGCTGCACCCGTTCACAGGTGCTGCGCAAGGTCAAGTTCCCCATGGCCTTCCCCGAGATCATGCTGGGCATGAACCAGGTGCTGCTGTTCGGACTCCTGCTGGTGATCATCTCCGCCTTCATCGGCGGCATCGACGGCCTCGGCGACGACATCCTGCTGGCCCGCACCGAGCAGGCCCTGGTCGGCGAGGGAATCGTCGCAGGGTTCAACGTGGCCGTCATCGGGCTCACCGCCGATCAGCTCATCACCAACTACGCACGGGAACGCAAGGCCCAGCTAGGCATCGATTAGGCAAGCCGCCCGATGGGCGCGTCTAGGGCTGCGAGCCGAACCAGGCGTCGTGGAGCCTCTGGTAGATGCCGCTCTCGGCCAGGTCGAGCAGGGCTAGATCGATCCTCTCTTGAAGCTCAGGATCATCCTCGCTGAGCATCAGGCCGTATTGGACCCTCTGGAAGTCGGCGCCCACCGTCGCGACCTCGCCGGCCCCCTCCCGGGCGGCGTGGAACTGGAGCACGGGAGCGTCGAACACGACCGCGTCCACCTCACCCTCCAGCAGGAGGGGGTAGGCGTCCTCGATGTCGTCCACGAGCACCGGGCCCACCCCGATGGAGGGCAGGTACGCCTCGCCGGCCGAGTGGGTGGCGGTGGCCACCCGGCGGCCCAACAGGTCCGACGGCCCGGAGATCTCCGATCTCAGCTCGTTGACCGCGAGGGAGGAGGCGATGGCCGCGGTGAAGCTGGCGAACACGAGCGTGCCGAGACCGATCCACAGCAGAGCGAGCACACGGCCCTTCGTCCCCCGAGCGACCTTGTCGCCGTACCCGACGGTGCTCATGGTCACCACCGACCAGTAGAACGAGTCCCAGATGCCGCGGCGGTAGGGAGTCGCGAAGTCGGGGTTGTTATGGCGCTCCAGCCACCAGATCAAGTGGGCGGCCACCAGCACCGCAACCCCGAACACCACCAGGAGCCAGGGCAGATCCGACGAGGCGATGGCTCTGAAGAACGCGGCGATCCGGTCGGCCAGGCCCCGGGACGACTGGTTGAGGACCAGGATCGTCAAGCCCGAGTCGAGCACAGGCAGCGAGAAGTCGACGACCTCCTCGCGCGACTCGGTGACGGCCACCCCGCCCAGACCCACCTGGGCCACTCCCCGGCTGATGTCGTCGACTTGCTTGGCCACCGTGTCGACTGCGTAGATCTCGGCCGACATGCCCAGCTTGGCCGCGACCAACTGCACTAGTTCCACCTCGAACCCGCTGTACGTGCGGTTCTCGTAGATCACGAAGGGCGGCAGGGCCCGGGCCGCCACCGACAGCGTGCCTCCAGCCTCGGCGGCGTCGCCCGCAGTGTCGTCCAGCCCGATCGCATCGGGGTCTGCGGCGGTGATCCAACGGTTGACCAGGGCCGCGTTGGCGGCCACCCACTCCTCGGCGTGGCGCCGGATGTCGGAGGGATCCCCGCCCAGGGTCACCATCCGGACGTTCTGCGCCGATATGTCGGCGAGGGGGATCACTACCTGCTCCAGCAGCGTGCGCACCGACGGGTTGGCGTCCAAAAAGTCGGAGTTGGCGACGGCCCGGATGTCGTTGGGAGGCCAGCCGGTCTGGCAGGGATCGTTGGCGCAGCCATCTATCCCGGCGATGGCCGTCCGATCCAGTGCCTCGGCCTGGTCCGGGGGCAACGACGGGAACGGGGTCTCCAGCCACACCACGTCGGAGCCGGGAACCAGTTCGCCCACCGTCCAGTTGGGCGTCCACGTGAAGTAGAGGACGGGCTGACCGGACCGGAAACGGTTGATGGTCTCGGTGATGAGGGGCGAATAGTCGCCCTGAACCTGCTCCACCGTGCCGGCGAGGCCGTAGACCTCCAGATGGTGGTCGATGGTGGCCGCGCAGGACCATCCGACGTTGCAGCCCACCAGGTCGGCCCGGCCGTCGCCGTCGTGATCGAAGAGCGCAGCCACCGCGGGGTCGGCCAGGTCTCCCAGGTTGAAGATCCCGTGCGTCTCCGCCGTCGCGGCGTCGACGAAGTAGCCCTGGAGGGCGCCGTCGTCCACCGCGGTGCCGACCCGGGATACGGGGGCCGCGTCGGCGATGAACGCTTCGTGTGCCGGGAACCACCCGTTGGCCCACAAGTCGACCTCGCCCGCCGCTACCGCCTCGTAGAACTCCGCGTTGTCCATGGTGACCGGGCCGTCCACCTGGTAACCGAGCCGCTCTAGGAGCAGCTGGTAGACCTCAGCCTGGAACCAGCCGGTGTCCCAGGTGGCTCGGGCCATCCGAACCCGAGGGGCATCGTCGGACGGATCCTGCGCGGCCGCTTGGCCCAGGGGCAGGGCCAGCATGGCGACCATGATCAGCACGACGGCGATTGAGGCTCGTCGCATCGGCGGCCCCCGGATAGACGCGATGCGAGGCTAGCCCATCCGAGCGCTGCGCTTTAGCCGAGATAAAAGTATTGAATACTATATAGCTCCATCTCGATCCATCTGCACGCTCTCATAATCCGTGTTACGGTCGCGACGCCTGGCACCGGGAGGCTCGGCGCATGTGTGCCGAGCCCGTCCAGGCCTAGGGGAGACAACCCGGAGGACCGTCATGGACGACGCAGGCAACCCGGCGTCGGAGGATCCGCGCATCCACCGATCGCCGGACGACACCGACATCGATCTGACCGAGGCGACCCTCGCGTTGCATGATTGGGAGGAGGAGGAGGAGCGCCGCCGCGAGGAGGCGATCAGCAACCGCAAGTCATTCGAGGGTCTGCAGGTCGATCCCGACATCGACTTCTACCCGGAGGTGGCCGACCGGGAGCCCGGGGACCGCAACATCGTGCGGGCCGGGTTCGACATCCATCCGCAGGTCACGTTCTGGGCGTCGGGGTTCCTGGTGGTTTTCATCTGCCTGTCGATCTTCGTCGAGGCCACCCAGGACGTGTTCAGCGAGATTCTCGACTTCATCAACGGGTCGCTCGGCTGGTTCTACATCCTCGACTTCAACATCTTCCTGCTGGTGGCGATGTACTTCGCGTTCAGCCGCTACGGGAAGATCAAGTTGGGCGGTCCCTTCGCCTTGCCGGAGTTCTCCACTGTCTCCTGGTACGCGATGCTGCTGTCGGCGGGGCTGGGCATCGGGCTGATGTTCTGGGGGGTCGCTGAGCCGATCTTCCACTTCACGTCCCCGGCGCCGCTGTTCGATGTGGAGCCCGGCAGCGTAGAGGCCGGCAAGGCTGCACTGGCCACCACCTACCTCCATTGGGGGGTTCACGGTTGGGCCCTCTACGGGCTGACGGCGCTGGCTCTGGGCTTCTTCGCCTACAACCGGGGACTGCCGCTGACGTTCCGGTCGATCTTCTACCCGATCCTCGGGCCGCGCATCTACGGCACTTGGG
>VYCW01000125.1 GCA_009843735.1 Acidimicrobiaceae bacterium | reverse complement strand
GTCTCGTGGGTGATCATGGTGTGGTAGCCGTCGCCGGAGAGGTTCTCGGTCTCGGCCTTCCAGTTGGCGGCGATGCGGGTCCGGACCGGCGAGCCCATGACCTCGAACCCGTTGTCGAACTTCCCGAACAGCGCGTCGAGGTAGTAGGTCATGTGGCCCAGCGTGTCGCTGAGGGACGGGCCCCGGTGGTCCCATGTGGCGAAGATCAGCCCGTGCAGGGTCTCGACCCGGGCCGAGCGGAGGTTGAACCGCGACTTGTCGAGGTCGGGGCCGTACACCTCCTTCTCGTAGGTCACGGCCCGGCATGCACCGTCGAGGCCGTAGGCCCAGCCGTGGTAGGAGCACCTGTGGGCCTTGGTGTTGCCGCGGCCCGACCGGCAGAGCTTCACGCCCCGGTGCGAGCACGAGTTCAACATCACGTGGACACGGCCGTCGCGGTCGCGGTTCACGATCACCGGGTCCACGCCGAGCGGTCTGGTCACGTAGTCGCCCGGCTCGGGGATCTCGGAGACGTGCCCCACGAAGAACCATGACTTCTTGAAGATCGAGTCCAGCTCGCGGCGGTGGATCTCGGGGTCGTGATAGATGCGCCGGCTGACCCGGAACCCGCCGTCGGTGTCGATCAGTGCCATGGCCAGAAGTTAGTCCCGCATGATGCGCAGGGTCCCGATCTCGGGCGCAGGAATGCCCAGTCCCCGCTCGTGAGCGGCGCTCAGGAGCCCGTAGGCCAGGGCGAGGTCCTGCTCGACGGTGCCGATGGACTTGAACACCAGCGGACCCTCGCCGGCCTGCTCGTACGGCGACTCCAGCCAGTCCCTCAACAGCACGGCCCGGTCGGGGTCGAAACCGAACCGCTCGACTGCGTCGATGACGTCACCCGGCTCGTGGCGGGCGTCGGCGCAGTCGAGGACGACCTGGGATGCCGCCGCGAAGACGTCGCCGACCAGCTCCCGCTGGTCGGGCCGGGTCGATCCGATCCCGGCCAGCATCTCGAGATGCGCGACCTGGCCGGCCTCCAGGAACGCCGGGCCGACCGAGGACGTCGCGACGTACGCCTGCTGGGCCCCGGCCAGTGCGGCGCCGACCGAGCCCACCGGGTGGACGGGCACGCCTGCGGCGGGGCCGAGAGCCTCGCAGAACGCCTCCCGGTTGGCCCGGGTGGGACTGAACACCGCCACCTCGGCCAGCGTCGACACCGCGGCCACCGCCCGCAGTCCCTCCTTGGCCTCCTCGCCGCTGCCGATCACCGCCAGCTTCTTGGGCCGGCCGTCGTCGACGTGCTCGAAGGCGAGCGCGGCGGTGGAGGCGGTGCGCAGGCTGGTGACGCGGCGGCCGTCGACGACCCCGATCATGTCGGCGGTGTCCCGGTCGAAGACGCTGATGTGGTAGCGCACCCGCTGGCCGACGCGGTGGAATTCCTTGTATCCGACGATCCCGAGCTCGGGCAGGATGCCGGCCAGCACCCGCATCCAGGTCCGGTCGTCGGCGATCTGCACCCGTCCTGTGACCGCGGCCGTGCGCGCCGAGATCCGGGCCGCTTCCAACCCGACCTCTACCGAGGCCAGCGCGTCGACGAGGTCGCCGTCGAGGAAGAGCGGCGGCCTTGCGGGTGCCGTCACTTCGGGTTCCTGCCGACCCAGAACTCCTCGTCACCGTCGTCGGTGACGTCGAGGCCGGCGTCCACCGCGGCCTTACGGATCATGCCCATCTGCGCGGCGTTAATGCGGGCCAGCGGCGCCCGGAGCGGCCCCCCGTTGAAGCCGACCAGCCAGCCCTGGTACTTCCAGATGCTGCGGGGCACCATCCCGGTTGTGGCCACGACGGGGCTGGCGGTGGCGCTGTTGGCCTTGCGGACGGGCGCGTTGCGCCAGTACAGGTCCATGCCGTCGTCCCAGGTGGCGGGATCGCTGAGCAGCTTGAGCATCTGGGGAATGCGGGGCCCGAAAGCCTCGTAGTTCGAGGTGCCCATGTACTTCATGCCGTAGTGCCGGATCCAGATCGGCGCGTTGTACTCCATGGGATCGGTCACGACGACTTGGTCGCCCAGCAGCCGGAAGACGTCGTCCATGCCTCCCGTGTAGGGCAGGCCGATCTCGTTCTTGATTCCCACCAGCATCGGACAGTCGGCCACCAGCCTCTCCAGCAGTCCCACCGGGAACGCGGCCGGGTGCAGCCGGGCGAAGTTCCACTGGTCGATGGCGAAGAGCAGCACGCCCAGCGGCGAGCGGTCGATCATCGCCTTGCTGGCCCCGTAGAGCTCGTCGAGGGTGCGGGGGTAGAACGTCAGCGGGTAGGACGGCAGCACCAGATCGGCCCCCAGCTCGGCGCCCCATTCGATGGTGAGCTGCTGTTCATCCCAGGTCGGCTGGGATGCCTGGACGACCACGACGAGGTCCCCGGCCGCGTCGACGACGATCTCCAGCAGCCGCCGGTACTCCTCGAGGGTGGTGCCGCCCTCGCTTACCGCGAGTACCGCACTCATGCCTAGCTCCCGCTCCATCTCGACGTCGTGGCGGATGGCGGCCTCGTTCAGCGTCGACAGGTCGCCGGTGAAGGTCGGCAGCACGCAGCCGCAGCACCCTCTGAGATTCTCCAGCGCCCACGCCCGCGCCTCGGTAGCGCGGTACTCAGGCATCTCGACCACCTCCAGTCCGCCCGGCCGCACGAGCAAGAAAGAGCTGCTCGGCGTTGCGTCCGAGCACGTCGGCTCGCTGCTCGTCGTCCAAGCCCAGTTCGTCCACGACGGCCAGGTGCCGCTCCACTGTCCACGGCACCGGAGGGCAGTCGGTGCCGAAGCAGACATGGTCCGAGCCCACCGTCTCCAGGGCCATCCGCAGGGTCCGGCTCCCGAACGTGACCGTGTCTAGGAAGAGCTTCTTGACGTGACTGGAGGGCGGCTCGACTAGTTCCACCTCGCCCCACGGTCCGAGCGGGGCGTAGTTGCGCAGCTCGTGCCCGAAGTCGAGCCGGTCGGCAATGGTGGTGATGGCACCGCCCGCGTGCGCGCAGAGGAACCGGAGCTGCGGGAACCGCTCGTAGGCGCCGGTGAGGATGAACCGGGCCAGCGTGACCGTCATGTCCAGGGGGCGCCCGCACACCTCGCCCATGCGGTAGATGCCCATCAGGTCCTGCCCGACGGTGCGACCGCCGGGATGGACGAACACAGGAGCAGAAACGCTGGAGACGTAGTCCCAGAACTCGTCTCCGACGCTGTCGAGATACCGGTCCTGGTCGCTCGTCGGCAGCGCGAATCCGGCGAGTCCGAGCTCCTCGTGGGCTCGCCGGGCCTCGTCGAGGTGCTCGGGGCCCCGCCAGGGGATCACGGTGGCCAGACCGGCCAGGGTTCCGGGATGCTGGCGGGCCAGATCGGCGACGAAGTCGTTGTAGGTGCGGACCTGCTCGATGTCGCCGGTGTCGAGATCGCCGTACCAGATATGGGGATCCGAGACGATCGAGGTTGTCAGCCCGCCCGCCTCCATGCGTTCGAGCTGCCGGGGCACGTCGAAGAGATCGGGGGGCATCCGACCGGCTGGCTCCCATTGCCGCGGGAAGAGATGGACGTGACTGTCGACGATCATGAGCTATGCCTCCCCTGGATCATGCTCGGTCGGGCGGTGCAGGGCGTGCCAGAGGTGGGCCGAGCTAACGGAGCTGCTGAGCACCTCGGCTTCCGGGCCGATGGCGTCGGCGACGCCGTTGGCGACCGCGCCGAGTGAGCCGACCATCCCGGCCTCACCGCCGCCCTTGATGCCGAGCGGGTTGGATCCGCTGCCGTGCTCGATGATGGTGACCTCCACGTCGGGCAGCTCGGCCGCGGTGGGCATCATGTAGTCGGCGAGGGTCACCGACAGGGGCTGGCCGTGCTCGTCGTACGCGATCTCCTCGAAGAGCGCTCCACCTATGCCCTGCGCGGCTGCGCCCGCCAGCTGGCCCCGAAGGAGCCTCGGGTTGACGGCTCGCCCGACGTCATGGGCCAGCGCGAAGCGGTCCACCCGGGCCCTGCCGTCGGCCGGGTTCACCGACACCGAGCACACCGCCCCGCCGAAGGACGCGGTGAGCCCGTCCTTCTCGAACCGGCCGAGGGTGGGGCCGATCTCGCCGAGCCGCACCGACCGGCCGCCGGGCGCGGTGGCGGTGCCGTTGCGGAACTCCACCTCGTCGGGGCCGCATCCGAGGAGCGGTGCGGCCACCGCTCTCATCTCATCGACTGCGGCCGCGATGGCGTTCCCGGCCAGCACGGTGGAGCGGCTAGCGAAGGCCCCGAAGCCCTGCGGCACCTCGGCAGTGTCATGGAATTCGACGGTCACGTCGCTGAGCGGCACGTCGAGAAGCTCGGCCGCGATCTGGGCCAGCGCGGTCTCGACGCCCTGGCCCAGCGATCCGACACCGGCCCGGACGACCACATTCCCCGCGCCGGGGATCACCTCGACCTCTTCGAAGGGTCCGACCGCGGCGAACTCGATGTAGGCCGCGATGCCGACGCCGGCATGGTGTCCGTCGGCTCGCGCCTGCCGCTGCTCGACCCGCATCCGGTCGTAGCCGGCACCGTCGAGCATCTGATCGAAGGCCTGAACGAAGTCGCCGCCCTGGTACATGATCGGCATCACCGCCCCCGAACCGGGCCCCGGCATGAAGCTGAACGGCATCGACTCGGTCGGGATCAGGTTGCGGCGCCGCAGATCGGCCGGGTCCATCTCCAGCTCGGTCGCCAGGATGTCGACCATGCGCTCGCGGACGAAAGTGGCCTCGGTCATGCCCGGGCCGCGATAGGTGCCGACCGGGGTCCGGTTCGTCAGCACCGCGTCGAGATCCATGCTGAACGCCTGCCACTCGTACGGACCAGGAAGGTGAACCATGGGGAGCACGACCGGCAGCAGGCCCTGGGTCCTGACATACGCGCCGTGATCGCACCATCCCCGAACCCGGAAACCCAGCATCCGGCCGTCGGAGCGGGCCGCCAGCTCGAATTCGTGCTCCTGTTCCCGGGCATGGTTGGTGGCGACCATGTGCTCCCATCGGTCCTCGATCCACTGGACGGGCCTCTCGAGGCGCCGGGCCAGCAGCGCGATGAGGATGTCCTCGGGGTAGGGCTCGCCCCGCGTCCCGAACC
>VYCW01000132.1 GCA_009843735.1 Acidimicrobiaceae bacterium | reverse complement strand
CGGAGCGGCTGCTGCACAAGGAGTTCCGGGCCGGCGAGATAGTCATCGTCGACGTGGAGGACGACCCGCTCGAAGAGGCTAAGTTGGTGGTCGTGTTCCGCGCCATCGAGGGCTTCGAGCCTCCCGAGCCAGAACTGGAGCCGGCCGGCGGCGAGGGCCACTTCTAGGCTTCCCCTCCGGGGGCAGCTGAGATCGGGCCACAGGACCAGGGCCGTGGCCTCTCAGCGCCGGCGTGCGGTTGCGGTGGCGCGCCTCCTCAGGCCGGCCGTGCTGGCTCTGGGGCTGGCGCTGCTGGTTGCGGCCTGCCGGGTCGACACCAGCGTGCACGTCGAGGTGGAGGACGCCGGATCGGGCACGGTGACGGTGGTGTTCAACGCCGACGCGGTAGCGGTGTCCCGCGTCCCCGAGCTGGCCGGGGGGCTGATCTTCGACGACGCGCAGGCCGCCGGATGGGCGGTGGAGGGCCCGCTGTTCCGCGCCGACGGCGGTGTGCAGATCCGTGCGGTCAAGCGGTTCGAGTCGGCCGGCCAGCTGCCCCAGGTCCTTGAGGAGCTGGCCGGCAAGGATGTGATCTTCACCGGCGTGGTCTTGGAGCAGACCCGCTCCTTCGCTGAGACCTCCTACCGCTTCCAGGCCGGCATCGACCCGACTCCGCCTCTGGACGACTTCAGCGACGACGCTCTCGCCGCGATCTTCGAGGGCCAGCCCTTCGGGCGCCCGCTGCAGGACCTGATCGCGGAGGCCGGCGCCCCCGAGGACTCGCTGGGCTTCGAGTTCCTGTTGACGCTGATCGACTCCGACGAGGCCTTCGACGCCTCTGCGGCCGCCTCCGGCGTGGAGGGGGAATCCGAGGACGGGATGGTGGCACTGTCGCCCGAGGTCGACGGATCCACGGCCGTCTGGCGCTTCTCCTACGGGGACCGGCCGGTGACGGTGAACGCCTCGACGACGGTCTCCGACACCTTGGCGCCGCTGTGGCTCAACATCGCCCGGGTGGCCGGCGCCGCTTTCGGCGCAGTGCTGCTAGGCGTGGGCGTGGCCAGGTTGGTGGCACTGCTGCGCGCTCCCAGGGGCCGGGGCCGCCGGGCCACCCGGCGCCGCCGGCAGCGGGCCGCGGCCCGGGAGGCGGAGGCCAGCCGCCCCCGCAAGCGCCTGCTGCGCCTGCTGGTGGTGGACGTGCACGGTGTGATCGTGCGGCCCACCGACCCGCGGGAGGGCCTGCTGCTGCCGGTGATCCTGGGCGAGAACCCCGACATCGATCCCGAGCTGATCCGCGACCGGCACCGCATGCTGGTGCTGGGCAGGCTCACCGCCGAGGAGTTCTGGAGCGACCTCGGGCTCGGTCCGATCGGCCGGGACGTGGAGACCCGCTACCTGTCGTCGTTCAAGCTGGTGCCGGGCCTGCACCCGTTCCTCGACCGGGTCGCGGGCCGGGGCCTGCCGGTCGCGGCCGTCGGCAACCAGCCGCGGGAGTGGGGGATGCGACTCCGGCGCATGGCCCAGCTTGAGGACTCGGTCTCGTCATGGCTGGTGAGCGGCGAGGTGGGCGCGGCGCTCCCCGAGCGGCCGCTTTTCGAGGCAACCCGCCGGGTGATGTCGGTCGACCTCTACGACTGCCTGTACCTGTCGAGCGTCCCGGAGTTCCTGGACGCCGCAGCCGACATGGGGATGGCCACCGGCTACTTCGCGGCCAGTCCCGAGGATGTGCAGGAGACCGAGCACCCGCTGATCCGGGGGTTCGACGACATCCTGCGAGGCCGCTCCACCGGCCCCTGACACCCGGCCCCTTCGCGGACGCGGTTAGTCGCCGTCGGCGGTGTCGGTGAAGCGGTCGCGCACATGGCCGTACTGCTCGCCGCCGTCGACGGTGAGGCACTCGCCGGTGACCGCGTCGGCCTCGAGGAGGTACCGCACGGCTCGACCGGCCTCCGCACCGCCGGCCCAGCGACCGAGCAGCGTCCGGCGCCGCAGCCTCTCAACCTGATCGGGTCCGAACTTGGCGGGCTCGATGGTCGGTCCGAGGGCGACCGCGTTGCAGCGCACGGTAGGCGCGAGCTCGACCGCCAACTGGCGGGTCAGGGCCAGCAGGCCGGCCTTGGCCACGCTGTGGGCGGCTCGACCGGGCCACGGCTGCCAGGCCGACAGGTCGACGATGTTGACCACCGCCCCGCCGCCCCGCTCGAGCATGGACCCCGCCACGGCGTTGGTGAGATGGAACGGTCCGTGCAGCACCACATCGAAGGTCTGGTACCAGGTCTCGGTGTCGGGGGTGGGGAACTCGTCCCGGGCGAACCAGGACGCGCTGTTGACCAGGGCATCGACCGGCCCGAGACGGTCGGCGACCTCGGTGGCCAGCCTGGCCGCCTCGGCGGGCTGTGCCAGGTCGGCTTCGAATGCGTCGGCGTCGACACCGCAGTCCTGCAGCTCGCCGACGGTCTTGGCCGCCTGCTCCCCGGACCGGTGGTAGGCGATGGCGACGTTGGCGCCTGCGGCCGCCAAGGCGAGCGCGATGGCCCGGCCGACGCGGTGAGCGCCCCCGGTCACCAGAGCGACCCGTCCCGGAAGTTCCATCCGCTACAGCATGCCAGAGCGTCTAGACCACGGATTCACCCGGCTGGTCTATGCGGCTCTAGTGTCGGGCGTCATGGTTCAGCTGGCCTGCATGGTGATGCCCGAAGGACCGGTCGAGGCGGTGGTGCGCGCCGCGGTGGTGGCCGAGGACCTCGGCTGTAGCCGGGTGTGGATCCCCGACGAGGGCCTCGCGGCCCGTGAGTGCTGGGTGACCCTCGGAGCGGTGGCCGCGGCCACCAGTTCGGTCGAGGTGGGCACCGGCATTACCAACGCCTACACCCGGCATCCGGGGATGACGGCCGCCGCGGTGGCCACCCTCGACGAGGCGTCGGGCGGGCGAGCCGCGCTGGGTATCGGCGCGGGCGGGGCCCTCACGCTCACCGCGTTGGCCATCGAGCGCCGAGCGCCGGTCACCGCCATGCGCGAGCTGGTGGTCACGAGCCGGGCGCTGTGGTCCGGCGAGGTCGTCGACCGCGACGGCGTGGCCGGCGGGTTCCGGCGGGCCCGACTCGGCTTCGGCCGGCCCGACATCCCGATCTGGGTGGCGGGACGTGGCCCGCGGGTGATGCGGCTGGCCGGGGAGGTGGCCGACGGCTTCATCATGTCGTTCGTCCACAAGGAGCTGATCGGCGAGCATGTGGCCGCCATCCGCAGCACCGCCGACGAGTTCGGCCGATCCCACCCGAGGCTGTGCTACATGACCATCCTGGCCACCACCGAGGCGGCCCGCCGGGCCGCCCGGGCCAGCCTGACCTTCCGGCTGGTCGATTCGCCCGAGACGGTCAAGGCCCGCATCGGACTCGACCCCGGGACCGAGGCGGCCATCCGCCGGGGTCTCGCCGACGGCGGGCCCGCGGCTGCGGCCCATCTGGTGCGCGACGACTGGGTCGACGCCTTCGTGATCTCCGGGACGGTTCAGGAGTGCCGAGCCGAGTTGAACGCCCTGGTGACGGCACACGGGATCGACGAGTTCCAGGTGTCGGTCAACGACCTCCACTCAGCGGCCGAGGACCTGTCCCTCGCCGCCGAGATCGTCGGCGGCCCGCTCTAGACGCGTCTGGTCAGTCGTCCGGCCCGCGCCAGGGGACACGGGGGAGTTGCTTCTCCTTGTCCACGAACGGCAGGGTGTCGACGGTGGCGGCGTGGGGCGTGCCGTCGCGGTCTTGCAGCATGACCGTCTTGGCCAGCCAGTCGCCGGCCGGCAGGGGCCGGTCGAAGCGCACGTACCCCACGCCTGTGTCCAGCGTGGGCGACCACGTCCCGATCGTGATGTGGCCGACGGGGCCGTTGTCGAAGTGGACCTCCATGCCGGACTCGGGCGCGGCAGTGGGACAGTCCAGGCCGAACAGCAACTGGCTGCGGTCGGCTGCCTCCAGCGCGGCCCTGCCGATGAAGTCCTCCTTGTCGAAGTTCACGAACTGCCCGACGCCGGCACCGAAGGGCGTCAGGTCCGGCTCGATGTCGGTGCCGTTGTCCAGGATCCCGGACTCGACCCGCCGTATCCCCATTGACGACGACGAGCTGAACTCCATGCCGAAGCGCTCGCCGGCGGCGAACAGGCCGTCCCATAGGGCGTCATGGTCGGTCGGCTCGGGGCCGCTGTTGCAGTAGATCTCGATTCCGGCCTCGCCGGTCCACCCGGTGCGCGACACCCACAGCGTCTGGCCGCACACCTCGAAGAACCGGGCGTGGAAGTACTTGAAGTCGGCCGGCAACCCGCCGCCGACGGCGGCATCGAGCACATCGAGCGACTTCGGTCCCTGGATCTGCAGCACCCGCGAGTTCGGGTCGCGAACCTCGACGTCCAGCCCGATGGCGTTGGCCTGGAGCCAGCTCATGAACTCGCCGTTGGCCTTGACGTACCAGAAGCGATCGGGTGCCAGGCGCATCACGACTCCATCCATCAGGACGGTGCCGCTGTCGGTGCAGGCGATGCCGTAGCGGGCCCGCCCGACGGCGAGCGTCTCGGCCCGGCACACCAGGACCCTCTCGAGCAGCGCGGCCGCGTCGGGGCCGATGATCTCCAGCGGCTTCTCCGGGACGTCGTAGAGCATGACTCCCTGGCGCAGCTTCCAGTAGCTGGGCAGAGGGTCCTCGTCAGGGGTCATCTTCACCGGGTACAGGCGGTCGCAGTACATGCAGAACACCGTCTGATCGGTCACGTACCGGTGGGCGAAGGGCGACTGGGCCACCCGGAACGAACTCAGCGCGATGGTGTCGAACGAGTCGATGTAGTAGTGCTTGTCCCCAGCCATCTCCACCTCGCCGGTGCTGTCGGGCGGCGGCTCACGGTAGCCACCCCGGAGGCACTCGCGGCCACGCCGAACACTGGACGGGTCGCGCTATCCGCTAGAACGGCCCGATGAGTCCGCTGGGTGAGCGAGGCCCGGTCGTCGTGGCCGGCGCCGGGCCGGCCGGAGCGTTGATGGCGCTCTACCTGAGTCCAAGTCCGACCGGCCGACGGGGACACCTCCCCGAGGGCTTAGATTCGCGGAGAGGGCAGCCACACGCGAGGCCTTCGAACAGTGCGGCCTCAAGGTGTGAACGAGAAGGGGAGTGGTTATGGCAGACAGGACCCGGCTCGCGGCATTCAACTTCCAGAAGTGGATCGACGAGCACCGTGAGCTGCTCAAACCGCCGGTCGGCAACCGGCAGATCTGGGAGGACGCCGACCTCATGGTGACCGTCGTCGGCGGGCCCAACCGGCGCACCGACTTCCACGACGACCCGGTCGAGGAGTTCTTCTACCAGCTCGAGGGCGACATGGTGCTCAAGGTCATCGACGGCGGCGGCCACTACGACGTCCACATCGGCG
>VYCW01000123.1 GCA_009843735.1 Acidimicrobiaceae bacterium | reverse complement strand
GGTACCGGGGGGGGGGGGAAGTCGGGATCGGGCTCGGCCTGGCCGGCCACCACCGCGGGAGGATCGAACCCGGCGTGTGACAGGGCTCGCAGGAACGTAGACGCGCCCACGCCGTGAAGCGGCGTGTAGGCGATGCGCACCGAGCGAGGGCCCTGAGGCGCCAGCAGGCCCGCCACCGCCTCCAGGTACGCCTCGGTCAGGTCATCGCCCGCGGCCGCGACGAGGGGGTCGTCACCGGAGGCCAGGTCACTAGGTGACAGCGGCGCCGTCCGGTCGATGATCCGGCTGATCTCCGCGTCGGTCGGGGCGGCCAGCTGCCGGCCGCCGCGCCAGTAGACCTTGTAGCCGTTGTCGGCCCTCGGATTGTGGCTGGCAGTGACCATCACCCCGGCCGACGCGTCGAGATGCTTCACCGCAAAGGCCAGCACGGGGGTCGGGACCGGCCCCGGCAGCACGGTCACCGGCACCCGGCGGGCAGCCAGCACCCGGGCGGTGTCGTCGGCGAAGAGGCCGCTCTTGTGGCGTGCGTCGTACCCGACCACGACATGGGGTCGTTCCTCGCCCTCCTGCAGCACCCGCACGGCCAGCGCGGCGGCCACCATCCGTACCAGCACCCGGTTCATCCGAAGGGGCCCGGCCCCCATCCGGCCCCGCATCCCGGCGGTCCCGAAGGCGAGCCTGCCCTCGAAGCGGTGCTCGAGACAGACCGGGTCGCCGGCCAGCAGGGCTTCCAGCTCCGCGCTGGTGTCGGGGTCGGGGTCGGCCGCCAGCCACTCGGTGGCCCGCCGGCGTGTGCTCGGCGTCAACGCTCCGCGGCGGCTGCTGTCGATTCCAACGCCTGCTCGAAAGTCTCCAGCGCGTTCACGATGTGCTGGCGGATCAGCTCCTTGGCGCACTCCGCGTTGCCCGAGGCCACCGCGTCATAGATCGCTTGGTGCTCCTCCCAGGTGATGTCGCCCCGGCTGTCGGTGACCACTGAGAAGACGAGCTCGGTCTGCTGGCGGAGCGGGTCCAGCACCTGGTGCAGGAACGGGATGCCGGCAGCCTCCTCCACCGCGATGTGGAAGTCGCGGTGGCAGAGGGCGGCGGTGACGGGGTCGCCCCGCTCGGTGGCGGCCCGGCCCTCCTCGAGGCAGCTCAGGATCCGCCCGATGCTCTCGGGATCCTGGCGCTGCGCGGCCTGCTCGACCGCGTACCCCTCCACCAGCGTCCTGATCCGCTGGATGTGATGGACCTCGCACTTGTCGATGGTGCACACATGGGCCCCCCGCCGGGGCACCACCTCGATCAAACCGGTCGCCTCCAGCGAACGCATCGCCTCCCGCACGGGGTTGCGGCTCACTCCCAGGCGCTCCGCGAGCTGGCCCTCCACCAGTCGCTGGCCGGGCTTCAACTCCCCACCGAGGATCATGGAGCGAAGCTGGCCGGCGACCACCTCCCGCAGGGGCTGTTCGCTGTTGTCGTCGCTCAAGGTTCTGGTCCTCCATCCCCCCGCGGGCCGATGTTACATGGGCCGCCCGCCCGATAGGAAGCTAGGCGACAGGTCCGTGTAGACAAGCGCGCCGGAGCCCGAGCGAGTAGGGGACCTGCAATGACCACCCTCATCACCGGCGCAGGAATGATCGGGTCGCTCGCTGCGGCCCGCATCGCCGAGGAGCGGGGCGAGCGGCCGGTCCTCTACGACATCGCCTTCAGCGAGCGGAACCTGTCCGAGCGTCTCGACCCCGCTTCGGTGGAGCTGGTCAAGGGCGACATCGGCGACATCGGCGACCTGCTTCGGGCCATCGAGTCCCACGGCGTGGAGCGGATCATCCACACCGCGTCCCTGCTGACCCGGGACCTGATCCCCCGGCCGGTGGCCGGAGTGCGGGTGAACGTCATGGGCACGCTCAACGTGCTGGAGGCGGCCCGGATGGCCGGCCTGGCCCGGGTGGTGTTCTGCAGCTCGACGGTGGTGACCATGGGCCGGCGAAGTGTCGCCCCCGCCGACGACACCATCGAGGACTTCAACTTCAACGTGGTCAGCGAGTACCCGCCGTCGCTGTACGCCTCGATGAAGCTGGCGTCGGAGTGGCTGTGCCACAACTACGCCGACTCTTACGGGCTCGACACCGCCGTGGTCCGCTTCGGCGGCGTGTTCGGCCCATGGCACGGCGTGCCCGGCGGCGGGCCCAGCAAGCTGCTCAAGCAGCTCATCGAGTGCGCCCACTACGGGCGCACGTACCGCATCGCCGAGGCCGACCTGCACCGCCAGGGCATGGACTACACGTACTCCGTCGACGGCGCCCAGGGTCTGGTGAAGGCCGCCTTCGCGCCCGCGGTCCCCAACCGGGTCTACAACGCCACCATGGGAGAGCTCCTCACCATCGCGGCCATCATCGAGCAGATCGAGCACGCCGCGGGCCGTCCGATCGACCTGGAGATCACCCAGGAGGACTCGATGACCAAGTACGGCAACACCACCAGCCCCATGGACCTCACCGCGTCCCGGCGCGACCTCGGCTACAAGGTGGAGTACCCGATGGACGTCGCGGTGGCCGACTACCTGCGATGGCTGTCGGGATGAGGGTCATCGACGCCGACGGCCACGTTCAGGAGGACTCGACGGAGATCCTCGAGTACCTGCCCGGCACCTACCGGGAGATGGCTCTGGAGACGCCCCGCAGTGTGGGCCTGGTCCCGCCGGTGGTGGGCCTGTTCCCGCCGCTGGACCACGTGCACACCAGCTTCCGGCACTCGGCAGCCAGCTTCAACCGGGCCGGCCGGGTGCGGGCCCCGCAGTGGCGGGAGTTCCTCGACACCGTCGGGATCTCGGCCGCGGTGCTGTACCCGACCGCGGGCCTGTCCATCGGCAGGGTCAACTACCCGGAGGTCGCGGTTGCACTGGCCCGGGCCTACAACGACTGGCTCAGCGACACCCATGTGCAGGCCGACGAGCGGCTCAGCGGCATGGCGCTGCTGCCCATGCAGAGCCCCGCCGCAGCGGTGGAGGAGCTGCAGCGGGCCGTCACCGAGCTGGGACTGGTGGGAGCCATGCTGCCCTCCAACGGGCTGCGGGGCCATCTCGGCTCCCAGGAGTACTGGCCGGTGTACGCCGAGGCCGAACGGCTCGGCTGCGCCCTGTCGGTGCACGGCGGATGCCATGCCAACTTCGGGATCGACCACCTCGACGTCTGGCCCTTCGTGCACGCCCTGGGCCATCCGTGGGGCCAGATGATCGCACTGGCCGGGATCGTCTCCAACGGCATCCTCGACCGCCACCCGGGGCTGCGCATCGCCTTCCTGGAGGGCGGCGTCAACTGGTTCGTCACCTGCCTGGAGCGCTTCGACAACTCGTGGGCCGCGTTCAGCCAGCACGATCCGGCCGGGCGGTTCTGCGCGGTGGAGCCCGGCGGTCGGGTCAGCGACTACGTGATCGCACACGCCGACGCCGGCCGCGTCTTCGTCGGCTGCGAGGGCGACGAGCTTGGCCTGGCCCGCCTGGTGGAGCTGGTGGGCAGCTCGCCGCTGGTGTTCTCCTCGGACTTCCCCCACGAGGTCACCGCGGCCACCTGCCGCCACGAGATCGACGAGCTGCTGGAGAACCCCGATCTGGCCGACCCCGACAAGCAGGCCATCCTGGCCGGCAACGCCGAACGCCTCTACGGCTTCCCGGTTGGCTAGAGGCCGAGCGGATAGGCGGGCGAATCCGGCGCATACGGGGCGAGGCCGTGGCCCGAGCGGCCCGTGAGCGCAGCGAACAAGAGCGGGAATGACACCGTCGCGGCGCAACGGGCTGTCACCTATCCGCGCATGTTCTTAGCTGGCGGACCGGTTGTCGATCAGCCGGCCGGCCACGGCCATCACCGCCGAAGCAGCCCCCGATGTGACCGCGGCCAGCCCCCAGCCCCAGCCGTAGCTGGTCGCCTCTACCAGCACGCCGAACAGCAGCGGCCCGCTCACCGCTCCGGCCAGGGTGCCGGTGAGGGTGATGCCGGTGGCCGCTCCCGGCGCCGAGGGGTTGGCTCGCACCGTGGCCAGGTGGAACAGGCCGGGCCACGCCAGCGACGTGGCGAAAGCGAACGGCATCGCCACCAGCACCATTGTCTTGGACCCTGTGGACAGGCCGACGAAGGCCAGCGATGCCACCGCGAACACCGCGGTCAGCATGGTGAAAGGGCTCATGGATGCCCGGTCCGCGCTGGCTCCCATGCCCAGCCTGGACGCGATCCCGACCACGCTCCCGACCATCAGCAGGATCCCGGCCACGGCCTCATCGAAGCCGCTCTCGACGCTTGAGAGCACGAAGAAGGTGCTCAGCGCCATCGAACCCATGGCGGCCAGGCAAGTGGAGCAGGCCACCGCGACCAGCAATCGCATGGGCACGTCGGGCCGGCGCCCGGCCCCCGGACTCGGTCGCGACCCGTCGCGGAGGACTGTGGGCGGTGCCTGATCGACCGCGGGAACGCCCATCAACAAGCCGAGGGCCATAAGGCCGCCCAGCACGAAGGCCCAGCTCCAGCCAATGGTCAAACCCACCGTCGGGATGGCCAGTCCCCCAAGCAGCGACGCGGTCGGGATGCCCGACTTCTGGATGCCCAGGGCCAGACCCTGGCGCCGGCTCGACACACCCCGGGCCACATAGAGGTTGGCGGCCGGCTGGCCCCAAGCGTTGGCCAGCCCCGACACCCCCACAAAGACGAGGAGCGCCGGCCAGGATCGTCCCAGCGTCCCGGTGGCCACCAGCACGGCGCCGGCCAACGCCGCCGCCAGGCGCAGCCCGGCGGCGGGTCCGATGCGTTCCACCATCCGCCCGGTCAGCACCGAACTCAACATGCCCACGAAGAAGAAGGCGCTGACCGTCATGCCGATCTCGGCCTCCCCGATGCCGAGGTCCTCCTCGATCTGCACGGCCAGGGCGCTCACCAGCGTCGGGCTGAGGTTGGCCGCAGTGGTGACCAGCAAAGAGGCCGCAACCAGGGCGGCGAATCCGGCGGTAGGCCCCGAACTCCCCACGCGGCCCGCTCGACCCCATCCGGAGCGGTCGTGCAAGTGGCTGCTTCCTCTCGTTGGCAAGTCTCGAACCGGTCGGCCTAGGGTATACACCGACCTGTATACAAGACGCGGTCGTGCGCGGCGCGCTCGCCTCGCGGGTGATGCGCGCACTCCCCAAAGAGGCAGTCCATGACGCTGATACCAGCCCGCATCACCGTTGACGGCAGCGGCGAAACCGACGAGGTCGGCATCCTGATCGACGGTGCCATCAGGCCGGGGACGGGCCCCGAGCAGAAGCTGGTCAGCCGCAGCGACGGTCGCGTGCTGGCCGTGGTCCGCAGCGCCGGTCCCGAAGACGTGCGTATCGCCTACCAGGTAGCGGCCGAAGCGGCGCCCGCCTGGGGCGCCACTGGCCCCGCAGCCCGGGCCGAGGTGCTCCACCGGGCCGCCGAGTTGTTCCGCCAGCGGGCTGAGGAACTGGCTCCCATCATCTCCGCCGACATGGGCAAGCCGGCCTCGGAGGCCACCGTCGAGGTGGCCAAGGGAGCCGCCGTGCTCGACTACTACGCCGAGCTCGGCTACCGGCGCCTGGGCACTACCTACCGCACGGATTTTGACGAGGACATTTTCACCATCGTCGAGCCGCTCGGGGTGGTGGCCCTGATCACCCCCTGGAACTTCCCGTTCACGATCCCGATCCGCAAGCTGTCGGCTGCGTTGGCCGCCGGCAATGCGGTCGTGTTCAAGCCGTCCACCAACGCGGGCATCACCGGGCTGATGATCGCGGTGACCCTGCTCGACGCCGGCCTGCCGCCCGGTCTGGTCCAGACCGCCATCGGCCGCAGCTCGGTCATCGAGGAGGCCCTGCTGTCGGATCCCGAACTCGACGGCGTGAGCCTGACCGGCTCGTACGAGGCGGCGGTGGCGATCCGCAGCCGGCTGCGCATGGAGGTGCCGTTCCAGGCCGAGTTGGGCGGCAAGAACACCATCGTGGTGTGGGCCGACGCCGATCTTGCCAAGGCCGTCGACATCATCGCGGCCTCCAGCTTCCGCAACAACGGCCAGATCTGCACCGCGGCCGGCCGGTTGCTGGTGCACACCGACATATATGACGAGCTCCTCGACATGCTGTCGGCCAAGGTGCGCGCCATGACCGACACGTCGGGCCCCGACGAGCTCGGGATCCTGGTCAGTGACCGGGAGGCCGACCGCGTCGAGGAGTACGTGTCCCTGGCCGGCGACGAGGCCCGCGACGTGGTCCGGCCCGAGCCCGCCGGATGGCGCGAGGGGCGGGTGTCACCGGCGGTGCTGGTGGACCCCGACACCGGTCCCCTCACCACCGATGAGATCTTCGGTCCGGTGGTCACCTTCGAGGCCGTGAGCGACATCGACGAGGCCGTGGCCAAGGCCAACGCCACCGCCTACGGGCTCACCTCCGGCATCGTCACCGGCGACGTGGCGGTGGCTCGCCGCTTCTGGAAGGGCTCCCATGCGGGCACCGTCAAGGTCAACTCGCCGCTGACCGGCGTCCCGTTCCACGTGCCCTTCGAGGGCTACGGCCACTCCGGGGCGGGCTGGGCCGAGGGCGGCGAGTCGTCGCTGGAGTTCTTCACCCGCACCAAGACCGTGTACCTGCGCTCCTAAACCGAACCCGACTCCAACCACAACAGAAAGGCGTCCGATGCTTGGACCAGCCGAATACCGCAAGGCTCTGGAAGCCGCCCGCGACGAGTGGCACTCCAAGAACCATCCCTTCTTCAAGACCTGGGCCAAGGGCGAGCTCTCCAACGCGGCTATGAGGGCCTACTGCCAGCAGCACTACAACTTCGTGAGCAACGCCTCCCGTTACTCCGGGATCATGTATGGGCTGTGCGACTGGCACGACGCCCGGGTGCTGCTGCTTGAGAACCTCAACGAGGAGGAGGACCCCGAGGAGCGCCACGTCGACCTGCTGGCCCGCTTCGGCATGGCTCTCGGAATGACCTTCGAGGAGTCGCGCTCGGCTCCCGACCTGCCCACCACCGCCGCGCTCAAGGACTTCATCATCAACACGCTGATGATGAGGAGCGTGCTGGAGGGCATCGCCACCCTGACCATCGGGCTGGAGTCGCAGGTGCCGGATCTGTACCGGCCGCTGATCGACCCGCTGCGCAACGTCTACGGGTTCACCGACGCCGACATCGAGTTCTTCACCCTGCACGTCGTGGCCGATGTGGAGCACGGCGACGCCGGCTTCGAGATCATCATCAATCACTCTGCCGACGAGCGGGACCAGCAGATGGTGATCGACCAGGTGCGGGCCGCTGCCATGAAGCGCTGGTTCTACATGGACGGTCTGTGGCTGCAGTACGTGGAGGGCCGCCAGTGGTATCCCGCGGCTGACGAGGCCGCAGCCTGAGCCTGACCGCAGAGACCGCCGGGCGCGTGTGCCCGAGATGACAGCCCACACTGACTTGCTCGACCTGCCCTCGGGCGGGGCCGGTGCCGATGTGCCGATGTGGATCGACGGCCGCGCCGTGGCGTCGTCGGACGGGGCCGGCGCCGTGTGCGACGACGTGAACCCGTCGACGGGCTCGGTACTGGCCCGGGTCCACCAGGCTTCCGGGGCCGATATCGACCGGGCCGTGGCCGCGGCCGCCCGGTCCCAACCGGCATGGGCCGCCATGGGCGTCCACGAGAGGGCGGCCCGCCTGGCCGAGTGGGGCCGGCGGGTCGCCGAGGCCGCGCCGCGGCTCGGCCTGCTCGACGCCCGCGACAGCGGCACCGCGGTGGCCTCGATGGCGGCCAGCGCCGCCAAGGGGGGCAAGTTTCTGCAGACCATCGCCGGGGTGGCTCCCGAAATGCACGGGCGGACCATCCCGGCCACCCCCGCAGGGCTGCACTTCACCGAGCCCGCCCCCTGGGGCGTGGTGGCCGCGCTGTGCGCCTACAACCATCCCAGTTTGTTCACCTGCATGAAGGCCGCGCCCGCGCTGGCCGCCGGCAACTCGGTGGTGCTCAAACCGGCCGAGCAGACTCCGCTGTCGCCGCTGGTGATCGCCTCGCTGGCCGCGGATCTGCTGCCCGACGGGGTGTTCAACGTGGTGCCCGGAGGCGCGGCCGCCGGCGAGGCCCTAGTCACCCATCCCGACGTGCCCCGGGTGTCGTTCACCGGCTCGCTCCGCACCGGGCTGGCGGTGCAGGCTGCCGCCGGCGCGTCTGGGGTGCTCAAGAGCCTCACCCTCGAGCTGGGCGGCAAGAACCCCATCCTGATCTTCGACGACGTCGACCCGGACAGCGCGGCGGCCGCGGTTGTGAAGGGCTCGAACTTCGCCCGCGTCGGCGGCCAGAGCTGCGGCGCCACCAGCCGGCTGCTGATCCACGAGGACTTGCGAGACGCCGTGCTCGAGCGGGTCGTCGAGTCGACCGAACAGATCCGCATCGGCATGCCCGACGACCCGGCGGCCGACATGGGCTGCATGGTGTCGCACGCCCACCGCGACCGGATTCTCGGCTTCGTCGAGGCGGGCAGAGCCGACGGCGGGCGGTTACTGACCGGCGGCACCGCCCCCGACGATCCCGAACTCGCCCGGGGAGCGTTCGTCCGGCCCGCGGTGTTCGACGGCGTGGACCACGGCGCGACCATCGCTTCGACCGAGATATTCGGTCCCGTGCTGGCCGTCACGTCCTTCACCGACGCGGCCGCCGCCGTCGACATGGCCAACGACACGCCCTACGGGTTGACGGCCAGCATCTGGAGCAGCGACATCGACCGGGCGCTCGGAGCGGCCCGGTCCATCGACGCCGGCTACGTGTGGGTCAACGATGTGGAGGTGCGCTATCCGGGGCTGCCCTTCGGCGGTTGGAAGCAGTCCGGGATCGGCAAGGAACTGGGACTAGTCGACGACATCTTGAGCCACACCCGGTCCAAGGCCATAAGCGTCGCCATCACCCCAGCGCGCTCAGCGTGATAGCCGAGTGACCTTCGGGTGACGGGCGGCGCACCCTCCGGCGTCTCCGGTCCGGCTTCCGAGCGCCGGGAGGCCCTCGCCCAGTACAGCGGCGCGCTGTTCTTCTCGCTGAGCCTCGGCATCACCCTGGTGGCCTACCCGCTGTTCGTCGTGGGCGAGGGCCGGTCCAAGACAATGGCCGGCGTTCTCATCGGGCTGTCGGCCGCGGTCCAGGTGCTCACCCGTTGGCAACTCGGATCCCTGATGCGGGTCGTGTCCAATGCCAACGTGATCACCGCGGCGGCCGTGTTGAAGTGTGTGGCCGTCGGACTGCTGGTCCTGTCGCCGGGAATGGCCGCGCTGGTGGCCTCGGCCGCGCTCCAGGGCGTGGCCCGGGCTTTCTTCTGGACGGGCAACCAGGTGCAGATCGTTCGCTCGTTCCGTCCCACCCCCAAGGCGATCGCCACCCTCAACATGACGGCCACCGTGGGCATGCTGATCGGCCCGGCACTGGGAGGCTTCATCGCCGAGCGGTCCTTCGAAGCCGCCTTCGCGACGGCCGCGGCGGTGGCTCTCGTGAGCATCGTCCCGACGCTGATGCTGCACCGGCCACCGCCCTTCGCCCGGGTGGGGGGACACGGCTACCTGGAGCTCCTGCGGAATCGGGGCGTGCAAGTCGGGGTGTGGGCCAGCATCGCGGTCGGAGCCTGGCGGGGACTGCTGGGGTCATACGTGCCCATAGGCCTCGACGCGGCCGGCAGCAGCGAGTTCCTCATCGGGGTGGTAGTGGCGGTGGCCAACGGTGCGGCCGCGATCGGCGGGTACGCGGCCGTGCCCATAGTGGGTCCGCGCGTCGCGCCCGGCGTGGCCCGCTGGTGCGCGGTGACCCTGGCGGCCACCGCCCTCGTGGGCTTCGAGTTTCACGTCGCGCTGATCACAGCCGCCCTCGTCGCCGGCGGTGTGGCCACCGGCCTCATACAGGTTCTGGCCATCACCGCGATCAGCGAGACGGTGCAGCCCGAATTGACCGGTGATGCGGTGACCCTCGTCGGCGTTGCCCGCGGGCTGACCCTCTCCAGCGCTCCCTTCGGCGTGGCCGCCCTGCTGGTGCTGGGCCTCGGGCCCGCGGTGCTGGTGGCGACCACGGTCCTCATTGCCCCTGCGGCGGTGTTCAGCGACAGCCGGGCGTGGCGCCCGCAGCGGTAGCCGTTGGGTACCGTCGCGACTTTTGTATACAACAATTTGCGGGCTGTGCCGATGCGGTCTACCGTTGCCCGGATCGGCCGCAAAAGAGGTGTTGCAGCCGTCGAATATCCACGGAACCACTGGAGGGGACGCCACCAGATGTTCAAAAAGTTCACTTTCATGCAGCGGCTGATCGCCGCCCTGCTCGTCTTCACGCTTGTCGCCGCCGCGTGCGGCGACGACGACGAACCGGCCGCCCCTGACACCAGCGCAGCAGATGCCGCCGCTCTCCAAGCGGCCGAGGCTGAGGCGGCGGCTGCCGAGGCCGAAGCGGCAGCGGCCCAGGCCGAGGCCGGCGCGGCTGCCGCTGCGGCTGAAGAGGCTGCGGCTGAAGCGGCCGCCGCGGAGGCGGCTCTGGCTGATGCCATGGCCGAGGCCGAGGGAGACTCTGCGGCCGTGGCCGAGCTCCAGGCTGCTCTGGAGGCCGCCCAGGCTGCTGAGGCTGCGGCTATGGCTGAGGCCGAGGAGACCGCCGCGGCTGCTGCGGCTGCCGAGGAGGCTGCTGCCGCCGCGTCCGCTGCCGCGGAGGAGGCCATGATGGCCGCCGAGGCGCCCGAGTCCATCGTCATCGCCTCTCCGGGCCAGCCGAACAAGCTGGATCCCCACTACCAGGACGGCGCAATGCGCCGCACCATGGAGAACGTCTACGAGCGCCTCATCGAGCGTGACCTCGTGGACCCGTCGATCTTCGTCCCGAGGCTGGCTGCGTCGCTTCCGAGGCGGGTCGACGACACCACTTGGGAGCTCAAGCTGCGTCGCGGCATCAGCTTCCACAGCGGTGAGGCGTTCAACGCGGCGGCGGTCAAGCACTCCTTCGAGCGGGTCATCTATGACGATGAGCTGAGTTCCGACCTCAGAGAGCAAGTAGAGGGGATCACGGGTGTGGACATCGTGGACGACTACACCGTCCGCGTCAACACCGCGAACCCCGACCCGGTGCTGCCGGCCCGGCTCTACATGGTGCAGATGGTGCCGGCCAGCGCCACTGTTGAGGGCCTTGCCAACAACGCCGACGGAACCGGCCCCTACAAGTTCGTGGAGTGGTCTTCGGGTGATTACCTGACTCTTACCCGCAACACGGATTACTGGGGTCCGGAGCCCGAGATCGACGAAGTGAGGTTCGTGTTCCTGCCCGACGAGCAGGCCCGAGTGGCGGCCGTGCAGGCCGGCGAGGTTCACCTCGCGCTGGGATTGTCGTCCGACTCTGCGGGCGACGTGCCCAAGCTGTTCGTGCGTGACGAGGGCATCGAGTACCCGTACCTTCGGCTGAAGAACTTCGACGGTCCGCTGGCTGACTATCCCGAGTTGCGGGTGGCCATCGCCCACGCCATGAATGTGGACGACTACGTCGAGTTCATCTACGAGGGCCAGGCCAGCCGGCCCAACTGCCACATCTTCGGCTCCGGCGTGTTCGGCCACAATCCCGACATCACCGACCGGCCCTACGACCCGGACCTGGCTGCGCAAATCGTCGCCGACTCCGGGTACCAGGGTGAGCCCATCACCTTCTGGGCCAACGGCACTCGCTGGACCAAGTTCGACGAGCTCTCCGAGGCCATCTTTGCCGACATGACGGCTGTGGGCCTGAACATCGACTACGAGTTGCAGTCGTGGGAGGTCTGGCTCGACCAGGAGTTCCTCACGTATCCGAACCCGGCCGAGGGTCAGCCCGGGCCGACGCGCGGTGACATCTTCCTGTCGTCGTCGTCCAACGAGCTGCAGGACGGCGCCCGACTCGGTTCCTACATCGGGAACACAATCGTCTCGTCCTACCTCGACCCTGTACTTGAGGGCATGCTCGGAGCCGCCGCTCAGGAGCTCGACCCGGCAGTGCGGGAGGACATGTACCACGAGATCATGGCCTACAACTGCGAGAACATCGGCATCCTGCCGGTGCTGACCTATCTCAGCGTCAACGGCGGCGCGGCGAACCTGTCGTGGATCCCGCGCTACGACGACACCGCCCGTGTGGAGGACATGACGCTGAACTGACCTCCCAGGACTGACAGATCCCCTCCACCTGCGAGGGAGCACGACCAGATGAAATCCGGTCGTGCTCCCTCGTGGGCTTCTCCAGGGGCCTGTCGGCCGGACGGCTACTAGTGGGGGACACCGGCGCTGTGTATCCCTGGAACGACGCCATACCCCCCGACGACATAGCCCGGTACCTCGCGGCCGGCTACGGGGACAGCTTCAGCGGCGACGAGTTCCGTGCCATCAGCGCGGGCACGTCGCCAGCGTTGATCGTCGTGGACATGACGCTGGCCTTCGTGGACGGCCGTTGGCCCACCGGCCACTCCCAGACGGGATGGCCTGCGGTCGACGCCAACGCCCGGCTGCTGGCCGAGGTGCGCCGGCTCGGCTACCCGGTGTACTTCACCAAGATGTACGAGGATCCCACCCACTCGGCGGCACCATCTCAGAAGGGCCGCTGGAAGACGGTGGGCCGCCGCCTACCGGACCCGGACCTGCCACCGGGCGATGTGATCGTGGACGAACTGGCTCCCAAGCCGGGCGAGCTGGTGGTGTGCAAGCACCACAAGCCGAGCGGGTTCTTCGGCACCGAGCTGGCCGCCCTGCTCGTGTACGACAAGGTCGACACCGTCGTCGTCACCGGCATGACCACCAGCGGCTGCGTGCGGGCCACCGCGGTGGACGCCTTCCAGTACAACTTCGACGTGGTCATCCCCTTCGAGTGCGTGGCCGACCGGAGCCAGATCTCTCACAAGGTCAACCTGCTCGACCTGCACATGAAGTACGCAGACGTGGCCCCCCTAGACCACGTAATCGACTGGCTCAACAGCCTCCACTAGCCCAGACCGGGCTGTTCCGGCCGGCGGGTCCTGTCGCCGAGCCGCGGCAATCAGTCCGGCAGAGTGATGACGGCTGAGGTGCCGTCTCGGCGGGGGTCGGCGGCCGCGGTGAGGGTGTCGTCGCTGTTCAGGACGGCTTGGGCGCCGCCGAAGCCGCCTATGACGTCGGCGGTGTCGACGAGCTCGTAGCCGGCTTGGCCGATCGCGGTTCGCCAGGCGGGCTCGAGGGTGGTCTCGGTGGTGACCTGGCCGTCGCCGATCAGGCGGAACCGGCCGGCTTCGACCGCGGTCGCCAGGTCGGCGCCGCCTAGCACCCGGTGCAGGATCTGGAGCTGTCCCTGGGGCTGCATGATGCCGCCCACGACGCCCATGCCGAGCATGGGGCGTCCCTGTTCCAGGACCAGGGTGGGCACGATCGTGTGGTAGGGGCGCTTGGCCGGCGCTACCGCGTTGGGGTGGCTCAGGTCGGTGGAGAAGCCCCGGCCCCGGCTCTGCAGCACGAAACCCCCCTCAGCCACGGTCACCCCCGAGCCGAACCGGTCGCACACGCTGGACGTGAGCACCACCGCCTGCTCCGGGGTGAACACCACCGTGAACACCGTGCCCGGCCCCAGCGGCATCGGACCGTGCGTCGGAGCGGAACTGAGCCGGGCTCGCATCTCGCCGTAGCTGGGCACATCGGCCTTGGTCGGATCGGCCAGGCAGTCGAGGGCCACTGCGAAGGCCCGGTCCAGGGCTTCGACCATCGACGCCGCGGCGCCGGCCCCTGCGTCGCCTTCGATAAGGCCTAGGAGTCCCCGGTCGCGAACCCACTGGGCGGCCAAGGCCGTTGCCACGCCCTGGCAGGGGGGCGGCACCGTGAGCAACTCGTGGTCGCCTAGGCCGGCTCGCAACGGCGCCACCCACTGGCTGCCGTGGTCGGAGAGGTCGTCCGTGAGCAGGCTTCCGCCCGCCGCGACGGTCGCATCGGCCATGGCTCGGGCCAGCGGGCCCCGGTAGAGCGTCTCGGGGCCGTCCATGGCTATCTGGGCCAGGACCGCGGCGAGGGCGGGGTTGCGCCAGCGCTGTCCCGGTGCGGGTGCCGTGCCATCCGGGAAGTAGAGGGCCTCGCCTGCGGCGTCGAGCCGGTTCCGGGACCCCGCCCACAACCGACTCCCGGTTGCGCCTACCGCCGCCCCGTCGCTAGCCGCCTCGATGGCAGGTGCGAACAGGGCTGGCCACGGCAGGTGACCGAACCGGACGTGCAGGTCACCCCAGGCCGCCACCGTCCCCGGAACGGTCACCGCAGAGCCTCCCACCGAGGGCACGAAGCCGTGGCCGTTGTCGGGCACCGACTCCGGGTCGGTGCGCCGACCCGAGAGGCCGGCTCCGTTGAGTACCGCCACTCCCTCGCGGGTCGCCACCACGGCCATCAGGTCGCCGCCGACACCGGTGCCAGTGGGCTCCACCACCCCCATCACCGCATCGGCGGCGATGGCCGCGTCGACGGCCGATCCGCCGGCTCGCAGCAGCGCCACCGCCGTGTCCGTGGCCCGCGGGTGCCCTGCCGCCACCGCTGCTTGTCCCTGTCGCCCGATCACCGCACCCGAATGTATGCAGGCATCAACTCACGCGTGGCTCTTGTTAGTTCGCGCTGGCTGATGAGATGTCGTAGGCGGGGGTTGTATACAGTCGGTCGCCGTGGCTGCCCGGCTCCGACACTTGGCCATCTCGGTGCCCGACGTGGCTGCCGCCCAGGCGTTCTTCGAGCAGGCCTTCGGCATGACCAAGGCCGGCGACGCCGGACGCGGCGTGTACATGACCGACGGCGTGATGAACGTGGCCCTGCTTCACTTCGGCGGTGACCCCGTTGTCGGGGTCACTGAGGCTGGCGACAGCTCGGAGCCCTTCTACGGGCTCTACCACTTCGGGATGTGGGTGGACGATCTCGACGATGCCTCCGAACAGGTGGAGGCGGCCGGGGCCGAGCATCTGAGGGGCCGGCGGCCCGACGAGCCCAACCGCTACTACGAGGTCAAGTACCGCTCGCCCGACGGGCTGATCTTCGATCTCACCACGTCGGGCTGGATCGGTGCGCTGCGGGATCCCGAGGGAGCCGAATCGGCAGATTCCGGTGACACGAGCTGACAACCGGGTGCTGGTCGCCGGCGCCGGACCGGTGGGTCTGGTGCTGGCCCTGTGCCTGGCCCGGCGCGGCCACCGGGTGGTGGTGGTCGAGAAGCTGGTGGACCTGCTCGATCAGGTCCGGCGGGCTGGAACCATCCATGCGGCCACCCTGGAGATGCTCGACGACATCGGCCTCTACGAGCGCCTCGAACCCCGCGGCATCGTCGCCCCCCTCGTCCACTACTGGGACCGGGGCGCCCCCGAGCCCATCGCAGTGTTCGACCACGGCGTGCTGGCCGGCGACACCCGCTTCCCCTACGCGTTGCAGTGCGACCGCCTCAAACTGGTGGAGGAGGCGCTCAAGATGGCCTCCAGCGACGACCTGATCGAGATCCGCACCGGCACCGAGCTCGTCGGCTTCCGCCAGGAGTCCGATTCGGTGACCGCGGCCGTCGAGACCGCCGACGGCGAGCACCAGGAACTGCAGGGCACCCACCTGGTGGGTTGCGAGGGCGCCCACAGCGTTGTCCGCAAGCAGCTCGGCATCGACTTCGAGGGGTTCGCCTTCCCGGACCGCACCATGACGCTGAGCGTGCTGTTCGACTTCGACTCGATCCTGCCCTATGGCTATCGCAACTACATCCTCGACCCGGTCGAGTGGGCCAACCTGTTCCGGTGGACCGACCTGTGGCGGGTGGTGCTGCCCGCCGATGTGAACGCCGACCCCGAAGCGCTCCTCGACGACGACGTCATAGAGGCCGGACTCCAGAGGTTCCATCCCACCGGGGAGCCCTACGAGGTGGTGTCCAAGTCGCTCTACACCGTGCATCAGCGGGTGGCCGAGACGTTCCGGGACGGGCGGGTGCTGCTGGCCGGCGACGCGGCCCACGTCAACAGCCCCATCGGCGCCATGGGCATGAACAGCGGCATACACGACGCCGTGAACCTGGCTGCCAAGCTGTCGTCGGTGCTGCGGGGCGAGGCCGGCGACGAGGTGCTCGACCGCTATGTCCGCCAGCGCCGCCACGTGGCTGTCGCCCATGTGCAGGCCATCACCATCCGCAACAAGAAGCTGATGGCCGAGGCCGACCCGGAGGTGCGGCGCCGCAACCGCGACGAGCTGCGCCGGGCCGCCGACGATCCTGTCCTGGCCCGGGAGTTCCTGTTGAGAGCGTCGCTGATCTCCAGCGTGCGCGAGGCCGCGGAGATCCTGTGACCACCGGCGGGATCGAGGCCCGGCTGGCCGCCATGGGGCTCACGCTGCCCGAGCCCCGGCAGTTCCCCAGCGCCAACCGGCAGGGCTGCGTCCGGGTTGGCAATGTGATGTTCGTGTCGGGCCACGGTCCGCACCATCCCGGCATGGACATCGTGCGCCGGGGCAAGCTCGGCGCCGAGCTCACTGTCGAGCAGGGCTACGAGGTGGCCCAGGCCTGCGGGCTGTCCATCCTGGCCACCCTGCGGGCCGAGCTGGGCGACCTAGACCGGGTCCGGAGGGTGGTGCGGCTGATGGGGATGGTGAACTCCACCCCCGACTTCGAGCTCATGCCGAGGGTCGTCGACGGCGCTTCCGACCTGTTCTTCGAGCTGTTCGGCCCCGAGCGCGGCCGCCACGCCCGGGCCGCGGTCGGCATGGCCAGCCTGCCCCGCCAGCAGCCCGTCGAGATCAGCGGAGAGTTCGAGGTGTCAGAGGCATGACCACACTGGTGACCGGGACCGGGCTGGTGGGCACGTCCTTCGCCCGTTGCGCCCTGCAGAGGGGAGAGCCGGTCGTATTCCTGGACCTGCAGTCCCGAGATGACTACCTGCGAGCACGCCTCGGACCGATCGCGGCCGACATCCCCACCGTGAAGGCCGACATCCGCGACCTGTCGGCGGTGACTACGGCCATGCGGGAGCACAAGGTGGAGACGGTCGTGCACACCGCCGGGCTGATCGGCGACAGCGTGTCGCGTCCGCTCTACACCGGGCTCGAGGTCAACGTCACCGGCACGATCAACGTCCTGGAGGCGGTGCGGCTCGCCCGGGTGCGCCGGCTGGTGCACGTCAGCAGCTTCGCGGTGTACGACCGCCGCCGGGCCCGGGGGGCGCCCATCACCGAGGACGCGCCCCGGGGGCCGGGACGGGCCTACGGCAACTCGAAGGTCATCAAGGAGCTGGCCGCCGAGAGCTACCAGAAGGAGTTCGGCTTCGAGCTGGCCATCCTGCGGCCGGCCAACGCCTACGGCTACGGGCACTTCGAGGGGGGATCCTTCGGGTCCAAGATCCAGGCCCTGCTCGAGGCCGGCCTGGCGGGGCAGACCGCCTTCGTCAAGCAGGAGCACACCATGGACTTCGAGTACGTGTACGACCTCGACGTGGGCCGGGCCGTCGACATGGCCGCCACCGTGGACTTGCCGGACAAGCCCGTCTTCAACATCGGCACCGGCACCATCACCTCCTTCGACGATCTGGTGGCGGCCGCCCGGCGGATCGTCGGAGACCTCAAGGTGCAGGTGATCCCGGGAGCGCCTCCGGCGGTGTCGGCCGGCGACCCGCTCGACCTGTCCCACACCGAGGCCGGACTGGGCTGGAAGCCCACCTTCGACATGGAGGCCGGCTTGAGCCACTACGCCTACGAGTTGAGAGGCCGAGCAGGATGATCGATTTGCTGGTTCGTAACGCCGACTGGCTCATCACCATGGACCCCGAGCGCCGCATGGTGCGCGACGGCTCGGTGGCCGTCGACGGCGGCGAGATCAAAGCGGTCGGCCCCGCTGCCGATGTGGAGGCCGCCGGCTACCGGGAGGCGACCCGCACCATCGACGCCCGCGGCCGGCTGATCACCCCCGGCTTCATCGACAACCACCAGCACCTGGCCCCCTTCTTCGTGCGGGGCCTCGGCGACGACGTGTCCCTCAAGGTGTTCCTCCACGACCGCTGCTACCCGATGGAGGCCGGTGTCACCGACGAGGAGGCCTACCTGGCCGCCATGTGCGCGCTGCTGGAGTCGGTCCGCCACGGCACCACCACGGTGTGCGACCCGGGCTCGCAGAATCCGGAGAACTCGGTCCGGGCCGCCGACGAGATCGGTTGCCGGGCGGTGCTGGCCCGCTCGCTCACCGACATGGCCGGGGGCAGGGCCATGCCTGGCACGTTCGACTCCACCACCGACGAGGCCATCGCCGACGGGCTGGCCTTCGTGGAGTCCCACACGGGTGCGGCCGGCGGCCGGGTGCGGCCCTGGTTCTCGCTGCGCACCGAGCGGATGGTGTCGGACCGCCTGTGCCGGTCGATCGCTGAACTGGCCGCCGAGCACGGCACCGGCATCGTGTCCCACATGATCTCCAATCGCGACTCGGTGGAGCACCACCAGCGGGTGTTCGACGGCGAGCGCCCCATCGCCCGCTACGAGCGCAACGGCGTGCTGGGCCCCAACGTGCAGCTGGTCCACTGCCACTTCCTCACCGACGACGAGTGCGACCTGCTGGCCGAGCGCGATGTCAAGGTGTCGATGTGCCCCACCGCCAGCGCCGTGTTCGGCTGGGGCGGGCTGCAGCGGGCCACCCACCTAAAGCTGCTGGAGCGGGGCGTGACCGTGGGGGTGGGCACCGACATCGGCGCCTGCTCGCACACCACCGACATCCTGCGCATCGCCCAGTACTTCCGGGTGTACCGCGACATCTTCGAGGACGCCTCGCTGATGCCGGCCGAGACCATCCTGGAGCACCTCACCATTGACGGTGCCCGCTCGGTGCTGTGGGACGACCAGATCGGCTCGTTGGAGGCGGGCAAGCGGGCCGACTTCCTGCTGTTCGACCTTGACCGGCCCGAGTGGGTGCCGCTGCACAACCCGCTGTCGAACCTTGGCCACGGAGTCAGCGGCGACTCGGTCGACACCGTCGTCATCGACGGCAAGGTGATCGTCGAGTCCGGCGAGTTCGTGAACCTGGACGCCCGAGCCATCATGGCCCGAGGCCGCGAAGCCGCCAAAGCCGCCGCCGACCGCACCGGCCTATCCCAATACGCGAAACCCCGCTGGCCCGTCATCTAACCGGCGCCGGCGTGACCAGATAGGCGGGCGGAGGGGGCGCAGCGAGTCCGACCGGCCGAATCTTAGGGCGAAGCCCGGTGAGGCCAGTCGGAGCTCGCTGGAAGCGCCCTCCGTTCGCCGGGAAGGCAGTTCTCGCGGACTTCTTACCTGCACCTGCGATCCTGAGATCACTCCAGCCCCAATGGCGCCGAGGTCTCCCCCCAGGGCCTCGGCGCCGGCGCGTGCCGCCGGGAGGCGGTATACCGCTTGGCGTTGCGGCGCTGGCACACTGTCGCCGTGCGGATTTGCGTTGTGGGCGCGGGGGCGATCGGGGGGATGCTGGCCGCCCGCCTGTCGGCCGACGGTAACGATGTGAGCGTCATCGCCCGGGGCGACCACCTCGACGCCATCCGGCAACACGGGCTGAGGCTGGTGGAGTTGGACGGGTCCACGACGGTGGCGGCCGGGATAGAGGCGTCGGACGACTTCGGAGCCCTGGGGACCCACGACACCGTGATCCTGGCCCTCAAGGCCCACCAGATCGCGGCGGTCGCCCACCAGCTCGGGGCACTGTTCGACGACCACACCACGGTCGTGCCGGTCCAGAACGGCATCGGGTGGTGGTACTTCGAGCGCCACGGCGGCCCCCACGACGGGCACCGGCTCAAGGCCCTGGACCCCGATGGCGCCATCGCGGCCACGGTGCCGGCTGAAAGGATCGTAGCCTGCATCGCCTACCCGGCCGCGGAGAAGACCGCACCCGGCGTGATCACCCACGTCGAGGGCGACCGCTTCCCGGTGGGCGAACTCGACGGCACCAAGTCCAACCGGGCGAGGGAGCTGGCAGGCGCTCTGGCGTCGGCCGGGTTCAAGTCCAGGGTTCTGACCGACATCCGGTCGGTCCTGTGGGTGAAGGCCTGGGGGAACCTGGCCTTCAACCCGATCAGCGCCCTGACCGGCGCGACGCTGGCCGGGATCTGCCGCACGCCGGCCACCCGGAGCCTGGCCGCGCAGATGATGACCGAGGCCGGCCAGATCGCTGAGGCTCTCGGGGTGAGCATCCGGATCAGCGTCGAGCGTCGCATCGACGGGGCCGAGGCCGTCGGCGAGCACAAGACATCGATGCTCCAGGACGCCGAGGCCGGTCGCCCCCTTGAGCTCGATCCGCTGGTCGGCGTGTTCGTCGAGCTTGGTGAGCTGACCGGCGTGCCCACCCCCGCCATCAGCACCGTCTACGGTCTCACCTCCCTGCTCAACCACCGCCTGGCCTCGGGCACATGACTCATCCGGCGACTCTGCGAGGCCTGCTCGACGCGGGGGCCGACCGTGACCCGGCCATCGTCACCCCTGACGGCGCGGTGCTCACCCACGGCGGGCTGCGAGCCGAGGTGGACCGGCTCGCCGGCCGGCTGAGGGCTCTGGGACTGCAAGCCGACGACCGCATCGCCATCGTGGTTCCCAACGGTCCGGAGATGGCCATCGCCTTCCTGGCCGCGGCCTGCGCCGGCTGCGCCGCACCGCTCAACCCCAAGTACCGCACCGAGGAGCTGCGCTTCTACCTCGACGACCTGGGCGCCAGGGCGCTCATCACCCGCCCCGACGAGTCTGGCTCGGATGCCCGCGACGCAGCCCGCTCCGCCGACGCCGGGGTGCTGCCGGTGGCGCTGACCGGTTCGGCTTCAGGCGGCTCGGGCTTGATCGACCTGATCGCCTCCTCGCCTGCCCCCGAGCCCTCGGCCCCGAACGGGCCGTCCCCCGACGACGTGGCCCTGGTTCTGCACACCTCCGGGACCACGTCTAGGCCCAAGATCGTGCCGCTGCGCCAACGGAACCTGGCCCGCTCCGCTTGCGGCATTGCCGAGTCGCTGGCTCTCACCGCTGCTGACCGGTCGTTGCAGGTGATGCCGCTGTTCCACATTCACGGGCTGCTGGCCGGGCTGCTGGCCCCGCTGTCGGCCGGTGGGTCGGTGGCCTGCACCGAGGGCTTCGACGCCTTCCGGTTCTTCGCCCAACTCTCCGAGCTGCGCCCCACCTACTACACCGCGGTGCCAACCATGCACCAGATGGTGATCGCACGGTCGTCCCGTCACCGCGACGCGGCCCGGGCCGCGGCCCTGCGGTTCGTGCGCTCCTCGTCGGCGTCGCTGCCTGAACCGGTGCTGCGGGAGCTGGGCGAGCTGTTCGCCGCGCCGGTGATCGAGGCCTACGGCATGACCGAGGCCACCCACCAGATGTGCGCCAACCCCCTGCCGCCGGCGGTGGCCAAGCCCCGGTCGGTAGGGGTCGCCACCGGCATCGAGGTGGCCGTGCTCGACCGCGACAACCGGGTCCTGGCACCGGGGGAGCGGGGCGAGGTATCCATCAAGGGCCCGACGGTGATCGACGGCTACGAGAACAACCCCGAAGCCAACGCGGCCGCCTTCACCGACGGCTGGTTCCGCACCGGCGACGAGGGCTTCCTCGACGACGACGGCTACCTGTTCCTCACCGGGAGGCTCAAGGAGCAGATCAACCGGGGCGGCGAGAAGGTGTCCCCGCTGGAGGTGGACGAGGCCCTGCTGCGCCACCCGTCGGTCGCCCAGGCGGTGACGTTCGCCATGCCCCATCCCAAGCTCGGCGAGGAGGTGGCCGCCGCGGTGGTGGCCGCCGATGGAGCCGATGTCGACGAACGCGAGCTGCGCCGGTTCCTTTCGAAGTCGCTGGCCGCGTTCAAGGTGCCCCGCCGGGTCCTAGTGCTGGACGAGCTCCCCAAGGGCCCAACCGGCAAGCTCCAGCGCATAGGCCTAGCCCAACGCCTCGGCCTCACCCCCGCCGACGACCAATAGACGACCCTCCCGGCGGTGGAGGGCGCTATCGCCGAGCTCCTCCCGGCCGGCGGGTCCTGTCGCCGAGCCGAGATGACCGACACGGGCTTCGCCCTATTCGTCGGTCATCTGACTCGTCGCCACCCCCCGGCCTAGCCGGTCGCAGCGGGCCTGCGGCACCAGCGCGACCCGACAGGCGGTGGAGGGGGCGCACCGAGTCCGACTGGCCGAATCTTAGGGCGAAGCCCGGTGAGGCCACGTCGGAGCTCGGTGAAAGCGCCCTCCGTTCGCCGGGACGACCGTTCGCCGGGGATCAGCGCCTCAAGATGGTTGCTTAGACTGCGGGCGGTGCCTGAGATCGAGATGTTGACCCTTGCGAACCACGCCGAGGTGCAGAACGGCCTGCTGTACCTGAGCGGCGCCGGGTGGGACCGGGTCACCCGGGCCTACAAGGAGGGCAAGAAGCCCCGCCCCCAGCATTTCTCCATTGCCTTGTCGGTGCTGGTCCCGTGGTCGGAGACCAACCAGCGCCACGAGATGCTGATCCGCGTCGAGGACGAGGACGGCCATCACAAGCTGATGGAGGCCAAGGCCAACATCGAGGTCGGGCGCCCTCCCGGCAAGGTGCCCGGCACTGACAGCCGCTCGCCCCTGGTGGTGACCGGCATAGTCCAGTTCCCGAAGGCCGGCGGCTACCGGGTGCGGGCCACCCTCGGGGACGAGCAGCGCGACTACGCCTTCCGGGTAATAGACAAAGTCACCTAGCGCTCGTCCGAAATTGATGCGGATTGTGGGCCCTGCACGGGCGGTTTCGTCATCAATTTCGGGGGCGGTAGCGTCTCAGGCGTGATTCAGGACGTTCTGGAGCTGCCCCGGGCGACGTGGCCTCGGGCTGTGCTGTTCGCCGCGGTGGCCGCGGTGCTGATCGCGGTGCCGTCGGACCTGATCGACACCCCGATCTTCGGCCGGCCGGTGGAGGTGCGCTGGATCGACTACGTGATCCTGGCCGTCACCTCGTCCCTGATCGGGTTGATCTTCGCCATCCGCCCCGAGCCGGCCGATCCGGCCGATACGGCCGTGTCGGAGCAGCTGGCCGTGACCGTCGACCGCCAGGGCACCCGCACTGTCTGGGGCGGGTTCGTGTCGTTCCTGGCGGTGGGCTGCCCGGTCTGCAACCAGGCGGTGGTGGCCCTGCTGGGCGTGTCGGGCGCCCTGTCGTGGTGGGCTCCGGTGCAGCCCTTCATCGGCCTGCTGGCGGTCGGGCTGCTGCTCTACACCCTGCGCAAGCGCCTCAACACCTACAAGCTCTCCGCCTGCCCGGTGCCCGCCTAGCCCGGACCGGCCGTTGCCCCAGGCTCCACGGCGCGGTGCATGGCTGCGGCTACCAGGGCGGGCAGGACCAGCGAGATAAGCATCAGGACCCGCAGCGGCGCTCCTAGTGTCAGCAGGCCGCTGACGATCGCCGACAGCAGTGCGGCCGAGCCCAGCAGGGCGGCCCGGAACGTGCCGATCCCCCAGCCCGACTGGGGCGGCAGGGCCGCCACCAGCATGGCGTTGGCCACCGGCAGCACCGACACCGCCATCCCCACGAACGGCACCAGCATCCACACCCCCACGTTGGCCGGGGCCAGCAGCAGAGGCAGGCCGAAGGCGAAGGTCGTCGTGGTCATCAGCCTGGCCGTCCACGGTCCTCCGTGCCGGTCGTACAGCGCCCCGCCCACCAGCTTCACCGGGGCCGACAGGATCCGGCCCGCGGCCAGCAGCAGGCCCACCAGCCACAGGTTCACCCCCCGGGACTCAAAGAATGTCGGGGAGAAGCCGATCACCACGAAGTGCATGGACACCCCGCCGAAGCTGGCCATGAAGGCCAGCCGGTAGTTCAGCTTGCGGGCGTTCTCGACGAGCTGGGCCAGCCACGGCACCGGCGCCGGGTCCCGTTCGGCTTCCACCCATCGCGGCACGTAGACGATGGCCAGCAACGGGGGGATCGCGCAACCGGCGAACACCCAGCGCCAGCCCTCCCCGGCGAACACGCTCAGTGCGGCTGCGGCCAGGCCGAACGAGTAGGCCTGGCCCCACACCGCGATGGCCTTGCCTTCCGCTCCCCGGTACATGCGGGCCACGCTGGCCAGTCCCGGCGGGAAGTAGATCCCGAACGCAACGCCCAGCAGGGTCTGGCCGATGATCAGCACCCAGAACGTCTCGGCCGCGGCCGAAAGCGCCATCCCGGCCGCCAGGGCCACCGCTGAGGCCCGGACCAGCGACCGGTCGGTGAGCCAGCGGCTGCTGATGCCGCCGAGGATGTTGAACGAGGCGATGCCGGCCGACACCGCGGCCAGGATGGCGGCCAGGTTGCTCTCGCTGATGTTGAGGTCGGGCTGCACCAGCGGGAACAGCGGCGACATCATCGTCTCGGCCCCGCCGAGGATGAAGTACAGCGTGAACAGGTACGCGAAGGTCGCCTGGCGCGGCGTCATACGGCCGCTGGCCGCGGGTTCGCTCAATTCACCCAGCAGGCCACCAGGTGGCCGCTGGAGCGCTCCCGCAGCGGCGGGCGCTCCTCGAAGCACTGCTCCACCGCCAGCGGGCAGCGGGTGTTGAACCGGCAGCCCTTGGGCGGGTCCATCGGGCTGGGAAGGTCGCCCTTGAGGGGCTCGTGGTCGCCCCGGGTGGTGGGGTCGGGCACCGGCACCGCCGACAGCAGGGCCTGGGAGTAGGGATGGGTCGGGTTCTCGTAGATGTCGTGGTGGCTGCCGATCTCCATCAGGTGGCCGAGGTACATGATGGCCACCCGGTCCGAAACGTGGCGCACCACCGCCAGGTTGTGGGAGATGAACAGGTAGGACAGGCCGACGCTCTCTTTGAGCTCGACCAGCAGGTTGACGATCTGGGCCTGGATCGACACGTCGAGGGCCGCGGTGGCCTCGTCGGCCACCACGAACCCGGGATGGAGCGCGAGGGCTCGGGCGATCACGATGCGCTGGCGCTGGCCGCCGGAGAAGGCGTGGGGGTACTTGTCGGCCGCGCTGGCGGTCATGCCCACCGTCTCCAGTAGCTCGGCCACCGCCGCCTCGAGTTCCTTGCCCCGCTTGCGGGTGTGCACCAGGAACGGCTCGGCGATGCTCTCGCCCACCTTGAGCTTCGGGTTGAGCGCCGAGTAGGGGTCCTGGAAGATCATCTGGACCTGCTTGCGCATGGCTCGCCAGTTGCGCCGGCTCAGGTTGGTCACGTCCCTGCCCTCGAAGAGCACCTGGCCCTTGGTGAGCTTCACCGCCCCGAGCAGAGCCCGGCCCGCGGTGGACTTGCCGCAGCCCGACTCGCCCACCAGGCCGACGGTCTCGCCGGGCGCCACCGCGATGCTGAAGTCGTCCAACGCGTACACCGTCCGCCGGCGGCTGCCCACCCAGCGGCTGAAGTGGACGCTGACGTCGCGGCTCTCGACCAGCGGCACAACCGGCTCGTTCATGTCGACGTCTCCCCGGCCTCCCCGGGGCGGTTGTAGCAGGCCACCCAGCGCCGCTCGGCGATCTTGACCAGCGGCGGCGGCGCCCCCCGGCAGGTGTCGTGCGCTTCGCCGCAGCGGGGCTCGAAAGCGCAGCCCGGCGGGAACTGGGCCCGGTCGAGCGGCTCGCCCGGTATGCCGGCCAGCTCGGTGGCGGCCCGGTCCACTCGCGGCACCGACCGCAGCAGGCCACCAGAGTAGGGGTGCTGGGGATCGGCGAACATCTGGGCGATGGGGGCCCGCTCTACGATGCGGCCCGCGTACATCACCTGCACCCGGTCGCAGAACTGGGCTACCACCCCCAGGTCATGGGTGATCATCAGCACCGACACGCCGAGCTCGGTGGACAGGTTGTGCAGCAGGGTGAGGATCTGGTCCTGGATGGTCACGTCGAGCCCGGTGGTGGGCTCATCCGCGATCAGCAGCGTCGGGTCGCAGGCCAGGGCGGTGGCGATCATCACCCGCTGGCGCATCCCTCCCGACAGCTCGAACGCGTAGGACTTGAGCCGGTCGCCGGGGTTGGCGATCCCCACCATGTCGAGCAGCTCCAGCGAGCGCTGCTTTATGGCGCGCCCCTGCAGCCCGACCCTGCGCTGCAGCAGCTCCCGCAGTTGCGCGCCCACCGTCTTGAGCGGGTTGAGCGACACCATCGGGTCCTGGAAGATCATGGCGATCTCCCGGCCCCGCACCCGGTTGGCCACCGCCTCGTCGAGCACGTTCTCGCCCTTCCAGCGCACCGAGCCCCCCATGATGCGACCCGGCGGCAGGACCATGCCCAGGATGGCCAGGCCCATGACGCTCTTGCCCGAGCCCGACTCGCCCACCACGCCGAGGCGCTCGTGGGAGCCGACGTTGAGGGTCAGGCCGTCCACGCCCAGCACCGTGCCGTCGCGGGTGGGGAACCCCACAGTCAGGTCCTTGACCTCCAGTAGGCGCTCGGTGCGGCCGTCTCCGCCGGTCGCGCTCATTCCTAGCCGCCCGGCCTCTCGAGGACGATCTGCTCTCGCTCGGCCACGTCGTTGAATGACTGCAGCCACAGCGACAGCAGGTTCACGCCCAGCACCACGATGGCGATGGCCATGCCCGCGAAGGTGACGATCCACCAGCCGTCGCCGGTGACGTAGTTGCGGCCCTGCTGGATCATCAGCCCCCACGACGAGCGAGGCGGCTGCACCCCGAAGCCGAGGAAGGCGAACGCCGACTCCGACAGGATGGCTGCGGCCAGCTCCAGCACGCACAGCGTGATGAGCGAGCTGACCAGGTTGGGCAGCAGGTGCCGCCACATGATCCGGCGCGACGACGCGCCCGCCAACTCCGACGCCTCCACGTACAGCGAGGTCTTGAGGGTGAACACGAGACCCCGCCCGACCCGGGTGAAAACCATCCAGCTGGATATGGCGATGACGATGATGACCAGCCACACGCTCGGCCCGAATGCGGCCACCAGGATCAGGCCGGCCAGCACGCCCGGGAAAGCCATCTGCACGTCGGCAGCCGAGACTATGAGGGTGTCGATCTTCCCGCCCATGTAGCCCGCGATGAGCCCTAGGACGGTGCCGAGGACGGCCGCGATGATGACCGCGGTAACGCTCACCAACAGCGAGATACGGGCTCCGTCGATGAGGCGGGCCAGGATGTCACGTCCGAGCTGGTCGGTGCCGAGGGGGTGGGCCCAAGTTCCGCCCCAGCCCACCGGGGGCGTGAGCCTGTCGGGCAGGCTCTGCTTGGTGGGATCCTTGATGAGCGGCAGCCACGGTCCCGCCACGGCCGCGAGGACGAACAGCGAGCAGATGACGATCCCCGATATGCCCGCCTTCGACTTCCAGAGATGCGACCGCAGTTCGGCCATGACGGTCACGCTCTCGGGCGGCGCCGCGTCGCCCGTGCCTGCGCCGTCGGCCGGGTCCATCGGGTTCTCCACCGCGGTCATGCCAGGTCCACCCGCGGGTCGATCAGCCGGCGGGCGATGTCCACCAGCAGGTTGGTCAGCACCACCATGGTGGCCAACACCACCACCGCGGCCTGCACCAGGATCAGGTCCCGGTCGAAGATGGCGTCGACGGCCAGGCGGCCCACGCCGGGCCAGGAGAACACCACCTCGATCACCACCGTGTAGCCGGTGAACATCCGGGTCACCTCCCAGCCGGTCATAGTCACGAAGCCCGAGGCCACGTTGCGGAAGGTGTGGTGCACGATCGTGTAGGACCGGGAGAAGCCCCTCGACATCGCGGTGACTGCGTACGGTTTTCGCAGCTCCTCCACGATGCCACGGCGGGTCATCTGGGCCAGCCGACCGGCGCTGGCCAGGCCGATGGCGAACGACGGGAGGATGAGAGACTTGAACCCGCTCGAGCCGAACGTCGGCACCCAGCGGAGCTGCGCCGCGATCACGATGATGAGCAGGTAGCCGATCCAGAACGGCGGGGCGCTGATCGAAGCCATCGAGAAGCCGAGCACCGCGTGGTCGGCGAAGCGGCGCTCCCACCACGCGGCCAGCATTCCCATGGGCGCGCCCATCAGCACGGTCACCGCGGTGGCCCCGGCCACCAGCCTGAGGGTGGCCGGCAGCCGCTCGAACACGAGCTTCGAGGCCGGCTGGGTCTGAAAGAAGGACTCGCCGAGGTCGCCCACCACCAGGCCTGACAGGAAGTCCCAGTACTGGACGCTCAGAGGCCGGTCCAGGCCGAGCGCGGCCCGGCGGCTGGCCCGGTCCTCCTGGCTGGCCTCCAGCGGCAGCGACACCGTGGCCGGGTCGGTGAAGACGTGGGTGACCACGAACACCAGGGAGGTGACCACGAACACGACGAGGGCGGCGGCGATGATGCGCTTGGCAAGCCATCGAAGCAACGCGCTGCCTCCCTCGTCGGGCCATCGCTGGCCCTGCGACTTGGGCCGTCTGTATACCGTAGCCACACTTCGACTACCCGTCCGAATCAGCCACCGGCGGAAGCAGGTGCAAGGATGGCGGCGATGGCATCGGCTGGCAGTGCCCACGAGGAGCGGTACTCGGCGAGCGGGGACCATGCCTACAAGCGGTGGCCCCGCTACCGGGCCGCATCCGAGGGCCTTCAGAACTACTGGTACCCGGTCGCCTTCTCCAAGCGCGTCGGCCGCAAGCCGGTGCCGGTGACGATCTGCGGCGAGCGGCTGTTCCTGATCCGCCACGATGGGAAGGCGTTCGCCCTCGACGACCGCTGCGCCCACCGCGGCGTGCCCCTGTCGATGGGCAAATGCTGGTTCGCCGGCACCATCTCGTGTGCGTACCACGGATGGACCTACGACCTGGCCGACGGCAGCCTGCGGGCCGCCCTGGTCGACGGCCGGGACTCTCCGATCGTCGGGAACAAGAGCGTGAGGGTGAGGACCTACCCGGTCGAGGAGCACGGCGGCGTGGTCTTCGTCTACGTCGGCGCCGGCGAGCCGCCGCCCATCACCCACGACGTCCCCGAGGACTTCTTCCAGCCGGGAGTCAGGGTGCGGGGCTGGCTCCGCACCAGGAAGGGCGACTGGCGCTACGCCGTCGAGAACGGCTTCGACGAGGGCCATTCCACCTACCTGCACCGCGGCGTCGTGTGGACGTGGATCCGGCGCAAGCCCGCCTACCGGGTCGTCCACGTCGAGCAGGAGGGCGACTGGCTGGTCCGCACGGTCGACGACGTCGTGGAGCAGGTCGACTATCCGGGACTCGGTACCTGGCCCCACGGCTTCCGCCCGTGGCAGCGCAACGTGGTCGTCCGCGGCTCGGTGCGTCTCCCCGGCTGGGTGCGAATCCAGTGGCCCGACTGGACCGCCTACGAGGTGTTCATGGGAACGACCGATGGCGCCCACCTGTCGTTCATGTTCGCCGTGTCCCACGCCAGGGGCCTGCGGGCTGCCTGGTTCGGGCTGCGGTTCTGGCTGTACATCCGGTGGGCGTACATGTGGCAGTTCAACCGCCAGGACCAGCAGATGATCGAGCAGGTCCGCATCCCGCCGGAGCGGTTGTTCCGCCCCGACAAGTCCGTCACCGTGTGGCGGGCCCATTGCGAGCGCAACGCCCGGGGGATGCAGGGGCCCGCATCCGAGACCGCCGTGCACCTGTCCGACGGCGACGAGCCTGTCTGGGACGACTCGGACGTGTTCGACGAGTCGGACGTTCCGGCCGCCGGTCCCGGATAGTGGCGGCTAGGCGGGAGAGAGGGACCGGGTCTGGATCAGGCGGCCCAGCACGTTCAGGGCTGCCGCAACGAGAGTGCCGAGTGCCGATACCACCAGCGCGGCGGACGGCGACGCGGCATCGCTGACCAGGCCGAACACCGCGGGCCCCACCACCGCTCCCAGGTTCAGGCCGCTCATTATGAAAGCGGTGGCCAGGCCCGGCGCGTGGGGGTTCATGCGCACGAGGGCCACCACCATGAGCGCGGGCCACGACCATCCGAACAGGAGCGCGGCCTGCCCGCCCAGCACGTACATCCACGCCGCGCCTCCGGCCATCAGCAGGTAGCCGGCCGCGCTCATGAAGAGGAGGGCCACCACCGTGGCCACGACGCTGTCGTGAATGCGGTCGGCTACCAGGCCCAGCGCGATTCGGGCCAGGATCACGCCGGCGGTAGCGGCCGACAGCACCAGCCCGGCGACGTCCTCAGTGACACCGGCGCTGGTGCTGGCCACCACGAAGAATGATGCCGTGCCGGTGACCGCGGAGGAGGCGAGCACGGCCGCCACTCCGAAGACGAACAGCGGCGGCATCCTCACATGAGCGAAACGGCCGGCCGCGGGCGCGGTCGCCAGAGGCGCCTCCACGGCTTGCGCTCGCTCCGAGGGGACCATGAGCAGCCCGACCGCGGCCATGGTCGCGCCCCCCACGAACATCCAGCGCCATCCCGCCGTCCAACCCGCCACTGGCACCGTCCAGCCCAGCACCGGCACCGTCAGCCCGGCCAGCAGCGGCGCGAGGGGAATGCCGGCCATGTGCACCCCGAAGGCGATTCCGTGGCGTTCCGCACGGACGTGGTCGGCCACGAGCACCTTCGCCGCGGGGCCGACCAGGGTGAGCCCCGCGCCGGCAACGACTAGGCCCACGGTCAGAGTGGCCAGCGATCGGGCCAGCAGCGCCACCCACAGGTACCCGGCCATTGCCACGCCCATCGACACCACCAGGCTCCGGCGGAATCCCACCCGGTCGGCCAGCTCTCCCGCGTGGATGGTGGCCAGACCGGAGAGCAGGAAGGTGAGAGCCACGGCCAGTCCGAGCCCCCGGTCGCTCAGGCCGAACTCCTCCTTGATGGAACTACCCAGCGCGCCGGTGAGGAAGCCCGGCAGGATGCTGGCGGTCAGGCAGACCACCGAGGCGGCCACCGCGCGCACGGGCGCCGTGGCCGAGTCCGGCTGGGGCGCCGCCTGGGCGTCGGCCATGTCCCGGTGGCGTTTAACTGCCCGGTTTGGCGGTCAGCGCCACCGGACGGCTGTCGGGGCTGCGGATGGCTCGCACCTGTTCCCGGAAGCGTTCGACATTGGCCAGCTTCACGTCCTCGTAGCCCCGGATGATGTCGGGGAGTCCTGCCAGCTCCAGCGCCCTGCCGTAGGTGTCCGGGGTCAAGGCGTCCAGCTCGGCCTCCATGAGCGACCGGTACTCCGCGATCAGTTCGCGTTCGGTCCGGCGAACCCCGGCGTAGCCGAACACGTCGAAGGGCGTTCCCCGCAGCCGGCGCAGCCCCTTCAGCACGGCCAGCGCCGGCCGCTGGAACGGTCCCAGGGAGATCTTTCGCTTCAGCCCCAGGGCCCGCAGCACCGGAGGGTGCAGCAGGATGCGGTAGCCGGCGAAGTCGCCCACCGCGTCGCGCATGGCGTCGGCCATGCCGGGCCGCAGATGCAGCCGGGCCACCTCGTACTCGTCCTTGTAGGCCGTCAGCTTGTAGAGGTAGCGGGCCACCCCTTCGGCCAGCTCGGTCCGGTCGCCCATCACCTCGCGCTCGCGGGCCGACGCCGCGTCCACGAAGTCCACGTAGGCCGAGGCCAGCTCCCGCGACTGGTAGTCGACCAGGTCCGCGGCCCGGCGCTCGACGGTCTCGGCCAGGGCCGCGCCCAGGTCCCCGGGAACCGCGGCCAGGCCCGAGTTCTGCACCAGTGAGCGGGCGGCTGCCTTGGCTCTCGTTCCGGCGGCGTCCAGCCCCAGGCCGGGCCCGGCCGGCTCTGCTGGTGCCGGCGCGGCTGCGGGGGCCACACCGGCCACGCCGGCCAGGCTGACCAGGCCGTCGATGCCGTCGCGGGTGTACAGCCTTCCCCACCGGAAGGCAGCGATGTTGGCTGCGACGGCCACCCCGTTGAGCTCGATGGCCCGCTCGATGGAGGCTGCCGACACCGGAATCCCGCCCGCCTGGTACGCGGCCCCCAGCACCAGCACGTTGGCCGGCATCGCCGTGCCCAGCAGGGCGTCGGCCATCCGGTCGGCGTCGAGGCGGACGCTGGCGCCGGCGCGGGTGGTGCCGTCGATGGTCGCCAACATCTGCTCGATGTCGGGATAGGCCTCGTCCACGTGGGCCACCATGTCGCCGGTGGGCAGCTTGCTGGTCGACACCACGGCCAGAGTGCGGTCGCGGTCGGCCTTGGCCAGGTTCTTGGGGTCGGCCGCCACCAGCAGGTCCAGGCCCAAGTAGCAGTCGGTGCCGCCCGCCCCGATGAGGTTCGCGCCGGACGCCTCGCCGTCGAAGAAGCGCAGGTGCGAGACGACCGGTCCGCCCTTCTGGCTGAGCCCGGTCTGGTCCAGGCCGATCACGCCCAGGCCGTCGAGCAGGGCCGCGGTGGCCAGCACCTGGCTGACCGTCACCACCCCGGTGCCGCCCACGCCCGCCATGAACACCGCGAAACCGTCGGGGCCGGGCACGGGCCGGTCGGGCTCCGCGATGCCGGCGGGCGGCGCGCTCGGCGCGGCCCTGCCGGTGCCCGCGGCGACCGCCTTGCCGGCTCTGGCGGGGTCGGGCCGGGTCTTGACCCGGATGAACGACGGGCAGTCGCCCTCGATGCACGTGTAATCGAAGTTGCAGGACGACTGGTGTATGCGGGTCTTGGCGCCCAGCTCGGTGTCGACCGGCTGCACCGACAGGCAGTGGCTCTTGGCCCCGCAGTCGCCGCAGCCCTCGCACACGGCCTCGTTGATGAAGATGCGCTTGGTCGGGGTGGGGCGCAGGCCCCGCTTGCGCTCCCGGCGCTTCTCGGCCGCGCACTGCTGGTCGTAGATGAGCACGGTCACGCCGGGCGTGTCCCGCAGCAGGAGCTGGGCTTCCTCGAGGCGGTCCCGGCCCCAGATCTCGGCGCCGGGGGCCAGCGGCCCGCCGCCGGCGTGACGGTCCGGGTCGTCGCTGCACACGATGGTGCGGCTCACGCCCTCGGCGGCCATCGACTGGGTCAGCTCCGGCACGCCGATGGCACCGGCCACGTCCTGGCCGCCGGTCATGGCGACCGCGCCGTTGTAGAGGATCTTGTAGGTGATGTCGACGCCGGCGGCCACCGCGGCCCGCACCGCCAGGCTGGCCGAGTGGAAGAACGTGCCGTCGCCGACGTTCTGGAACATGTGGGTCCGGTCGGTGAACGGCGCCCGGCCGATCCAGGTGGCGCCCTCGCCTCCCATCTGATGGACGACCTGGGCCCGGTCGTCGATCCACAGGGCCATGGCGTGGCAGCCCACCCCGGCCGCCGCGAACGAGCCCTCGGGCACCGCGGTGGAGCGGTTGTGGGGGCAGCCGCTGCACCAGTACGGCGCGCGGGACAGGACCGCGGCCCCGGCCTTCGAGGCCGCCTCGATGAGGGCCAGGCGGGCCTCCATCGCCATCGGCAGGGCGCCCACCCCGCCTCCCAGCACCCCTGAGCGGAGCCGGTCGGCGACAGCCACCGCGATCCGGTCGGCGCTGAGTTCGCCGTCGGCGGGCACCAGCCGGCGGCCCTGTTCGTCGGTCTTGCCCACCACCCGAGGTGCGCCCGCCCGTCCGTGGAGGATGTCCCGCACGAACAGCTCGATGAAGGCCCGCTTCTCGTCCAGCACCAGGATCTCGTTGAGGCCTGCGGCGAAGCGGCGGACGATCCCGGGCTCGAGCGGCCACACCATGCCAATGCGCAGCAGGCGGATCCCGAAGCGGTGCAGGGCGTCGTCGTCGAGGCCGAGGTCGCTGAGGGCCTGGCGCAGCTCACCGAAGGTCCGGCCCGCGGCCGCGATACCGAGCCGGGCCGCTCCGGTGGCCCCGCTGATCTCGTTGAGGCCGTTGGCCGCCGCGTAGGCTGCCGCCGCCTCCAGGCGCCCGTAGACGATGTCCTTCTCCTGCTCGAGGCTCAGCGGTGTCACCAGGCCGGGCCGCTGGACGTGGTGCCACGGCTTCCCGTCGATCTCCAGTTCGGGGTCGACGGGCACGATCCGGTCGGGGGCCACCTCGGCGATGCCGAACCCGTCGGCGACGGTGGTGACGACCTTGAACGCCACCCACAGGCCCGAGTACCTCGACAGGGCGATGCCGTGCAGGCCCAGGTCGATGACCTCCTGCATCGAGCCGGGGTAGAGGATGGGGATCTGGGCGTCGTAGAAGGCGGGCTCGACCTGGGTGGGCAGGGTCGACGACTTGGCCATCGGGTCGTCCCCGGCCAGCACCAGCACCCCGCCGTTGGGTGCGGTGCCCTTGAAGTTGCCGTGCTTGAACACGTCGCCGCAGCGGTCCACGCCCGGGCCCTTGCCGTACCACATGCCCACCACGCCGTCGTGCCGGGCGAGCGGCCCGAGCAGCGGCTCCTGGCTGCCCCACACCGCGGTGGCGGCCAGCTCCTCGTTCACGCCGGGCACCCACACCACGTCGTGGGCGTCTAGCAGGGCCTTGTGGCGCTCGATGGTGAGGTCGACGGTGCCCAGCGGCGAGCCCTGGTACCCGGAGATGAAGGTGGCGGTGCGCAGGCCCCGGGCCGCGTCGGCCCGGTGCTGGTCGACGGGCAGGCGCACCACCGCCTGGATCCCGGTCAGCAGCACCCGTCCCCGTTCCAGCGTGAACTTCTGATCGAGATCGAAGTCCTCCAGCAACAGGGGTCCTCCTTGTGGTGGCTGTTCGCTCAACCGATGATCTTGCTCAGCCGATGATCGCGCAGTACTCGGGGACGATGTCGGCGGTGAGCATGTCCATCCATGCCGGGCGTTGCTCGATCAGCCGGGCTACCACGTTGCGGTGGTTCTCCCGGTTGTTCCAGGTGCCGATCAGGTAGAACCGCTCGGGGTCGTCCTCGCTCTGGTACAGCACGCCCTCGTGCACGATGCCCGGCGTGGTGTGGACGATGTTCTCGTCGCTGTGGTCCCAGGCCTCGAAGGAGTCGATGAAGTCCTGGGCCCGGCCCGGCTTGGCCTGCAGCGTGTAGTGGAAGGCGAACGACCCCTCCGGCAGGTCCTTCAGGATCGGGTTGGCGTGTTCGCCGTGGTCGTGGTCGTGATGGTCGTCTGCCATCGGAGCACCCCCTAGGTGGCTGCGGTGAAGGCCTCGGCCGCCGCCTGCGAGCACACCACGTCCTCGGCGTGCTTGGCGCCGGAGATGCCCAGCGCCCCCACGACGGTGCCGCCGGAGGTGGTCAGCGGCTCGCCGCCCTCCACGGCCAGGATGTGATGGCGCGCCGTCATGGGCGGGCCGAGCGAGTTGTCCTTCTGGAAGTAGTCCGACAGCGTCCCGGTGTCGCGCTTGAACGTCAGCGCGGCCACCGCCTTGGCGATGGCATTCTCGAGGGCGATCTCCACCACGTTGTCCATGCGGTGCACCAGCACGAGGTTGCCGGTGGCGTTCACCACGGCCACGCACACAGCCAGGCCCTCGTCCTCCGCGGTCGACAGCGCCACGTCGGCGGCGAGCTTGGCGC
>VYCW01000129.1 GCA_009843735.1 Acidimicrobiaceae bacterium | reverse complement strand
TGGTGAACTCCTCGAACATCGGCAGCTGGTTGGCCTCCTGGAAGCCGCCCAGGCCAATGCCCATAGTCCCGGCCTCGGGGGTGACGACCACCACCGGGCTGTGGGCCCAGAAGGCGGCCGCGACGGCGGTCACGCAGTTGGAGATGCCCGGGCCGTTCTGTCCGATGACCACCCCATGGCGGCCCGACACCCGAGAGAACCCGTCGGCCATGTGGGCCGCGCCCTGCTCGTGGACCACCGGCACCAGCTCGATACCGGCCGGCTCGAAGATGTCCATGGCGTCCATGAAGGCGCTGCCCATGATGCCGAAGATGGTGTCCACGCCATGGGCGACCATCGTCTCCACGAACGCTTCGCTGGGGGTCATGCGAGTCATGTCTGGGTCCCTCCGTCGCAGATTCTCCCGATGCCCGGCGCGCCTGCGGGCTAGCCGTTAGAGCCTATAACAGATCCCGTAGACGCCGCTCGCCCCAATCAGGCTCTGCGGGAGCGGAAACGGCGCAGGCGGAGGCTGTTGGACACCACAAAGAGCGACGACAGGCCCATGGCGGCTGCCGCGGCCATCGGGCTCAGCACGCCGGTGGCGGCCAGGGGGATGGCGGCCACGTTGTAGGCAAACGCCCAGAACAGGTTGACCTTGATCGTGGCCAGCGTGCGGCGCGACAGGGCGATGGCGTCGGGCACGGCCCGCAGGTCGCCGCCCACGATCGTCAGGTCGGAGGCCTCGACGGCAACATCGGCGCCGGTTCCCACCGCGATGCCCAGGTCGGCCTGGGCCAGCGCGGGCGCGTCGTTGATGCCGTCGCCTACCACCGCCACCCGCTTGCCGGCCTCCTGGAGCCTCACCACCGCGGCGGCCTTGTCGCCGGGGAGCACCTCGGCGGTCACGTCGTCCACGCCGACGGCGTCGCCGACGGAGCGAGCCGTGCGGCGGTTGTCGCCGGTGATCAGCGACACCTCCAGGCCCATGGCCCTCATCTGCTGGACGGCCTGCCGGGAAGTGGGCTTGACCGTGTCGGCCAGCGCGACCACCGCCTCGGCGGTGGCTCCCCTGCCGACCAGGACCGCGGTGTGCCCGGCGGCCTCGGCTCCGGCCACGGCCTCTTCGAGTTCTCCGGGGACCTGCTCGAACAGCGGCCGCCGGCCGACCCGGACCTCGGCGCCGTCGACCCGTCCGACCACGCCCAGGCCGGGACGGTTCCTGAAGTCGGTGACGGTGCGATTCGACGGCCAGCGCCGTGCGATGGCCGCGCCGACAGGGTGCTCCGAGCGCGACTCGAGCGCGCCGGCCAGCAGGCCCATGGCCGCAACGTCGGTTCCGGGTGACGCGACGGCATCGACCACCTCGAGCCGGCCTTCGGTGACTGTGCCGGTCTTGTCGAGCATCACCGCGTCGACGCGGCGAGTGTCCTCGAGCACCTCGGCGCCCTTGATGATCATGCCGAGTTGGGCTCCCCGTCCGGTGCCGACCATTACCGCCAGCGGCGTGGCCAGTCCCAGCGCGCAGGGACAGGAGATGATCAGCACCGCCACCGCGGCGGTGAAGCCCTCAGAGGCTGGCGCTCCGGCTGCGAACCACACGCCCAAGGTGACCGCGGCCAGCACCACGACTATGGGCACGAACACGCCAGCCACCCGGTCGGCCAGCCGTTGGACTGCGGCGCGGCCTCCCTGGGCCTCGTCCACGAGACGCACGATCTGGGCTAGGGCGGTGTCGGCGCCCACCCGGGTGGCCTCCACCTGCAGAGTGCCATCGGCATTGACGGTGGCCCCGATCACCTCGTCGCCGCTAGCCACCTCGACGGGCACGGGCTCGCCGGTGACCATGGACATGTCCACCGCGGAGGCGCCGCTCATCACAATGCCGTCGGTGGCGATCCGCTCGCCGGGACGCACGATGAACCGCATCCCAACCGCCAACTCGTCGACCGGGATCTCGGTGCCGTCAGCCAAACGAGCGGTGGAGGCACCCAGCCGGGCCAGGGCCCGCACAGCCTCGCCCGAGCGTCGGGTGGCCCGGGCCTCGAACCACTTGCCCAGCACCACGAGAGCGACGATCACCGTGCCCGTCTCGAAGTAGACGTGGCCATCATCAACGCCGGCCAGCAACACCACCGTCGACCAGAGCCAGGCCGCGGTGGTGCCCATTGACACCAGGGTGTCCATGGTGGCGGCCCGGTGACGCAGGTTGCGCAGCGCAGCCCGGTGGAACGCCCATCCCGAGCCGAAGACCACGATCGCAGACGCCACCAGCGCGGCCCAGCGCCATCCGTCGAAGCGCAGCGGCGGCAGCATCGAGACCGCCACGACCGGCAGTCCGACCACGACTGCGACGACCAGACGGCGACGCAGACCGGAGATACGGCGCCGCTCGACCTCGCCGTCGCTCGCGGCGTCGACCGGTGCCGAGTAGCCAGCCCGTTCGATCGCCCGCCGCAGGCCGCCGTCGTCGATCGTGCCGTCATGTAGCACCGTGGCCCGCCCCGAGGCGAAGTTGACGCGAGCGTCGAGCACGCCGTCGGCGGATCCCAGCGCAGTCTCCACCCGGGCGGCGCAGGCCCCGCAGGTCATGCCCTCCACCCGGATGTCGGTCCGGACCTTGAGAGACGACCCGGTTCCCATACTCTCAATGCTACGCCTGCGGACTTGTCGATATTCCCGTGCGAGGGCACGTCGACGGTCACTTGCGGCGGGCATGTCGGGAGCGGGCCGGCATGGGGCAGACTTGCGGGATGCCTTCGTCTGAGACCGAGCCTGCAACGCCGGTGGGGCGGGTGCGGCCCGCGGTGGACGCCCTGCCCGCTTACAAGCCGGGCAAGGCCGCCGAGCAGGCCGAGCGGGAGCACAACATCGCCGAGGCCATCAAGCTGGCCTCCAACGAGAACCCCTACCCTCCCCCGGCAGCGGTGGTGGACGCGGTGGCCGCGGCCTGCCGGGGCGGCAACATCTACTGTGACCACCGGGCCACCGCGGTCCGGGAGGCCCTGGCCGACCGGCTGGGACTGGCCGTCGAGCAGGTCACCGTCGGAGCGGGCTCCGTGGCTCTGCTGTACCAGCTGGCTACCGCCTACATCGACCCCGGAGACGAGGCGGTCACCCCTTGGATCTCCTTCGAGGCCTACCCCATCTCGGTGCAGACCATGGGCGGGACCCTGGTGAGGGTGCCGCTCACCACCGATCACGCCTTCGACCTCGACGCGGTGGCCGGGGCCGTCACCGAGCGCACCAAGCTCGTGCTGCTGGCCACCCCCAACAACCCCACCGGAACCGCGGTGTCCACCACGGCGGTGTCGAGGCTGCTGGAGAGCGTCCCCGGCGACGTGGTGGTGCTGGTGGACGAGGCCTACCGGGAGTTCGCCGACCCCGCCCTCGGCGATCCGGTGACCGAGCTGCTGCCCCGATTCGACAACGTGGCCGTGGCCCGCACGTTCTCCAAGGCCTACGGGCTGGCCAGCCTGAGGGTGGGCTACGTGATGGCCCACCCCGAGGTGGTGTCGGCCATCGACAAGTGCCTGATCCCCTTCAACGTCAACGGCCTGGCCCAGGCCGCCGCCCTGGCCGCGCTCAGCGACGGCGCGACCGGCGAGGCCCAGGCCAACATCGACACGATCAAGGCCGAGCGGGGCCGGCTGGCCGCCGCCCTGACCGCTGACGGCTGGGTCATCCCCGACGCCCAGGCCAACTTCGTGTGGATGCAGCTGGGCGACCGAACCGACGAGGTGTGCATCGCGCTGGAGCAGCGGGGCGTGGTGGTCCGCCCGTTCTCCGGGGTGGGGGTCCGGGTCACTGTCGGCACCCCCGCCCAGAACGACCGCTTCCTGTCCACGCTGGCCGAAGTGGCCCGGCCGGGATGATCCTCGAGTCGCGCCACGCGGCGGCTCGGGTGCTAGCTACTATGCGGGTGAGCGAGGGTACGTTCGGTCGGTGGGAGGTGGCACGCTCATGACGGAGACACGCGCCGCGAACGGTGGGTCGTCGAGTCCGGTCACCGGCGGCTACGAGCCGGACGTGCCCATCACGGTGTCGCCGATACTGGACTGGCCGCCGCGACCGGCGGCGACGCTGAAGCACATCGCCTCGATGATGCTGCCCCAGGGGATGATCTGGGTGGGGATCGCCGCGGTGGCCTGGAACTTCTTCACCCCGTCGATGGAGCGCATGGCGACCCTCAGCCCCAGGTGGATCCTGGAGATCTACGTCCGCAACGTGGTGATGTTCTCGCTGGTGGCGGGAACGCTGCACATGGTGCTGTACGCCCGGCGGGCCCAGGAGCAGCGCTACAAGTACCAGCGCCAGTGGCTGAGCACCACCAACCGGGAGTTCCTCTGGAACCACCAGACCCGCGACAACGTGTTCTGGTGCCTGGTCAGCGGCTGCTCGGTCTGGACCGCCTACGAGGCGCTGACCATGTGGTTCTACGCCAACGGCTGGATCCCGCAGGTCGAGTGGGACTCGGCTTGGCTGTACCTGTCGTTCCTCACAGTTTTCACGTCACTGTGGTCGGTCACCCACTTCTACTTCATCCACCGGGTGCTGCACACCCGCTGGGTCTACGACCACGTCCACTACCTGCACCACCGCAACGTCAACCCCGGGCCGTGGAGCGGCCTGTCGATGCACCCGGTGGAGCACATGATGTACCTCAGCATGTTCCTGCTGTGGTGGGTGGTGCCGGCCCACCCGTTCATCCTGATCCTCACCCTGTCGTCCAACAGCATCGCGACGGCGGTGACCCACTCCGGCTTCGAGCGGTATGAGTTCGCCAAGCGCAACGGGCCCTCCATGAAGGGCGCCGACTACTTCCACCACCTCCACCACCGGTACTTCGAGTGCAACTACGGCAACCGGCCGGTGCCGCTGGACAGGCTGTTCGGCACCTTCCACGACGGCACGCCCGAAGCCCACGCCCGCATGCGCGAGCGCATGAAGGCCCGCCGCCGCGCCCGCACCAAGGCCTGACCCCCGAGGGCGGACGCCGGGTCAGCCGCCGGCGGTCTGGGGGACGAAGTACACCTGGGCGCCGTCGGCGACCGGCTCGTACTCGGGATAGGCGATGAGCAGGCCGTCGATCACGACCGACACACCGGCCCGCAGGCCGTCGCCGAGGCCGGGGTAGCGCCGGTCAAGGTCGTCGATCAGGGCGCCGACGGTAGATCCGTCGGCCTCCACCTCCGCAACGCCCCCGGTCGGGCCCCGCAGGTTGGAACTCAGATGGACCCTGACCGCCACGAGCCCCCGCCCAGGGTCACCTAGGCGCCGTTGGAGCCGCCGTTGGATGTGATGGCGTCCAGCACCCTGATAGGCGACATCGGCAGGTCGCGGATGCGGCAGCCGGTGGCGTCGTGGATGGCGTTGGCCACCGCCGGGATGGGGGGAACGATGCCGGTCTCGCCCACGCCGCGCACGCCGTAGGGGTGGGCCGGGTTGGGGACCT
>VYCW01000009.1 GCA_009843735.1 Acidimicrobiaceae bacterium | reverse complement strand
GTCGGGTACCTCCCGCCAGCCGTGGTGATGGATCTTCTGGTGGCAGGCCCAACACACCAGCATCATGTTGTCGATGTTGGTGGGACCGCCCCGTAGAACCGGTCTGACGTGGTGGCCCTGACATATCCACATGTCCGCCCCACAGCCCCCGCAGGCGCCGTAGCGGGCCCGCAGCGCGTTCATCTGAGCCTTCGTCGCCAGCCGCTTGGCGTGACCGTGCCACAGCGGCACCCCCTCGCTGCTGAACACGACCCCGGTGATCCGGGCGTTGCAGAAGTGCTCCTCAAGCACGCTCTGGGGGATCACCCCGCCCCCGGCGACCTCCGCGAACGCCTCGGTGCCGTCGGCGTCGAGGTGCTGAACGATGGTGATGTCAGCCGACGGCCGACCCCCACACCCGCACCTGCCCCCACGCTCGGTGCCGCCGCCACTGTCGCCGCTGCCCGTCAGGTCCAGGCGGCCGCCGTTCTCGGCCGGACCCACCTCGCCACCAGCCGAACTCGCGTCATCTACGCCAATCCGGCTCTCACCGCGTCGATCCCCGTTTGAGCCACGCATGCGATCACGCGGGCCGACACTGTCGCTGATGTCAGCGCCGGCGCCGCTGCGGCCGTGCCCACCGGGTCCTGCCCCCTCAGCCCTGGAGTAGATGCTGCCGTGTGAGCTCAACGTGTCGAGTGCGTCAGCCGTGCGCTGATTAAGGCTGCGCCTCTCCCCGTCCGCACTGTGCAAATCCAGGCGGCGCAACCGCTCGGCCTCCTGAGCAAACCGTCTTCGCACCTTGGCGCCCGTCACCGGATCCAGCTCGCCCCGAAGATGCACCATCCCGTCGTCGCTGTCCCAGAAGCTCAGCCGCCGCCGAGCCCGTTGACGCCGGTACCGCTCCTCGCCGTCATCGACCTGACGCTTCGCGACCCACCGTCCCGCCTCCCGGGAGAACTGCTCGGGTGCCAGGTCCGCTGCCTTGGCCAAGAGCTCCGAGTCCTGCTCCACCTGGTCCACGCTGGTCTTGTCGGACGTGGCTGCGAGGGTCTTGGCGTTGGCGACAGAGATGTCACCGCTCTCCAGCGCGTCGCGCACAGCAGACATCTCACCGAGCTTCTCAACCATCTGGACCTGGCTGGCGGCGTCTCTCTTGAACAGTCCCGCGGCCCGGGCCAGCGCCCCCACGCCTCCGTCGCCGTGACGCTCCCGCTCCGCAACCCCAGCAGCGGCGTCGGCTTGCAGCACAGCCAACTGCCCGCCGAAGCTCCCGCACTCGGCCAGCACGAACTTCAGATCCGAAGTCGCGGTGGCGGGATCGTTCACGAAGCGGATCAACTCCGCCAGACCCTCCCGCACCCGTCGTGCCGTCGAGATACCCATGAGCACATCATGCCAGAGGGGTGTGACATCTATCAGCCCTTATCAGCTATTTTCAAGATATTTCTTCGAATGGGTCGGCCAGGATGTCGTCGGTAAAATCGTCGTACTGCACCTCCACGGGTACCAACAAATCGAACCTGCGCCGGAGTTGCTCCGCCATGTCGTTGCGACCACGGACAGCTAGCAGCCTCGGACTTGCTCAGGGCCTTAGCGGTCGAACGTTGAGGCGTTGGGGCCTACCCACTTGAGGATGAGGGTGTTCACGGTGCCGTCGGCCTTCATGGACGCCAGGGCCTCGTCGAGCTTGGGTTTCAGATCGCTGCCCTTGCGGACGCCGATGCCGAGGCCCCTGTCCAGCAGCACCGACGGACCGACGATGGCCAGGCGGCCCTCGTGCTCCGAGACCTTCTCGACGGCGTAGCCGTGGTCCACGAGGACGGCGTCCACCGTGCCGTCGAGCACCGCATCGACCGAGCTCGTGAAGTCCTCGGCCTCGTTGAGCGGTACGAAGGGGCGGCCCAGCTCGGTGAAGTAGTCGGAGTAGATGGTGTTGGTCGCCGCGCCGATCGTGCCCTCGACGGCTTCGTCGCCCTCACCGGCGCGGGCCACGTACACCGAGGGGGTCGGCGGGTAGTACGCCTCGGTGAAGTCGATCAGCTCCGCGCGTTGGGCGGTGATGCTCATGCCCGAGAAGATGGCGTCGAACTCTCCGGCCACGAGGTCGGGGATCATGTCCGCCCAGTCGTTGATGACCCACTCGCACTCGAGGTCGGCGCGCCGGCACAGCTCGTCGCCCAGTTCGGGCTCAAGGCCGTCCAGCTCGCCCTCGTCGTTGACGAAATCGAAGGGATGGTATGAGCCGACGGTGGCGATCGTCACCGTTTCCGTGTCCGTGGCGGTGCCACTGCACCCGGCCAGCAAGGACACGAGCGCCGCTAGGAGGACCACTGTGGGGGCACGCATCTTGGTGAACATGGGGCGACGCTATACCTGTCCGGGCCTGGGGCGGGCCGAGGGCAGAGGCCGCGCCTCGCGATACCGGTTCGACGACGGTCAGGTGGTTGCCATCCGGTAGAGCTCGCCGACCACGAGGTCGTAGCGGCCGGTGGCCAGAATGACGGCGTAGGCCGCGCCCACCGCTCCGCCCACGACGGCCACCGGCGGTCGGTCGAGGAACCGCCTGGCGGCGGGCAGCGCGTGGGGCAGCACGGCCAGGAGCACGGCCGGCAGCAGCGCCCCGGCCATGTAGACGAGCATCAGTCCCAGCGTCCGGGCCGCCTCGGTGTCGGTGCTGTTGAGGATCTCCCCCAGCTTGGGACCGACGCACGGGCGCCACAGCCATCCGGCCATGGCGCCGGCCACCACTCCCGAGCCGGTGGCTGCTAGCGACGCCAGCCCCTTGGCCCGGTAGGCCAGCACGAACACACCGACCACCAGCGCCGCCGACGCCAGGAACATCACTGCGCCGCTGAACTCGACATCCCAGTGGCCCGATGCCCGGGCCCACGTCAGCAGGGCGACGCCGACCAGGTAGGACAGAGCGACCGTGAGCCGGGCCTTCCGGGCCACGAGCACCAGCGCCACCGCGGGCACCAGCGCCGCCAGGGTGCACGCCACCCCGATGGAGCCCACGCCCTCCAGGAAGGTCGCCACCGCTCAGCCGCCCCGCCGGCCGGAGCCGTCGCCGGCGCGCTCACGCATCGGCCAGGAGGCGCTCGACGGTGTCGTAGAGCTGCTCGTAGGTGGCCCGGCCGTCGCCGGTGCGGTCGAATCGGATCCGGTTGTCGCCGTCGATCACGTAGACGCGAGGCCAGTAGCCGATGTTGCCCGGCTGCCAGCGGTGGAAGTTGCGCTTGTCGGTGTCGAGGGCGATGGGCCAGATGACGCCGAGGTCGGCGGCGGCCTCGATGATGTTGTCCACGTCGGCCTCGTAGGAGAACTCGGGCGAGTGCACTCCCACGATCTCCACACCTTGGTCGCGGAAGTCGGCGTAGAGCCCGCTGAGGGCGTCGAGGGTGTTCTTGCAGTTGCGGCATCCGAAGGTCCAGAACTGCACCACCGTGAGCTTGTTGGCCGCCCGGATCTCCTCCAGCGAGGTGGCGTCGGTGTTGAGCCAGCCGTCGAGGTCGGTGAGCGTGTCAGCTGTCCCCAGAACCTCGATGGGCTCGGGAGGCACGGTGGTCGTAACGACCGCCGTGGTCGTGACTTCGGCGGCGACCGTGGTGTTCGTCGCGGTCTCGGCGTCGTCGGCGCCGTCGCCTCCCAGCGTCGTCCAGGCGATTGCGGCCAGCCCGACCATCAACACACCCAGTGCCAGATAGCGGACAACGGAAGCCCTCATCGCAACACGAACGATACGGCGGCGAGTGCGGTTGCCGCTCCCGCGGGTGACGGTTACTAGCGTCGGGGATCGTGGATGGTCAGGCAGCCACCGACGCCGAGTTGGATGTCGAGCTGACCGCGGAGCTGGTGCGCGACACCGCTCGCGGGCTGGGGCTCACCACCGCTGAGTTCCGGCTGCTTCGGGTGGGCAACCACATCGTGCTGGCGAGCCTCGACGACAGGGTCGTGGCCAGGGTCGCCTACATCTTCCTTCGCCCGCTGGAGACCCATGCCGCCCTTCTGAGCCATGTCGTTCAGATGGCGGCCGCGGGCGCGCCGATGGTGGCGCCGCTGTGCGATCCGTGCCGGCTGAGCGACGGTCGGATCGTCACCTTCTGGCCAATGCACTCCCCTGTCGATGAGCTGCCCCTCGAGACGCTCGTCACGCTGATCTCGCAGTGCCACCGCACCGAGCCGTCCGGCTCACTGGTGGCGTGGGATCCCAGCGTGTCCTTTCTGACGCGATGGACGGACCGGCTGCCGCTGATGACGGCGAGGGGTGTGCCAGCCGATGTGCGCGGCTTCCTAGGGGACGAGCTGCACCGCCGGGTGGAGGCCCTGAGCGAGTACTGGGCCAGTCTCAGCGGCGAGGAGCGCCGGAGGGTGCTGATCCACGGCGACGCCTTCCCGACCAACGCCGTGCGCCGCGACGACGGCACTCTGGCGCTCGTCGATCTCGACTACCTCGGGGTCGGCCCGCCGGAGGTGGACCTGTCGGCGGTGCTGCTGCAGTATGAGCGCCACGACCTGGAGCCGGATGTGCGGGAGCGGATCCACGACACCTACGACGGCTCGGTGAACGATCGCCTGCTGGCTCGCGTCTACGCCGCCGACGAGGTGATCGAGTTGGTCTGGCTCGCCTGTCTGTGGGGAGTGGTGCCGGACGCCGACACAGAGCTGTTGCGGAGGGTGGAGCACTGGGACGACCCCTCGGTGCCGTGGCTGCTCTTCTAGCGCCGACCGCCAGTTCGCAAGCCGCGCCACCGGGCTCGACACCGGCTCGCACCTAGAATCCCCTGCCGATGCCGATCATCAAGCAATGGCGGGCTGCGAACCGGCTGCGCAAGCGAGCCAAGACGGACCCTGCGATCCGCGACAGCTGGATCAGGTTGTACTACTCCGTCATGTCGGAACCCCGCCCCAATAGCCATGTGCCGTCCACCTGGCGGGCCGTGTTCGAAGAGTTCGAGGGTGGGCCTCCCTGCCGCCAGGAGCTGGAGTGGTGGCGAGCGATGTACATGATGAACCTGGCCCCTCGGACCCGCCTCATGTACACGGCCAGCGCCGAAGCGATCAAGGAGATGCTTCCCGACGCGCCCGACGGCCCCAGCGACGAGCGCTACGTCCCCGAGTTCGGCCTGGAGTAGCCAGCCCACCCCCACGTCCCCGTCACAGCACGTGCAGTTGCGCGGTTGGGCGGTCGTTCCTGCGGGCCACCATGCGGGTGAGTCCCAGGGTTCGCCCTCTGTCCAGGGCCAACATGTCGGCTTCGTCGCTGGGCTTGCCCAGCCGTTCCGACCACAACCGGTCCGAGGCCATCCAGTGCCTCCATCCGTCCGGGATCAGGTCGGAGAGCTCAACGGTCACCAGCCCGCTTCGTTCCCAGTGACGCCTCCACCAGGCGGGGCTGTGGAAGCTAAAGAAGGCCGGCTCCCAGTACGGCTGGAGGTGTTCGGGCACCTCGTCGGAGGTCAGTTCCTCCACCAGCCCGGGCACCACGATCCCCATCTGCCCGCCGGGCCTGACCAGCCAGGCGAGGTGAGTCTCCAGATAGAGGTCGTCGGTGCCGAAGTAGTGATATGCGTCCACGCTCACCATGACATCGAAGAATCCTGCGGCGAACGGCAGGGCGTGGGCTTCGGCATGGATTGGGAACACCCGATCCTCAACGTCGGCGGCGCGGATGCGGCCGAGGTTGTCGCTGGCATCGATCCACAGGTCGGTCGCCCAGACCTGTAGCCCGTACTCCTTGGCCAGGAAGATGGAGCTCAGCGCCTTGCCGCAGCCCATGTCGAGAACCCGCATTCCGGGGCTGAGGCTCATGCATCCCGTCAGTGACTCCGTCAGCCACAGGACATTCGGACCCATGGTGTTCTCGAAGACCCAGTCGGGGTCGTAGTTGGCGGAGCGGGGAAACTCGGCCGGCCGCAACAAGCCGTCCCGTCCCTCATCGCTGCCCGGCAAGCCTCGCCTCCGTTCTGCCGGCTTCCCGGCGATTCAACGAGTCGCCCCAGCGCAAGACCGGAGTTGATCTTTGTTCTTGGCTCGCACGCCGGATTGCTGCTCGCCTAGTGCGTTCACCGCCTAACTGGCGTCGGCGGTTGTTGCGGTGTCCGCGCCTCCCGATGACGGTGGCGAACTGTCCGGATCGCCGGTCCTAGTAGGAATGTTGCGGCGGTCGATGGCCGGGGCACTGGGCACGAACGGCTTGAGGTCTTGCAGAACGTCTCCGTAGAACCCGATCACGGCGTCGAGCACCGAGTCGATGAAGCCCTTCTTGCGTTGGCTGCGGCGACCCTGGCCCATGGGCGCGGAGTAGCGGAGTTGGAACCGTGCTGGCATCTGTTTGGTCGGTCCCAGTCCGTTGCGGGGATCGTCGCGCAACTGCTCCAGCGAGGCCGTAAGTGGATGCTTGGCGTTGCGGGCGAAGGCATCCACAAGCAACGACCCGTTCGCTGACTTGAGCTGCTTCGTCAGCCACACCACGGCTGCTCTGGGGGTGCGGTCGTTGGGCGCTGCGAAGGTCGTGTGCAGGATCACGCGCGAGGTTCTGATGTCGGCTGTGACCGAGATGTCCGCGATCGCGTCCGGGACCCTTAGGACGCCAGTCAGCGTGCCGTCAGTGCATAGGGACTGCACGAACTCTTTGTTGCGAAGCCTCGGATTCTGCTGGTGCGCGCGAGGTATCACCTCGGTCACATCCGAGCCGATCTCGGTGCCCAGGCGAAGAGCAGCAACTCTCAGCAGTTGGTCCCACCGCTGGCACACCTCGACTGCCTCCGGGCTGTTGCGCGACAGACTTCCCTCAACGGCGCCGTCGCGTACACCGGTCCAGTTGTCACCCATGTCAGCGAAGTCCAACACTCCAGACTTCGGGTGTGACATGTACCGAATCAGTTCCTCGAGGATCCAGGCCTGCTCTGGATCATCAACACCGCGATGAGAGTGCTCCTTCACGGCCTCGGACATGATCAGCATCCACGACAGATGATGAACCGCCACTTTGGAGTTGGACCTCACACGCAAGCCCTCGGTGGGATGCACGCCGGGCGCAGGCGCGATCTCATTGGAGATCGTCACGATTGCATCAACACCGGCAGCACGAGCCGCGTCCAGATATGCGTTGATCTGAGCCGCGTCGAGCTTGGCTGTGCCGGTCTTGGTCTCCACGAACGCCTCGAACGAGACGCGCTTGCCTACCGTGACCCGGATGAGCCCATCGGGGCGAACGGTTCCGTCATCCACCTCAACCACGGGCTGTAGGAACGCCTCCACTCGAGCGCTCTTGGCGCGGGTCGCGCCCAGCGGCCCCAACAGCACTGCGCTGAACGGCCGCACAACCGACAGCACGGCAAGTAGCGCCGATGTTGCCCTGTCCTCGGCCTCCGTCTGGCCCTTGATGCCTGATACCGGTATCAACCTGGCCCGTTCTGGCTCGCTCAATCCGCTCTCCTAGACCTGCTGGTTCCGCTGGTGCGGGACAAACCCTAGGTGGCAAATGGCCCGGAGTCTGCTTGAGCCTCGGCCGTCGCAGAACCACGCCAGGCGCCGGTGTCGGGTTGTGCAGCCTCGTCCGCTGGTATGGCCGCGGGCCTGTGGGGGTGGGCGAGCGTAGGATTCGCGGACGCTCTAGGCCGGCGGCGGCCAGCAGGATGCGGAAGATCGCGCTACCGCCGCCATGTCCGGAACGCCTAGGCCGCCTCCAACGACAGCTCCCTCTTCCCCTGGTACATGCCCAGCCCGATGATGAACAGGCAGATTCCCAGAATGTAGAGGGCGGAGTTGTTCACGTACAGGAGCAGGTCAAGGCCCACGTCCGGAGCGTTGAGCGCGACGACGAAGTTCACCACCCCCATGAGCCCACCCAGCACCATGAGCACACTGGCGGTCTTGTAGATGTCCATCGATCCGAACCGCGCGGTGAGCCCGAGGCCCAGCAAGAGCGTCGCCAGCGGGAACAGCGCCATGAACGTCAACGTGACCGCAGCCGCGTTCGTGTGGACGGCCAGCGCTCCTTCCGCAAAGTCCGCCACTGTCAGAGACCCGTAGTCGCCCAGCTCGGCCCGCTGCAGCAGGTGGATGGAGAAGTGCCGCATGCCCGAAGCGATGATGAGCACGCTCCATTCGAGAATGCTCACGATGATGCCGCACTGCAGCAGCCGGCCGCTCAGCCCTCCCTGTCTCTTCGCCAGGGGGTAGAGCCCCAGGATGCCCAACGACATGGCCACCAGTGAGATGAGCGTGATGAACGTCATCCACTGCGCGAGAACCGCCGAGTCTCCGAGGACCTGCATGGTCTCGCGATAGTCGGTTGGGTCTGCCCGGTCGATGAGGAGATTCCCCGGCATGAAGATGGACCCCACAAAGACGAGGGCCACACCCACCATGAGCGCAAGTCCTGCTGGCTTGCCAATGCCTCCTCCTGTCCGCCCCGCCGCGCTTCTCGTCTCAACAGGGTCACGCATGCGATCCATGCCAATCACCTCCATCGGGTCCCCTAGCAGCCGAGAGCGTACGAGATCGCACGGCAGACCTGCCGCATAGTTGCGTCGCCTAGCTCCGCTGCTCGCTCGGTGAGCGACGACTGCCGCACCGTGTGCAGGCCGTCGCAGTTGATCACCGACCCGTCTGCGAGCTCGGTGACAGAGTCCGGGACAGCGACCTCAGCCGCGAGTCCCCGTGCGGTGCGGGTGATCTCAGCGACAGTTACCAGCTCCCGCACGTCGATCACCTCGGGCCGTGTGAGAACGAGAACCGGACGCCGTTTGCGTCCCACTTGCGCCCACCACACCTCGCCGCGGTTCATTCAGCGCTCCACGCCTCTGCTGCGTCCCAGAAGTCGCCGGGCTGTTCGGGGCATCGCTGGTACGCGGCGCGATCCATCTCACCCATGGCCCGTTGCACCGCGGCCGCTACACCTTCTCGCGCCGCGGCGGAAACATTGACGTCGAGCTTGCGAGCCTGCTCGGCCAGCCGCTCATCCAAGGTGAACGTGGTGCGCGTCGTTGCCATCACTTGATGCTATCACAGACGCTAGCATCAACCAGACAATGCCTTGATGTCACTCAGGTGTCGTCGCTGGTGATGGTGCCTACGCCGGTCAGCTTGCGGCCGGGCACGCCGGTGAGCTCGATGATCAGGGTCTCCCTGCCCTCGACGTCGGTGTCGTCGCAGAGGGTGACGCTGATGGTGGCCGTGGTGTCGTCGGGCTGGAGCGTGATCGAGCCCGAAGGCGTGATGTAGTCCACCCCGTCGGTGCAGGCGGTGCCGCCGACCGCGGAGCCCGCAGCCGCGATCGTGTAGCTGACGGTGACCGGGTCGGTGCTGGTGTGGTCGCGAACCACCTTGAAGTCCATGGTGCCGGCGTACTCCCACGGGCTTGGGTCGTCGATGGTGAAGCCGTCGTCGTCGTCGGTGATGGTGCCCACCGCCACCGGGTCGCGCAGCTCCAGGTTCTTGGGGTTGCTGAACTCCAGCAGGAACGTCTCGTGCTCCTCGTCGGCGGTGTCGGCGATGATGGGCACCGAGATGGTGGCGGTGGTGGTGCCTGCGGGGATGTCCAGCTTGCCCGACGTGGTGGTGTAGTCGGAGCCGGGGAGGGCGGCGCGGTCTCCTTCGGAGGCGCGCACCACGGTGGTGTAGTCGAGGCTGGCGGGGTCCAGACCGGGCGCGTGGAGCTGGATGTGGAACACGACCGCGGCGTCGGCCTCGGAGGCCTCGACGTCGAGGACGGTGACGATGGGCACGTCGTCATCCACGATGGTGCCCCAGGCCACCCTGTTGCCCAGCAGCACGCCGACAGGGTTGCTGAGCACTATCCGGAATCTCTCGTCGCGCTCGGGGATGTTGTCCCACACGGTGTCGAATTCGACGGACTCCGCGCCACGCCCAGGAATAGGAATCACAGTCACCCTGCCCGACGTCAGCGGTGCGAGGAAGTCGGTGCCGATCGTGGCGGCCTGGTCTCCGAGCGACGGCACTTCCTCCACCCGCCAGTCCACCTGGTACTGCGTGGCGAGCCTCTCGAAGCCGAACCTGATCACGCTACGCGTAGCTGCTTCCCGCATCTCCGCTGCGGCGTAGTCGCTGATGGTGATCGTCGGCAGGTTGGCGTCCTCGATGATGGTGGCGGCCGCCCCCGCCGGCTGCGCGATCTGGGCGTTGACGGGGTTGCTCAGGTTCAGGTGGAAGGTCTCGTCGCTCTCGGTGTTGTCGGTGTCGTCGATGATCGTCACCGTCACCGGTGCGCCGAGGGCGCCTGCGGGGATGGTCAGCGTGCCGCCGGGAGTCCACGTCTCCGAGTTGGCTTGGCATGTGGCCTCGTCTTGGCTGGTGCCGTCCGTGCACGACCCCGGCGCGATGTAGTCCTGGCCGGCGGTGGCGCTGACGTCGGCGGTGGCGTAGTCCACGGTCACGTCGCTGGCGCTGGCCCGGCTGAGTCCGACCCAGAACGTGACGGTGCCGGCGTTCTCGTTGGCGGACACGTCGTAGGCGACGGCGACCCACGGCAGGGTGTCGTCGTCGATGATCAGCACGCTGGCGCGGCGGTCACCGGCCCCGGCCCACAGCGGACTGGAGAGGTAGGTGAGGTTGGAGTTCCCGGGGTCGTCGATGATCTCCAGCGTGAACCTCTCCTCGCCCTCGTCCATGTTGTCGTTGAGGATCTCCACCGTGGCGGTGGCGGTGATGGTGCCCGGCGGGAACGTGACCGTCGCCTGCTTGGCGGTGTAGTCGGTCCCGGCGGTGGCGGAGCCGTCGACGGTCTTGTATGTGGCGATCACCTCGGTGTCGGAGAACCGGTTGAGCGTAATCGTGAACACCGCCTCCCCCGCGCCCTCCAGGGTGTCCAGCACGGCGACGCTGTCGACATAGGGCGGGTGCTCGTCGTCCCAGACTCGGCCGCGCGCAGATGTATGGAAGTGACGGGCGTTGTGGAGGGAGCTCAGTGTGAGGTGGTACTCCGTACTGAGGTAAGCGACATACGAGTAATTGGGCGTCACGCGGTGGTGGTTGTTGAGCAACGGCACCTCGATGGTCTGCTCGACCACTCCGGGGGCGAATGTGATCTTGCAGCGCCCTTGGTCGGCGTGCCCCTGTGAACAGGACTTGCCGTTCTCGTCGGTGTCGTCGATGACGGCCCTTCCTCCGCTCCGGGTCCACTCCCTGAAGTTGTAGAAGGCGCTTACTTCGAGGTCGCTCGGATGGCTGAGCGTGACTTCGTGGTAGGCGAACCCGTCGTCCTCGTTGGCGAAGGTGCCGAAGTGCACGCTGGAGAGCAACGGCGGTCGGTCGTCGTCGCGGATGGTGCCGGTGGCCTGCTCGGTCTCCAACTCGACGCCGTTCGCGTCGCTGAGGACCAGCAGGAACGTCTCGGTCAGCTGTTCGTGGACGCCGTCGTCCACCAGGGTCACAGGGATCGACGCGGTCGTGTCACCGGCCGGGATCGTGAGCGTGCCGGCAGTGGCGATGTAGTCGCGGGGGTGCGCCGCGCTGGCTGCGAAGGTGCTGTAGCGCACGCTCGTCTCCTCGGTGCTGGCGTGGCTTAGCTCCACAGCGAACTCGAGCACCCCGTCCCCGCCGCACATGCCCTCCTGGCACGCGTCGGGGTCAGCGAGGGCCGTTTGGCACGCCGTGTACTCCTCAATGGTCCGGAAGCCGCCAGCCCTGCAGAGGCGGACTGCACAGTCAGCCTCGCTGGAGCCGTCTTCGCACTCGTGCGCGTCCGAGACGCTGAGCCGCGGGAGGCCCTCGTCGTCGAGGATGGTGCCGGTGGCGGTGCCTCCGCCCTCCGCGATCACCGCGTTGGTGGGGTTGGAGAGGGTGAGGGTGAACGTCTCGGTCTCCTCGGCGTCGTCGTCGTTGGCGATGAAGACCGAGATCCCGCCTGAGAGGCGGCCCGCGGGGATGGTGAGTGTTCCCTGAGCCCCCGAGCTGGTGGCGTAGTCGTCGCCGGCGGTGGCGGCGCCTTCGGCCGGGGACTCGTCGCTGGTGGCGTAGTCGACGCTGACGGCCTGGCTGCTGGCGTGGCTGAGGGTGACGGTGAAGGTGGCGGGGCTGGCGTCCTCGGACACCTCGGTGTCGGCGACGGAGACCCGGGGCAGGCCGTCGTCGTCGTGGATGACGCCGATTGCGATGGCATCATCGAGGGTGGCGTGGGTGGGCTGGCCCAGCTGGACCTGGAACGTCTCGTCCGTCTCGGATGTGGTGTCCTGGAGGGTGGCGACTTCGATCCGGGCGCTACTGGCGCCCGAGGCGAAGGTCAGCGTCCCCGAGGCGGCGGTGTAGTCCTCTCCCGCGGTGGCGGGGTTGCCGCTGGTGGTGGCCGCGGTGGTCCACGGCACGGTCACGGTGCGGCCGCTGACAGGCGCCAGATGCGCGATGAGAACGACGGCGTCGCCCTCGTCGGCACGGCCGTTTGCGATCGACAGCTGCGGCAGGGGGTCGTCGTCGGTGATGGCGCCCACCCCGGTGCCGTCCAGGATGGTGGTGCCGGTGGGGTTGGTGAGGCGCAGCCAGAAGGTCTCGGTGTGCTCGTCGAGGCTGTCGTCGGGCAGCGCCACCGTGATGGTGGCGGAGTCGCTACGGGCGGCGATGGTGAGCGTGCCCGAGACCGGGCTGAAGTCCTGGGCGGGCACCGCGGCGGCGTCGCCGGCGGTGGGGTCGATGATGGTGGCGTAGTCGACGGTGACAGCCCGCGACGACGACGCGCTCAGCCTCACCGTGAAGCTCGCCGAGGCGCCCTCGGCGGCGGTGGCGTCGCCGACCGACAGCGTCGGCAGGTTGTCGTCGTCGAGGATGGTGGCCACTGCGGTGCCCTCGCCGATCTCCGCGTTGCTGCTGGGGGTGGACAGCACCAGCCCGAACGTCTCGGTGTCCTCGGGGATGTCGTCGTTGGCGAGCGCCACCGAGACCGTCATGGTGGTGTCGCCCGGCGCGAAGGTCAGGGTCTGCGACGACGCCGCGGTGTAGTCCCCGGGCGACTCGGCGGTCCCGTTGGAAGTGGAGTACTGCACGGTCACGGCGGCGGTCGCGGCCCGGCTGAGGCGCACCGTGAACACCGCGGACACGCCGTCGCCCTCATAGACGGCCGGGGCGTCCTCGGCCAGTATCTGCACCAGGCCGTCGTCGTCGAGGATCGTGCCCACGCCGACGGGGTCGGCGAGGGTGGCGTTGGCCGGGCTCGACAGCACCAGTTGGAACCTCTCGAGATCCTCGGCCACGGTGTCGTCGCTGAGCGCCACCGAGACCGTCTTGGACTGCTCGCCGGCCGTGAAGGTCAGCGTCGGCAGCGGCGACGTGACCGCGGTGTAATCGCTGCCGGCGGTGGCGGTCATGTCGGCGGTGCTGTATCGCACCGACACAGCACGGCCGCTGGCCTCGCTCAGGCTCACCGTGAACGTGATGTGGGTGTCGTCGCCCTCGGTGGCCTCGGCGTTACTGACCGACAGCGCGGGCAAGGGGTCGTCGTCGATGATCACCCCGCGGGCCCGGTCCACGGCCAGCACGCCTCCGACGGGGTCGCTGAGCACCAGCTCCATCTGCTCTGCGTCCTCGTCGAGGCTGTCCTGCACCGTCGGCACGCTCGCCGTCGCCGACGTCTGGCCCGAGACGATCCTCAGCGTCCCCGCGGTGGACTCGAAGGCGCTGCTGTAGTCGTCGCCGGCAGCGGCGGTGCCCGCGGCGGTGCGGTAGTCGACCGTGATCTCAGTGCCGCCGGTGAAGGCAGGGCCGTCGAAGCCGACCTCGAAGCGCAGAGTCCCGCCCTCGGTGGTGGTGGCGTCGGAGACGGTCAACTCCCGCTCGCCGACGTCGAAGATGACTCCGGTGCCCTCGCCGTCGTCGAGCAGCGCCAACGGTGTGGGGCTGAGGATCACGGCGAGGCGCTCGGCGGACTCGGGCACATTGTCGGTGAGGGTCACCACCTGCACCTGCGCAGACGTGCTGCCCGCAGCGATGGTCACGGTGCCGGATACGGCCGTGTAGTCGCTGCCGGCGGTGGCGGTGCGGTCCTCGGTGCTCCAGGCCACGTCGATGGCGCGGCCGCTCGGCGTGCCCAGCGTCACCGCGAAGGTCAGCGTCTCGCCCTCGTAGGCGGCCGCGTTCGAGATGCTGAGGGCCGGCAGGTCGTCGTCGTCGCGGATGGTCCCGGTGACAGCGATCTCGGTGGCCCCGCCGTCGAGCTGGCCGCCGGAGGGGTTGCTCAACTCGAGCCGGAAGGTCTCGTCGGGCTCCTCGATGAAGTCCTGGATGGTGGGGACCCGGATGTCCACCGAGCGCTGCCCGCTGGCGATGGTGGCGGTGCCCGACACCGTCCGGTAGTCCTGGCCGGCGAGCGCGGTGCCGTCGGCGGTGGCGTAGTCGATGGTCACATCCCAGGGGGCGACCCGGTCGAGCACGGCTGTGAAGATGAGCGTGTCGCCCTCGTCGGCCGAGGACCCGCCGGCCGAGACGGTCGCCTGGTCGTTGTCGGTGATGGTCGCAGTGGCGGGTACATGGGACGTGACCTGCGTTGTTCCGTACTCCAAGGAGAAGCTGAGGTCGATCCGGCCGATGGTCTCGGGGTGCTCGACGATGTCGTCGTCGATGATCTCCAGGTTGAGGCTGGTCGTGGTGGCCAGGGGCGCCAGGGCGGGCAGGGCCAGCGGGAGGCGGTAGTCGTCGCCCAGGGTGGCGGCGGTGTCGGCCGAGGACTGGCTGGCACTCATCGCCACGGCCGTGCCCTGGCAGATCGGCCGGGAGACTGTCACGGTCACGGCCATGGTGCCCGCTCCCTCGTCCACGGTGGACGGGGTCTGGACGGTCATGACGGGGAGGTCGGGGTCGTTCCTGTCCCCCAGGCGGAAGCAGTCCAGGGTGCCGTTGATGGTCCCCAGCCCGCTGCGGTCGCCCAGCGAGGCGTTGCTGCTGGGGTTCGACAGCTCGACGAAGAAGGTCTCGTCGATCTCGTCCTCGCCGTCGTCGGCGATGGCCACGGTGATGGTCCTGCTCGTGTCTCCGGGGGGGCCGGGGTTGAAGGTCAGCGTGCCGCTGAGAGGGTGCCACGTCCCGCCGCCGGCCTCGCAGAGGTCCTTGGTGGTGTGGGAGGGATCCGGATCCGTGCACGGCCCGTAGTCGTCGCCCTGGGTGGCGGCCCCCAGTCCCTGCGGCCTCTGCACGGTCGCGTAGTCCACGGTCACCTGCGTCGTGGCCGGCTCGCTCAGCGTGACCGTGAAGCTCATCGTCGACCCCTCGTCGGCCGAGGCGTCGGAGATGCGCAGCCGGGGCAGGCCGCCCTCGAGGATCGTGCCCAGCGCGATGGCGTCGGCGATGGTGGCGTTCATCGGTGGGGCGGGGTTGTTGGGATCCGTCGACGTGGGCGCGCTGATCTCCACCTGGAAGGTCTCGTCGCCCTCGGTGTCGGTATCGGCGGCGGTGGGCACCGTGAACGTCGCGCTGGTGTCGCCGGGGGCGAAGACGAGCCGGCCGCTGAGGGGATGCCACGTCTTCCCTACCGATGTGCAGTCGCTCTCGGTGGTCTGGGCGAAGTCGTCCTCGCAGGGGCCGTAGTCGACGCCCAGGGTGGCGCTGCCGCTGCCGTCCACGACGCTGTAGTCCACGGTGACCGTCTTCTCGCTGGCCGCGTCCAGGGCCACCGTGAAGGTCATGATGTCGCCCTCGGCCGCCGAGGCCTCCGCCACCCGCAGGCTCGGATCGGGGTCGTCGTCGACGATCCTGACCCGAGCCGAGACCCATGACAGTCCCTGGTAGTGGTCCTCCATAGCCAAGGGGTCGTTCCTCGGCGTGCCGTCGGCGTTCTTATCCTGGCGCCAGTTCACCTGGAAGGTGAACCACTCGTCGTCCTCGGCCGTCTGGTCGTCGGTGACGGCGCTGACACCCAGCTGCCATTCCTGTGTCGGCAGGTTGCTCCTGGTACCAATCGCGAACTCGTGGCGAGGGATGCCGATGCCGGAGACATCGGACTGTGTCGCGGTGCCGTACACGTTGCCCACGCCGCCTGTCAGGAACTGGTGGGAGATCGTGGCCGTGCTACAGATCGGCTGACTCAGACGGAGCTGGACGATGAATTGGCTGCTGCCCTCGGCCGTGACTATCTCCTCGGGCAGGATGAAGGCCGGCGGTGGGTCGTTCTGGTCGTTGATGTCGACGCAGCGGGGGTTGATGGTGCCCTCAGCCACCCCGTCCTGGATCCTTGCACCGCTGGGTGAGGACAGCACCACCGTAAAGGTCTCGGACCCCTCGGTCTCGGTGCCGCCGGGGTCTCCGTCGACATGGGTCGGCACCCTCAGCGGCACGACGGGGCGGGTGGCGCCGGCGGGGATCCTCAGCCTGCGCAGTACGGGCGCGTAGTCGTGACGGTTGGTGTCGGTGTCGGCGTCGGCCGTGTCGCCGGGACGGCTCTCGGTCGCCGCGATCACGGTCACGTCGCGGCCGAGGGCCTCCTCGGCGAAGGTGCCGTCGGGCAAGAGTCTTCCCAGCCTCACCTCGAACTCGACATCGTCGCCCTCGTCGGCCGCGGCGTCCTCTATGCGCAGGACGATCGCGCCGCTCTCGTCGGCGATGGTGCCGGTGCCGGTGGGGTCGCCGAGACTCGCGTGGGACTGGGACGTTCCGTCCGACCGGGGCGGCAGGGTCACGGTCAGGAACACCGTCTCGTCACCTTCGGGATCGACGGCGTCCCTGCACGTCGGCACGGTCACCGACGTTTCCCGTACGTCGTCGCTCGCCGAGAATGTGATCGAGGACACGTCCTGCCACACGTAGTCCGTGTTGTCCGTGTCCGTGTTGGTGTTCGGGTCGGACGGGCAGTCGGTTCGACCGGTGGTCGCCGTGCCGGTCGCTGTACCATCCGCGGTTGCGGAGATGTCAATGACGACGTCCTCGGTGATCACGGCCGGGTCGCCGAGGTCGTCCTCCAGGGAGATCACGAAGACGAGGGGCTGGCCCTCGAACGCCTCCGGGCTGCTCACCCGCACCACGGCCGGGTTGACGTTCACGATGGTGCCCACCCCCCTAGGGTCCAGCACCGCCGAGCCTTCGCTGAGTATGACGCTGTTCTCCTCCAGGACCAGGTGAAGGGTCTCGTCGGTCTCTATGCGGGTGTCGTTGAGGGCCTGCACGCCGACCGTGGCGAACGGGTTGTCGTCGGAATCCCGGTTGGTGTCATTGAGCGTCAGGGTGCCGGCGAGGGGGTCGCTGCCGGTGTTGTAGTCGCCGGGGTACGAGGCTCCGCGGCTCTCCACCCGGTAGTCCACGGTCGCGGACTGGCCGGGCCAAGCCGGCACCCGCTTCAGGGTGACGGTGAAGATCAGTTCCTCGCCCTCCTCGGCGCTGGGGTTGTTGACGGTGATCGCCGCTGGCGTCACATCTGTGATGGTGCCGGTGGCGCTGACCGTGATGAGCGACGCGATGTCGTCGGGGTCGCCGTCGCTGAGCTCCAGCAGGAACGTCTCGGCCGCCTCGGGCTCGAGGTCCGCCAGCGTCTGCACGCCGATGGTCTGTTCCGTCACGGCGCACGGGTAGGTGGAACAGCTGAATGTGAGGGAGCCCGACGAGGCCGTGTAGTCGTCCCCTTCGGTGGCCGACGGCGGTGAGTCCTCCAGCACCTCGTAGTCCACCGTGAGCGCGTCGGAGATCACCGAGGGCGCACTGTTGTGCTCCAGGCTCACCGTGAAGACCAGTTCCTCGCTCTCCCAGGCGGTGGGTGCGTTGACCGTGATCACCGGCGTGTCGTCATCGATGATGGTGCCCACCGCGCCGCCGTCGGCCTCCACGATCGCCTCGCCCCCTTCGCGTGTGATCTCCAGCCAGAAGGTCTCGTCGGGTTCGATGACGGTGTCGCCGCAGACCGTCACCTCGAGGTCCGCCTGCCGGGCGGTGTGCGGTATGCGCAACAGCGGGTCCGGCGGCGGCGGGGGCGTTCTGAACGTGTCGAGGGGCAGGTAGTCCACCGGATAGCCCGGGGCGAGGCACGAGTGGGAGGGGTCGCCCCTGTGGGCGCTGTTGACGGCCAGTCCGTGGTCGACGAGGCGGTACCCGATGTGGACGTCAGCGGTGGGATAGTCGTCGAGGGCCACCGTGAACGTGAGCGTCGTCTCGCCCTGGTCGCCCTCGCTCACATCCACGTCCTCCACGCTGACCTCCACCTCGTCGTCGATGATGGTGCAGATCTCCTCATAGGGGACGCGGCCCAAGGACGCTCCGTTCGGGTTGGACAGCACCACCTTGAACGTTTCGTCGGGCTCTCCTTCGGGCGCGGTCTCGTCGTCGAGGATGTCCACGTTCACGTCGATCCTGGGCGGGCGCAGGCGGGGGGCGAACGTCAGGGTCGTGGTCACAGACGTGTAGTCATCGCCCGCCATCGCGGTCACGTCCTGGGTCGCGAAATCGACGGTCACCTCACCGGCGCTGGGCGCATTGAAGCGGTTGTCCTCGTCGCGCAGGCGTACGCGGAAGTTCGCGGTGCCGCCCTCGGTGACGCTGCAGTTGCTGGACACGAACAGGTGGGGCATCGGGTCGTTGTCGAGGATTATGCCGTCGGCCTGGGCCCAGTCGGGATGGATCTGAGCGTCGGTACTGGGCACAGCATTTCCGCCTGAGTCCTCGAGGCGCGTGAGGGTCAGCCGCAGCGTCTCTTCACCCTCATAGAAGGGGTCGTCGAGGCTGCTGTCGGTAGCGCCCAGGTCCACCTCGATGGTGGCAGTGTTCCCGCCCCCAAGGATGGTCACGCTCCCGGACAGAGGGCCGTAGTCGTCGCCCGGAGTGGCTGCGCCCGGGATGGTGGTATCGACCTGGTAGTGCACATTTATGTCATATGGCACCGCGGTGCCGGTGGTCAGCCTGAATGTCAGGGTGTCGCCCTCGTCACCCCAGAATCTGCTGTTCGCGAATCGGATGTGGGGCGACGGGGGCTGGCGCAGCACCACCTCCGACGCCTGGCCGCGAAACGACACCGTGGGGAACAGGCCCCGCAGCGGCGCCACGGCGCCGTCGGTCTCGCACTCGAGCGCCACCCCCAGAACACCCACCCCGCCGGTGAACCGGCCGGGATCGAATGTCAGCCAGTCCTCCCGGACGAACTGCGCGGGGCCGCTGCCGCCGTCGTCGGGGGGAGCGCCGGGGTGCAGCCCGCCCACGCACAGGAACCCCAGCCCCGGGCGGGTCTCGAGCATGTCCTGCACCAGCGCCTCGCGGTCCAGGTTGCCGCCGGGGCCTTCCTCACAGCACACCGCGGCAGCGGTGGCGGCCTCCTCCGCGGCCAGGTCCGCGGTCAGCGCCACCCGGCCGCCCCGGCCCGCCCACAACACGAACAGCGTCAACAGCACCAGCACCGGCGTCAGCAACACCAACTCCAGCGACACTGACCCAGCGTCGTCCCGGCACCCCGGGCCGGGCGCATCGCGGGCTTGCCCAGCCCGAGCGAGCTGCCAACCACTCCCGACTCTCATCCTCGACCTGCGGTCGAGGGTCGGATCTGTGACCGGTTGCTGCGATGCCACCGCCCGCTCCGCTCAGCCTGTCAGCGGCCGCCGCGGCACCGACTCGGTCAACCGTCGCGAGTCGGGTGGATTGGACGGATCGAAGTCCGCCCACACCGGCCGTCCCTGGTTGTCGAGCGCCACGAGAAGTTCTTGGCATTCGCCGAGCGGGGGGGTCGCCACGGAAGTGTCGCGCCGGGTGAGCCTGCCGACGGACTCAGCGGCGGTCGGCCGCCCATCGGGCCACACCTGCGCGGCGGCCCAGCCCGCGTACAGCCAGTCGCCCGCCAGCGCGACGTGCACCGCATCGCGCACCACCGTGCGCTCCGAGATCCGGCACGGCACCTCCGACCACGTCCCGCCCGCGGTGGTGCAAGCCGCCTTGATCGTGTGCCGCTGGTCGGAGCAGAACCCGGGGCTCGACCACTCTCCGCCCGCGGTGGTGCAGGACTGCTCAGTCGTGGATTGCCGGTCGTCGCAGAACCCTCCCAGGGAGTCGCTGTAGAAGCCCCGCAGCGAACTCATGTCCACACCCAGTTGCCCGAGGTCGCTCACCAGCGCCTCGAACATCCGCTCGCAGGTCACCGACCACTTCGCGATCTCTTCGGCACGGTCCTCGATGGCCTGCTCCGCGGCCAGGACGGCGGGGTCCGTCGCGGGTAAGGGAGGGGGACCCGCCAGCAGGTTGTCCCGGTGGGTTTCGAGGCTGTTCAGATCCAACTGGTGGATCTCGCTGATCTCGTCGCAGCGCTCGAAGAACGCCGGCAGCGGGTCGTCATGGATGTGGTGGCCGTCGCGCCAGGCAACCGTGAAGGTGGCGAGGTCGTCGGCGGCCTCTTGCATGCTGGACTCGGCGGCAAGGCGCTGGGGGCCGGCCAGGGCCACCACCGCCGCGAAGGCCGACACCGGCACCATCAGCACCACCCACAGGCTCACCGCCCCGCCGCGCTCATCGCGGCATCGCGGTGAGGCCCGGCCCCGGCCGCGGCGGCGGGTTCCGGCCGCGGCGCACCGTCCGCCGCTCGCCGGTCGGATCACCGCAGCCTCAGCCCGGCCCGGCACCGTCCGACCCTCAATCTCTGGTAGAGGCCTCTACTGGCTCTCCGGGAGCGCCCAGTCGGCTTCGTCGACGTTGTCGCGGGTCACCGCCAGCGGCTCGGACACCACATGGCCGGTGTCGTGGACGCCGCCGAGCAGGAAGTCGCCGCAGGCCTGCCCGGCCCGGCGGGCCTGTTCGGCGAGGCCCTGGGCCATCGAGGCCACCACCAGCCTCTCGCGGATGTAGTCGGCTATTCGGGGGGTCATGTGGAACCCGACCGCGTACATGTCGCCGTAGAGCAGCTGGTCGGCCATCACCTCGGCGAGGGCCTCCACGCCGGCGTCGGTGTGGAACACGATGTCGACGTCGAGGTTATCGAGCACCCACGCCTCGGTCGCGTTGTACACCGCCACGGGCTCGAAACCGAACGACCTGACGTCGGCGGGCCCGTTGACGAACTCGACCCCCGAGTGGATCTCGAGGAGCCCGTCGACGAAGCCCCGCATCAGGTCGAAGTGGCTCTGGGCGCCGGCGTCGCCGGTGAGCACCGCGGCCCGCCGCACCAGGATCCCGCCGTCGGCGGCCCACTGGCCCACCAGCTGCCCAGCCGAGAAGCCCGCCGCGTGGGCGTCGATGCCGTAGAAGGCGAACCGCTTGGAGTCGGGGCTGTCGCCGCCCACCGCGAACACGGGCACGCCCGCGTCCACCGCCGCGTCGATGGCGGCGTCGAGCAGCCTCGGGTTGGCGGCCTGCACCGCCAGGCAGTCGATGTCGGCCGACGCCACCAGCGACTCGATGGTGGCCGCCTGGGCCTCGGCGTCGGCGCTGTGGGGGCCTATCACCCGGACCTCGACGTCGACGCCGTGCTGGTCGGCGACGTCTGCGGCCGCCTGTGACCAGCCGTGCCCGAACGACGCCGCGGGGCTGTCCTCGCCGACGGCGGTCAACGACAGGACGAAGTTGAGGGTGTCGCCCGCGGCCAGCTTGGCCGAGATCCGATCGGCCAGCGCGAAGTTCCCCCACGCCAACTCGGCCACATAGGGCGGACCCGGCGCCTCGGTCGTCGTGGGGGCCGGCGGCTCGGTCGCGGTGTCGGCCGGTGCCTCGGTCGTGGTGGTGACCGGCGGTTCGGTGGTGGTCGCCGGTGCCTCGGTCGTGGTGGTGACCGACCCTTCACCCTCGGGGTCGGGAACCGTCACTGGGGGCTCGTCGGAGCCGCCCACGGGGTCGGGCTCAGCGCCGCCGCTGCAGGCGGCCGCCATGAGCGCCAGCGCGCCCGCGGCCGCGGCCAGGGCTTTCGCATTCCTGTTGTTCATCACTGGTGCCTCCAGATGGTCTTCTCGGCCGTGTCGCCGATTGCGTTCGGGTGGATCAGCAAGGCGGGAGCGTCGCGGGGACCGCGAGGGCGGGTCCGGTCACGTTCGGGGCAGCCAGGACCGCCGGCCCCTGTGCCGACGTGTAGATGCGGTCCCAGCGGTTGGGCCACAGCGCGGCCAGGGGACCGAACACTTCGCCGGACACGATCACCCTCACCCATCCCGTCTCGTCGTCACGGACCGGCCGGTAGTCGCCGGGCACGTCACCGGAGCGCCGTGGGTCGGCGTTGTGGCACCAGTCGCTGTAGACCTGGGCGGCGTCGGGGGTCCACCAGCGCCAGCCACTCTCAGTGGCCGCGGCGCGGGCCACCGCGTCCTCCGCGGCCCGCGCCATATCGAGCACTTCAGGATGTGGATCGGCGCCGGTGTACAGAGTGGACGGGTTGTCCGGGTCGATCAGGAAGTCGGAGTCGGCCGCGGCGCGCCACGCCGAGCGCAGCCCCTGCGACGCGGCCAGCTCGGCCTCGGCCCGGGCGTTGGTGACGATGAACGCATGGACGAGCATCAGCAGGATCGCGGTGATCAGCGCGGGCCACACCACCAGGAGCGCCAGCGTGTCGCCGCGCTCATCGCGGCGGCCCCGGGCCGAGTCCCTGCTCTCGTGCGCCCCCGCCGCGCCGTTGGCACCCACCGCCGCCGCCTATGTCCCGAGGCCCCGCTGCGGCGTCACGGTGCACCGGGTCCCGTCGTCCGGGGTGCCCCCGTAAGCCGTCCGGGCCCTCGGGGCCTACCCATCTATCAACGCCATCGTCGACGACGACGTCGCTGAAGTCCGTACTGATGCCGTTGCAGCGGTCGGCATAGTCCTGATGCACGTAGTTGAACCTGTTGTCGTCGTAGACCGCCTGGGCCTCCGCAGCCACCGCCGCGGCGGCGATGTCGGCCTCCAGCATCCGAACCAGCGGGTCGTCGGGCACGTCGGTCTGGTCGTCGACCACCCGCTGCACGATCAGCACCGACGACGCGGCCAGGCCCGCGATCGCGCCCACGATCAGCAGCCACTCCAGCGTGATGAGGCCGCGGTCCGCGGCGCGGCCCGCCCGCGGGCAGGATCGGTTCGGGCCGCCGGGCACACTGCGGCCCTCAGGGAAGGCCCCCGACACCGCTGCCGCCGGTGAGCGACGTGAACGGGGGGTAGATCAGGATCCCGGCCAGGGCCAGGGCCACGCCGGTGGCGGGCATCACGACGATCTGGGCCCTGCGGGCAGCCGCCTCGCGCTCTCGGGCGGTGGTGTCTCGCCACAGGGTGTCGGCCGCCACCAGCACCGCCTCCGACACCCGGGTACCGCGCTCGGCGGCCAGTCCCAGCGCCGACACGACCGGTGCCAGCGAGTGGATGCCGTAGCGGTCGACCATGTCGGCCAGGCCGCCCCAGGCGGGGCGGCGGTCCTGCTGGGCGGCGAGCAGGAAACGGTGCAGCAGCCGCCAGCTGTTGCGCCTGCCGGCGCGGGCCGCGGCCAGCATGGCCACGTTCGGGTCGGTGCCGGCGGCCACCTGCTGGGCCACCAGCGCGATCCACACCCGCACGACCTGGTCGAGCTCCGCGCGGGCCTTCTTGGCGGTGTCGCGCACGCCCATCATGGGCAGCAGCCAGCCGCCACCTCCCATCGCGCCCACCACCAGCACGGTGCCGATCGGACCGCGGCCCCACACCACGCTGACCAGCGCGCCGAGTACCAGCCCACCCACGAGGCCGCCGAAGCGCTGCGTTGCGTAGGACTCCGGCGTTATCCCCGCGAGGCGCAGGTTCTGCTCCTCGCCGGCCTTGACCGTCGGCAGCAGGTCCCGCAGCGTTGCGCCGGGGGCCTTAGACGCTCCGGCGCGACGCCGGGGGCCGGCAACACCTACCGCGATCAGCACTACCCCGGCGAAGAACGCCAGCCCCGCTACGAGGATCAGCGGGCTCATATCGGTTCTTTGGCCCGGCTGCGGCGGCGAGGCTCCACCAGCACGGAGTTTTCCTGGCGGACCACCGAGTGGTACACCAGGAACCCGGTGGACATGAGCAGCAGACCCGCGATCCCGATGAATACGAGTTGGCCGGTGCCGGTCTCGTAGGGCTCGAAGTAGGCGGGGTTGTTGCGGTACATCATCACCACCACCCCGCCGGCCAGTCCCAGAAGCGCGATGGTCTGGGTCCACAGCGAGACCACCGCCTCGGTCTTGGAGCGGTGCAGGTCGACCACGTCGCTGATGCGCCCGCACAGATCCAGCAGCGGATCGGCCACCGCGCCGCCGGAGGTGGCCGCGATGCGCAGGCCCGCGGCCACCTCGGGCTCCCACACCGTGCCCGCGTCGGCCAGATCGTCCAGCGCGGCCTCCAACCCCTTGAACTCGGTCGCGGCTGCGGTGCGGGCCACCACCTCCGCGATCTCCGCCGGGGCGTGATCCACGCTGCCGCGTATCGACTCCGTCAGCCCCGACCCGGCCCGGGCCAGCTCGGCCAGCTGGCGGCTCCAGGTGGACCACGCCAACGCCTGACGGGTCTGGCGCCGCCGCCGGGCCGGCGCGGCCATGAACGGCGGCAGCAGCGCCCCCAGACCGCCCAGAAGCACCATCATCCCCAACAGGCCCGTGACCGCCAGCCCGACGAACCCGCCGACGACGGTGGCGACGACCTGCACGATCATGAGCGAGTTCAACCGCCGCTCACCCCTGAGGGAGGCCTTGGCCAGATCGCGGTCGAACCACTCCGACGACCGCCGCCGGAACCGGCTCAGCGGACCCGACAGCGCCACCAGGCCCAGCCCGGCGGCGGCCAGTGCACCGAACACCAGGACTTGCACCATGTCAGCCGTCCTCGGGCCGGCCGGACTGCTCGCCGTTGCGGTCGGGCCAACCCGACAGGTCGCCGTCCTCGGGCCGGCCGGGCTGTTCGCCGTCGCCGTTGTAGGGCCAGCCGTCGAGATCGAGGCCGCCCTCGACGACGCGTTCAATCACCGCGGGGTTGCGGGGAGGGTTGATGAGCTCCATGGGTCCGCCGCGGACACGGCGCCCGAAGATCTCGTTCATCTCGAACTTGTCGCCCTCGGAGCTGACCACCTCGGCGATCGAGTTGACGCCCCGGAACCCGGTGCGGGGGTCTCCCCGCAGGTGCGCCACCAGGTGGATGACCTCGGCGGCCTCCTGGATGAGCGCGGACTGCACCCCGGTGCCCACCGCGGCCAGGCAGTAGCGCACCAGGCGGGCCAGGGCCTGGCCGGGTGACGAGGCGTGGATGGTGGCCATCGACCCGTCGGAGCCGGTGCCGCACGCCGACAGGAACGTGGCCGCCTCGGATCCTCTCAACTCGCCCACCACCACCCGGTCCGCGCCCGAGCGCAGCGACCGCTTGGACAGCTCCTCCATGGTGATCTCGCCCGATCCGTCGCTGTTGGCCTCGCGGGTCTCCACCGCGAAGGTCAACGGATGGGACTCGTTCAAGAACAGCTCGAAGGTCTGCTCCAGGGTGCACACGATCTCCGACGGGCCGATCTCGGCCAGCAGCGCCCTCAGCAGCGTGGTCTTGCCCGCCCCCAGCGCGCCGCACACCAGCACGTTGGACGGCGCCGGGGGCCGCACCGCGGCCCGAAGGAAGTCGGCGGCCGGCTCCGACAGCGACCCGCTGGCCACCAGGTCCTCCAGGCGGATGGCCTTCTGGCGGTGGCAGCGCACCGTCAGGAAAGGCGTGCCGCACACCGCCATCGCCGCGAAGATCCGCTCACCGGTGCGCAGCCGCAGATCCAGCAGCGGCGCCGACTGGTCGAAGCGCCGCCCGGTCTGGCCATGGGTGGTGGCCAGATGCGCGATGTAGCCGATCATCTCGTCCTCGTCGGCGAACACCGGCTCGTGCACATGCTCCTGGCGGCCGCCCGACAGGCCCAGCACCGCGTAGTGCGGCCCGAACACGTAGATGTTCTCCACGTCGGAGCGGCGCAGGTACCGCTCCATCGGCCCCGCCCCCAACAGCGCGGCCAACTGGTCCCACATCCACTCCAGGTCCTCGTCGGAAAGGATCCGGCCCTCGTCGTTGAGCGCTCGGGCCTCGCGGGCTTGGATCGACTCCGACGCAACCTCCCGGCAGCCCTCCGCCACCGCTTCCACCGTGTCGTCGGGATTGGCCAGCCGGTAGTCCTGGACCTCCGGCAGTACCGCCCCCCAGATCTCCTCACGCAACGCCACCGTCGACCCCCTGTCTCTCGGGCTGCGCCCCGGGCATCTGCGGTGCCAGCCCGGCCGGCATCGCAGCGCCGTAGCCGTTTTCGTCGGGTGCGGTGATCCCGACCTCGGGCGTCTCGCCGTTCTTGTCGGGCGCGGCGATTCCAGCCTCGGGCGCTTCGCCGATCTCGGAGACGGCGAGCCACACCAGCGCGAGCAGGCGGCTGGCGATGCTGTCGAGGCGCTTGGCGAAGGCACGCTCCCGGCGCCCTCCCTTGAGGCGCAGCACGCTGTCGTCCTCGATCACCGGAAGCCGCCCGGCGACGCGCATGCCCGTCTCGGTGCCGAGGTCGTCGTCGCTGAGGGGCGAGTCGCCTAGGACGACCAGCATCCGGTGCCTGCGCTCGATGCCCGTCAGAGCGGCCTCGCGGCACTGCGTCCACAGTTCCTTGGCCGCACTCGCGGACTTGACGGGGGCCATCACTACCACGACCGGTGCGGCGTCGAGCAGCGGCCCGAGGCGGTCTGCGGAGCCCAGCGACGATGACACGACGACGCGGCGCTCGCGGTCGATAGCGGCCAGGTCGTCGGCGTGCTCGGCCAGCCACCCGGCGGCGTGCCGGCCTCCGCCGGGGTGGAACGGGGCGAACAGCGCCCAGAGCGACCCCGAGTCGGTGTCGAGGCTGTAGCAGTGGTCGGCCATCAGCCGAAGCGTCAGCGGTCTGCGGGCCACGATCAGCGATGGCAGGCCTCGCACCGCGGGCGAGTAGTCGGCGTGCTCGACCTCGCCGAGGCGCCGAGCCAGCCGGGAGCCGGAGGTGTCGGCGTCCACGAACAGCACCTGCTGGCCGGCGTCGCTCCAGCGCCGGGCCAGCGCCAGAGCCACCGCCCCCGCGTCGAGACGGGTGCCGTCGGCGGCCAGTAGCACTAGCACGCCGGCCTCCCGCCGGGCCGGGTCCGGCGCGTGCCGCGGTGCGGCGGTGTGCCGGTGCGATCGGGCCGGGTCCGGTACGGGCCGCGGGTCGGCATCACTGGGCCGTCCCCGCTTCGGTCACAGACTGCTGCCAGGCCGCTTGCCAGGCCGCTTCCAGCCGGGCGGACATGTCGTCGATGTCGGAGCCCGCCGGAACCGGCAGCACCATGGGCGTCCCGCCGAGCTCGTCGGGCAGCGACCGCCAGTGCTGCCACTCCTCGGGGGGCAGGAACATGCGCATCTGGCCGGCGGCGTAGTTCTCCAGCCGCAGGGTGTCGATCACCCGCCGGGGCCGGCCCGGGTCGTTTCCCAGCGGCTCGGCACCGGGATCGATGACCAGCACCAGGTCGCCCTCGTAGACCCCCGAGGGCACCAGGCTCGTGTCCAGCGACACGATCACCTCCAGCTCGCCGGGCCCGGCCACCTCCTCAGCCTCGGCCTCAGCCTCGGAAGCGGCCTGGGCAATCGCCTCGACGTCGGCGGACCACTGGGCCTGCCACACCGCGTCGAGGCGCTGGGTCATCTCGTCGGGGTCGCCGCCGTCGCCCAGAGGCACCACCATCAACGTGCCGCCCACGGCCTCCAGCAGCGCCTCCCATTCGGCCCACGGCTCCGGCGGCAGGAACAGCCGCATCTGGGAGCCCTCGAAGTTGGTGAGCCTGAACGACCGCACCACCTGCCGGGGCCGGCCCGGGTCGACCTCGCTGGCGGGCTGGCCCGGGTCGACCAGCAGTACCTCTTCGCCGTCGGACACGCCCTGGGTGGCCATGACCAGGTCCAGCGGGATGATCACCTCGAGCTCGGAGCCCTCGGCCCCGCTCTCGGGCTCGCGGACCATTTCGAAGAACGCCAGGCTGCCGGCCGGGATCGGCTGCACCGCCACCATCCCCTCGAAGAAGAAGGGGGCCGACTCCGTCCACGGCACATGGGGCACGCTCGGGTCGAGCAGCACCGGCGCCGACCCGAAGTCGGCGGCGCTGACCGTGTCGCCGTCGCCGATGTCGCGGGCCGCCACCAGCACCAGGACCCGCTCGTCGAAGGCGTCGGAGGTCATGTAGAAGCCCAGGACGCTGGCCACCAGCACAAGGAGTCCCGCGACGATCAACAGGAACCGCTTAACGCCCGCAGACATCTGGCGGCGGGTCTTCTTAGCCCGCGCCGCCCGCGGCGAAGACTCCCGGGCCGCGTCGGGCTCGGCCGGCTGGCCCGACACCGACCCGTCGGCCTCGGGCGCGCCGGTCTCGGGCGCGCTGGCCTCGGGCGACCTGGCCTTGCCGCGGCGCCGGAATCGGACCCGACCGGCCGGGGCCGCCTCGTCGTGGACGTCTGCCTCGGTCATCTTGTTGACCTCATAGTGCAATCAGAACGCCGGTCAGAATACCAGCTTGCATAACAATACATAAATTGATATGCTGAGCAACGAGCCTTGCCACCGGGTGTCAGCGGTGCGCCAACCAGTACGACACGACCCGACAGGACCCCTGCCGCGACACCCCTGCGAGGCGCCCCGTGACCGCAACCGCCCCGAATCCCGCCGCCGAGGCGACCCCGATGGCCCACACCCCCGACAACCGGCCCGATGCGCCCGCGGAGGCCACCGCCGCGGAGCCGGCCGCGTCCGGAACACAGTCCCGCCGTTGGGCCACACTCGGCGACAACCCGCTCCAGACTGTGCTGGCCGCCGCGGTGGTGGCGCTGCTGGTCTTCTCGCTCACTAGCAACCGCAGTCGCATCGACCGCCTCGAAGACAGGATCGTCGCGCTCGAGGCCAAGATGGATCGGAGGTTCGCCGAGCAGGACGCCAAGATCGACGAGATCAACTTGAAGCTGACCGCGCTGATCGCTGCGCTGAACAAGACCGACGAGGTCGACGCCGCCCTCGAGGGCAGGCTCCTGGACTCCGAGCCCGGCGGCGCCCCCGGCTGACAGGGCCGGGGGCGCCACCCTTCCGGCGCGACGGGGGACTATCGCACCTCGCACTGCACCTGGGCCTTCGAGGCCGTAGCGGGCTGCTCGTCGCCGGCAGCGGCGTAGCTGACCGCGATCGCGTCGAAGGCTGTGCCGCCTGTGGCCCGGTTGAAGCTGTTGTGCGCAACCGCGACCTCGGCACCGGCGTACAGGACGGCGATCAGGCTGCACTCCTGGCTGAAGTGGCTCTCCCAGTCGGCCCACAGCTCGAAGTCGGACGCGGCCGCGCCCCTGGCGTCGGTCTCGACAGCCCAAGCCGTGTGGATCGCTGCCGCCAGCCAAGCCTCCGACTCCGAGATCCGCTCCGCGGTGTCCGACACCCGACCCTGCACAAGCACGACAGCCAAAGCCGCCAGTCCCGCAACAGCCGAAGTGATCAGCAACCACTCCAGCGTGGTCAACCCGCAGTCGCCACGCCGGTTGCCGCGCCTGTCCGGCTGCGGTGCTCGTGTCATGTTCAGGTTCTTGTCTCATCTCCGAGCGTGGGGCGTCCGCATTCAGCCATCGATCAACTTCCGAGGGGATGCCGCCGTCGCCTCCTCCCAAAGGGCTCAGCCCAGAGGAAAGAGGCGACGGCGAGGCAGGTCACCCAAGCGGACCGTCAGAGGGCCTCAGGTGGCCGACTGCTTCCTAGATGATCCGGCACTCTGCAACCGCCTTCCCTGTGGCGGGCGAGGTATCACCGGTGGCTTCGGCGTCACCCTTATTCACATTGGCGGCATCGAAGGTATCGGTACCGGTGAGGCCGGAATCCAGATCGAAGTTTGCGCTGACGTCTATGCCGGCATCGCCGTACGTAATCTTGATTCGCTCGCAGCGATTGTTGTAGTAGTTCACCCAGTCGTCATAGGTGTTGACGCTGGCCGGCTGATTGGTCGCGGCGCGCAGGGAGTCATTCATGAGTGTGTCCGCGGCGATAATGGCGCCGGTCTCGCGGGCGCTGGAGCCGCTGATCTGCTCACTTGTCTCACCCACAACGTTGGTGACCAGCACGACCGCTAGGGCGGCCAGGCCGGCCACGGCGGCGACTATCAACAACCACTCAAGGGTTGTCAGGCCGCTCTCGTCGCGCCTTGGCAACCGTCGCCGGATCAGCCGATCCGACTTACGGCTGTTATCGGTGTGGTTAAGTGATGTCATCGTTGGATTCCTCCGTGTGTTGGTGTGGTTGGTTGTTGTTGAATTGCTGTGAAGATCGAGTCGCGAAGGCGGTCGGCGTGGGGCTCCCCGGCCCGGAAGGCCGCACAGTCACCCGTTTTGCCCGTCGACCGTGGGTGCGGCCCCTCCGGGCCGGGGAGGGGAAGGCTCGGTGTCGTAGGCTCCATCGGCCGCGTCGGCAGGAGAAGGGGGTCGCCGTGAGTTCCGGACTGGTGTGGGCCGCCGTCGCGGCGTGGGCCGCGATGGGCGTCTATGTCTCGGTCACCGACGTGCGCCGGGCCGTGATCCCCCGCCGGGCCGTGTGGCCGGCCGGGATCGCGGTCGCCGTGCTGCTGGGCGCGGCGGCTGTGGCCGCGGGCGAGCTGGCCCGCTTCGGCTGGGCGGCGGCGGTCGCGGCCGCCGTCGCGCTGGCGCTGGAGGTCGTCTACCGGCGGTGGCCCGACAAGATGGGCTTCGGCGACGTGCGCCTCATAGTCGTCAACAGCCTGCTGGCCGGCTGGTGGGATCCGGCCTGGGCGCTGTGGGCCCTCATGGCCGGAGCGCTGGCGGAATGGCCGGTGGCCATTGTCTCGCTGGCCCGCCACGGCCGGGAGGCCCGGGTGCGATGGGCGCCGGGCCTCGTGGCCGGCACCGCCGCGGTGCTGGCCTGGAGACTGTGGGTGGAGGGACCGGTGCCGTAGCGGCGCCGCCGTGCACCCGCCGAGTGGAAACAGGCTCGCGCAAGCGTCTACTGTCTCGCACTTGAGTGAAATATCTGAAGCAGAATTTTGCAAGGCGGCTCGTGCGGGCTGCCTTGCTCGCAAGCGGGCTCTCGACGCGGTCGCGAGGTTGGCCGCGCCACGGAGCGCAGCCGTCTCCTCCACAGAGCGCAGATAAGTTGCGTTATATTAGCGATTATTTAATCAAAGATCATAAGAGCGCACATAAGTTGCGTTATATCGGCCTTAGGTTGGGCCAGATCTCCATGCCGTCGACGCTCTCGTACAGCATTCCGGCCGCCCCGGAACGAGTCGAAGTCCCTTAGGCAAGGCCTAGGCGGAGATGCCCCCGAGCGAAGCCTCCCCCAGCGTCAAGGAACCGCCCACGAAGGCGCAGGGTCCGGCTTGTGGCCCCCAGGGGATCGCTTTCCGGGGCGGGAGCCACGAGGCTGCCGCCGGCGATCAGCCGGCCACAAGCGGTACCGCCGACGCCGTGTCCGAGGAGCTCCTGGTTGAGCACACGCACGGCCCGGGGGGCCTGACCGAGGCCGACCTGGACAACCTCGACGCGATCCTTACGCACGAGATCTCCCACAACACGCTGAAGAATTATTTGATCCAGTGGAACATCTTCCGCCGGTGGGCCGCCGCCAAGGGAGTCACCACCCTTCCCGCCGAGACGGCGCAGGTTGCGGCCTATCTCGCCGAGCGCATGGAGCGCCGCGGGCACCGGCCCGCCACGCTGCGAGTGGCTGCCGCCGCCATCGCCTACGCCCACCGGGTCGCGGGGCGCGAGGACCCCTGCGCCAGCGACGAGGTGAAGCGAACACTCAAAGGCGCCACCCGCAAGGCGGGCACCGCCCAGAAGCAGGCAGAGGGCCTCACCGCGGAGGCGCTCGAGTTCATCGTCTCATCCGCACGCCGACCGCGCCCCGGGCGCGGAGGCCGGCTTGAGAGAATCGAGACCGCCGAGGCCAGAGGCAACGTCGACATCGCTCTCATCCGGGTCATGCGCGACGCAATGCTGCGGATCTCCGAAGCCGCTGCGCTCACCTGGGCCGACATCCGCGCCGCGGCCGACGGCAGCGGGCGGCTGCTAATCCGACGCTCCAAGACGGATCCCGAGGGCCGGGGCGCGGTCGCATACCTGGCCGCCCCGACCATGGCAGCGCTCGCCCTCGTCAGAGGCAGCCGCACCGACGCCGACAGCGTGTTCGACCTCGGGCCCAACCAGATCGCTAGGCGCATCAAGATCGCAGCGCAGGCTGCGGGGCTCGGAGACGGCTTCAGCGGGCACTCCCCGCGCGTCGGGATGGCGCGCGACCTGGTGCGAGCGGGCATCGAGTTGCCCGCGCTGATGAACGCCGGACGCTGGCGCAGCCCTGCCATGCCGGCGCACTACGCCCGCAACGAGGCCGCAAGCAACGGCGCCGTAGCCCGGTTCTACAACGCCAATGGCTCACCCCGCTGAGACCTGCCCCATCCGCCGCTCACACGAAGGGGCTCTGCTTGAGGGCACTACGCCAAAAGACAAGGAGCCCAGTTGCTAGAGGCTTCATGTAACAGCCCTGGCGCGTCCCTCTGTACAATGACTCTTCGTCCGGCGTATATTTGTGCGCGGCGTGTACTGGATGAACTAGAGGCGCGAGTAAACAAGAGATGCATAACGCAACTTATGCACCTCTTTGCACCGCCTAATAGCTCCAGCTACTAGTTGTCCGTTGGACGGGACTTCGTTTCACGCCGCGGGGAGTTCTCAGAAATAAGACTTCACTAGTCCCGGTCGAAGTCATCGATTAACACTGAACGAGCTGTTCAGGATTAGGGATACAGTCGCCACCGTGTCCCCAATTGGTTCGCGGGCATTGCCTGTGGCGGCTTGTTTCTGGTGGGCGCAGCAGCCGCGTGCGGCGGCAGCGACGCGGCCGTCACGGCGGACGCGCCCGAACAGCGCAGGGCACCTCCGAGCAGTTCTGATGCCGGCGCACGCGGCCCCTACGGCGAAGCCGTCCGACCAGCCCCTACCGCCAGGGGGCCAGTGAGTGGACTGGTCGACGCTTCCAGAGTGGCTGGGGCTGGTTGAGATTCTGGCTGCCCTAGTCGGCGGCGGCATCCTCGCAAGGTCCCGGGCATGGCTCCGGGCGCGCAGCCGCAAGACGCGAGGGCTGTCAACTGGGAGCCAACGCGAGCCTGAAGACGTCAGGCGGTCCAGGCGAAGCGTTTTCCGAATCCCGATGTTGTCGGCGACGGAGCCAACGCGCGAGCTCAAGCACTATGTCGCAACGCGGGGCTTGGTCCCGATCGAGAGGCATCTGCACTCATCGAGGATTCGCGCGGTCTGGCACGGGATGAACGACGTGCTGTTCACAACCAAATCCACCCCAAAGCAAGGATTCAGGATCACGGGATGGCACTGCCGCCCGATACCAGACTCCGAACCGATTCCCGGTGGATTCGTCCTGGCATTGCGACTTCACAGCAACGAGAACAGAGGTCACTTGAAGATGTCCATGCTCGCTGGCGCCCTGTTCTCCGATCGTCCCCGTCTGGTTGCCATCGCATCGATCGCCGACCTGTTCGATGAGCAGTCGTGGGTGCGCTGCTACGCCGTCGATGTCTCCACCGCCAACCTTGATGACGAGGATCCTGAATTAATCGGCTTCCAATCGCATAGAGGTGTCCGGCACGAAGCGTCGACTCGCGCTCGCCGCCGAGTCTGCGACGTCCAAGAAGAGGCTGTGTGGATGATCATCGACAACCCCGCCCACGCTCCACCCGATGAGGACTGGTGCCGCTCCCCCGCCGAGACGTGCGAGACCCAGGACGACCCGTCGAACCCCGACACGGACCCCGCGGAGTTGGCTCGGGTCGAGGACGACTACTGCTACATCCGCAGGCGCACCCGACGCATGGTCACGGGGCGAGCCATCCTCTGGCTCTTCGCCGGTGGCGGCCCTGACGATCAGGGCAGCGCTAATGCTTGCGAGGGTGTGGCCAGCAGATTGGCTGAGTTCGGGAGAGACTGTGTCCATGTCCTTCGCGATGTGGCTCACTGTCTCTGTCGGCTACATCGGCGGCATGACTGGGCAGCAGCTCACCACCTGGACGTGGCGTCGACGCGACAAGCAGCGGCGCAAGGGCGAGAGAGTCTGGAGGGGTGGGACCACCGACAGCCTCGTCTTCGGCTCGATGGTCCGCAGAGGCCGACTGCTGGACCGCAAGGGCTGGAAGGCGTTCTGGCGGAGCCTGCGACAGGAGAACTGATGTCGCGGCCCGTCGCACAACATCAAGCCTGAATCGGAGTTGGACTCGAGGGCGCTATCGGCAGTTGACCAGCAACGGCCGGGCACGGTTCTCAATACCGACGCGCTTGGTTCTTTGCGTCACCTCACCCATAGCGGCTGGCCAGGCCGTGCGATTGGACGCGGCGGAGTACCTGCCGAGACCCCCCTCCCGATGCCCCCTATGCATGCACGATGAGTGGCTGGACGATGAGTGGCTGGACGATGACGACCGGTTTGATCTGCGGTATCCCAGTGAGACAGATTGGAACGCGCTTGAGTCCGCTTGGTACCGAGGCTACGCGATGCTTGTGGGAGGCACCGAGGCTCCCGTGGATGAGTCGGGCCAATACCATGTCCACGAGCTGGCGGGCACGGATGTCACCATCGGACTTCACCGGCGAGTCACCGAGCTGGCCTTGGACGCTGGTCCGAGTCTTGGCGATCGACTGTCAGAAGTACTTGAAGGCTTGGCCGAGGGACTTGATGTTGCCGATGACGACAGATACTCCGATGGGACGCTCATTCGCGTGAACTGGCCCGAGATGGAATCCGAAGACGAGGAGGATGCAGGCACCGAGGAGTAGCACGACGCGCTGAGACTGACGGCACGACCACAAGCAGGTCATCCGGGCTGTCTGCGGATGCCGCTGGGGTCAGGTCGACGGCTCCGCAGTCAGGTGGGTTGGGATGTCGCGCCGGGCATGGAGGGCGCGCCAGATGTCGATGCGGTCGTCTTGGGGCACGTAGAAGATGAGGTAGGGAAACCTCTGGAGAGACCAGCTCCGCAACCCCGGGATCTCGAGCTCGAACGCAAATCGGAGAGAGCCACTGTTCGGATAATGGCGGAGATGGCTGATGGCGGCCTCGAGCGCGTCCACGAAGTCGAGTGCCGCCTGCGGGCCGGCTTCCTCGCGGTAGTGGTCAACCGCGGCCTCAATGTCGGCGGCGGCGAGGGCGCGAAGGTCAACCTGCACCGACTTGCTCAGGCGTCGGCTTGGGCTCGGTGCCGAAGCGACGCGAAGTAGGCGGCGTCCGCGTTGGCGGCGACGGGGGTGCGGGCTCCCTCGAGGATCGCGGCTCGCAGTTGACGGCGGTCGTGGTCCCGTCGGATCAGATCACGCACATACTCACTCGTCGACCCGTAGAGGCCATGGTTGACCTGGGAGTCGACAAAACTCTTGAGTTCGTCCGGCAGTGACACGTTCATCGTCGTCATGCCCGCCGATTGTACCCTCTTGGCAAAGATTGCCAAGAGATCGCGGACCCCGTGGACGGGGCGAGATTCCATAAGTGCGGCGACTTGCCGAGGTCAATCGAATGGAGTCAGATCAAGGCGGCGGTGGATCGTCTCATCGCATAGCGCCAACGCCAGGCCAGCCGGACAGGCTCATGTGGGCCGGCTTTGGTGCGCCGCCGGCGGCTACCGTGTCGGCCCGTGCAGGCAGACACGGGATCTTCCGATGCCTCTACCCCTTCTGAGGACAGCAGACTGAGAGCACCGCGTCCTCGGCGGCGGATGGCCTCGAAGGACACGGCTGTGGCTGCTGCGAGAGGTACTGCGT
>VYCW01000047.1 GCA_009843735.1 Acidimicrobiaceae bacterium | reverse complement strand
TAGAGCGCACCCCTGATAAGGGTGAGGTCGCTGGTTCGACTCCAGCTAGCCCCACCCCCCAGCACCGCAGTTCCGACACTGCCCGGAGGCCGTCTTGGCCGCAGGATTCATCACTTTGATCCGCCGGACGTTCGTTGCCGTCGTCGTCGGCATGGCGCTGGCCGCGGCTATCCGCGTACGGGGCCGCGGCGGGGTGCCCCCCCAGACCGGGGGCTGGCGCGAGCTGCGGGACGACGAACTGGTGTGATCCTCCCCGACCGCCATGGCCGCTGAATCCATCGGAGCAGCCGCGGTCGTCTTCGGTGCGGGAGCCACCGGCCTCCGGATCGCTCGCATGCTCGACGACAGCCCGAGCATCCGTTCGGTGGAAGTGCGGGACACGGACCTGGACCGGCTGAGCGAGGTCACCAGCGTGCTCGGCCCGAAGACCAGGATCGGCCAGGGGTCGGCTGTTCCCGAGGGAACCGACTTGGCGGTGGTGGCGACCACCACGGGATCGCAGGCCAACCTGGCCCGCGCCGCGGTTCGGGCCGGCGCGACCGTCGTCACCACCACCAACGAGATAGCGGAGACCCGGCACCTGCTTGCCGCGGGCAAGGCGGCGAGACGCCGCGGTGTTCCGCTGGTGGTGGGCGCGGGCTACATGCCCGGCCTCACGTGCCTGCTGGCCCGGGTCGGCGCGTCGGAGTTCGACGCCGTCGACGAGATCCATGTGGCCAAGGTCGGTACAGGCGGGCCGGCGTGCGCTCGCCAGCATCATCGGGCCCTCAGCAGCCTGGCCATCGACTGGCGAGACGGTCGCTGGACGCGGCGTGCAGGCGGCTCGGGGCGCGAGCTGTGCTGGTTCCCTGATCCGGTGGCTGGACGGGACTGCTACCGGGCGGCTCTCCCTGATGCGCTCCTGCTCGTGCCCGCCTTCCCGGGCGTCGATCGAGTGACGGCGCGCATGGCTGCCACCCGCCGCGACCGGCTCACTGCACCATTGCCCATGATGCGCCGCCCGCATCCCGAGGGCGGGGTGGGTGCCGTGCGTGTGGAACTGCGAGGATGGCGCCAAGGCGAGCGGCACGTGCTTGTGCTGGGGTCTCAGGCGAAGCCGGCTCACGGCGCGGCCGTGGTCGCTGCCGCCACTGCGCTGCACCTGGTAGGCCGGGAGGTGCCTGCCGGGGCCGCGGGGCTGGCGTCGATACCCGATCCCGACCGGCTCCTGCGGACGGTGACCGCTCTGGGGCTGCGCCCCTCGCGGTTCGAGGGGTTCGCGCTGTCCCGCGACAGCGGGGCCTCTTAGCGGCTCGGCTTCTGGGAGAAGCAGGCCAGCAGATCGTCGTGGAGCAGCCCGTTGGTGCCCACAGCCGATCCGCTGCGCCACTCGTCGCTCCCGGCGACGTCCGAGAATCGGCCGCCGGCCTCAGCCATGATCACCGCCATCGGAGCGACGTCCCAGTCGAAGCACTCCGGGTCGACCATCGCCTCGGCCCGGCCGGTGGCCACGAGGGCATAGCCATAGGCGTCTCCCCAGGTGCGGACCCGTGCGCCCGCGGCGCGAACCCGCTCCAGGGCGGGCTCAGGCCAATAGGTGAGCCCACTGGTGCAGACGTAGGAGTCCTCCAGGCCGGCGCGGTCGCTCACCCGACACGGGACGCCGTTCCAGTAGGCGCCCCGGCCCCGGCCCGCCCAGACGCACTCGTCGAGCGCGGGTAGAGCGATCACGCCCACGGCGGGACCCCGGTCGTCCACCAGCGCCAGCAGCGTGGCGTACAGGGGCACGCCCTGCACGAAGGCCTTGGTGCCGTCGATCGGATCGATGACCCAGGTGCGACCGGTGCGGCCGGCCCAGACTCCCTCCTCCTCGCCCCAGATGGTGTCGTCGGGGTAGACCGCCGAGATCTCGGAGCGCAGGAGCCGTTCGGCTGCGTAATCGGCCTCCGTCACCGGGCTCCCGTCACTCTTGGCGGACACAGCGAGGCTCCGCTGCTGGTACCACTGGAGCGTGATCCGGCCGGCTCGCTGAGCGGCGTCCACGGCAAAGTCGACGGCCTCTTGAGTGACCGCCCCGTCGGGAGGATCCCCGCCCGCGTCGAGGGGTTGAACCGTTGAGAGAGTTTTAGTATCTTTCATGATATGTCAATGAGTGCTTATCTCTATGGTCAGGCTACGGCAAGGATCATGCAGGCTGAGCGATGCCGGTCGGTGGCTGACACCATCGACCGCCGGCAAGCGGCGATGATCGAGCGCCACCAACCCGTCGTGGCGCTCCACCGCGAGGACGTCTGGATGGGACGGGCCGCCAGCGCGAGCCGGGCCAAGCTGCTGCGTGTCATCGACGCGGCACTGTATTCCCTCGGCCTCGACCTCGCGACGGCCAGCCGGGCTCTGCGCAGCGAGGCTGGAAGGCTCGAGCATGAGGCGGCGGCGTTGCGAAGCCGGGGCCGGGCCGCTGCTGAGGCCGAGGCACGGACCACTCATGTCCCGGCCCAGGGGGCGGGCCCTTGACGGCGCTGGTCCAACAGGCGGCACGGCAGCTGAACCGGTTCCGGACACCTGTGCACGCGAGTGACAGGTGGCCCTGCCCCTGCATATTCTCAAAGGCATGATCATCGACACACTTCGATCCGTCCTGCGGTTCCGCCGGTTCGAGTTCAGCGCGACCAAGCGGCGGCTTCAGCGTGCAGCCAGTATCGAGGATCTGCGCAAGATCGCCCGCCGGCGCTTGCCCGGGGGAGTGTTCGACTACATCGACGGTGGTGCCGAGGACGAGGTCGCCATGGACCGGAACACCCGCGCCTTCCGCGAGATGGAGTTCGTTCCGCGGGTGCTGCGCGACATGGGAAACGTGGACACCACCGGCACCATCCTCGGCCGCGAGGTGCCCTTCCCGCTGATCCTGGCGCCCACCGGCTTCACCCGCATCGCCCACCCGCCCGGCGAGTTGGCCGTGGCTCGCGCCGCCGACCGGGCTGGCCTGCCGTACTCGCTGTCCACCATGGGGACGCGTTCGGTGGAAGAGGTAGCCGCGGTCAGCGACGGCTCCAAGTGGTTCCAGGTGTACGTGTGGCGCGACAAGGGCCTGCTCAAGGACATGATCCTGCGGGCCAAGGAGGCCGGCTTCGACGTGCTGTGCATCACCGTCGACGCGGCCATGCTGGGTCGCCGTGAGCGGGACGTGCGGCGCGGCTTCACCCTGCCGCCCAAGATGGGCATCGACACCCTGCTCGAGGGCATCATCCGTCCGAGCTGGAGCATGCGCTTCGCCTTCTCGGAGCCGATCTCGTTCGCCAATGTGGCTGGCAACACCGATATCGACGGATCGACGGCGGTCGACCTGGCCGCCTTCATGAACGAGCAGTTCGACCCGACCCTGTCGTGGGAGGACGTGGCATGGATGCGCTCGCTGTGGGACGGTCCCGTGCTGGTGAAGGGCATCCAGAGCGTGGCCGACGCGGTGATCGCTCGCGACGAGGGGCTCGAGGGCATCGTGCTGTCCAACCACGGCGGTCGCCAGCTCGACGGGGCCCCGGGCATCATCGACCTAGTGCAGCCGGTGGCTGACGCCGTAGGCGGCGATCTCGACATCGTGTGCGACGGCGGGATCCGGCGGGGCGGGGACATCGTGAAGGCCTTGGCACTGGGGGCGACGTCGTGCATGGTCGGTCGTGCCTACCTGTACGGCCTTGCTGCTGCCGGCGAGGAGGGCGTGGACTGGGTGATCGAGCACCTGCGCACCGGCATGCAGCGGGACATGGCCCTGTGTGGCGCGGCCAGCGTGTCCGAGCTGACGCCCGACCTGATCTACCGGGTCGACACCGGGAGATGATCTCGACGATCTTGTAGACATCATCCCCGGATACAGAGGGCTGATCCACTTTCGGTTAGACATCATCACCATCGTGTTGTAGTCTCTAATCGAGGCCGGGCGATGGGGATCCGTCGCCTTGATGCAGGAGGCTCATATGCAGGGGGATCAGCCCGCGCACCGCCATCTGCTGCCGCACTTCACGCGCGGCGATGCGTGGCGTGGGGACGACCCGGTGGTGATCGACCGGGGAGAGGGCTGCTACGTCTGGGACACCGAGGGCAACCAGTACCTGGACGGACTCTCCGGGCTGTTCTGCACCAACCTCGGCCACGGGCGCAGCGATCTGACCGCAGCCGCGTCCAAGCAGATGGACAGGCTGGCCTTCTATCCCAACTGGGGCTTCGCCCATCCGGCCGCAGTGGAGGCCGCGACCTTCATCGCGACCGTCGCACCCGGCGACCTGGATCGGGTGTTCTTCGTGAACTCCGGCTCGGAGGCGGTCGAGTCGGCCCTCAAGTTCGCCCGCTGCTACCACCTGGCCAACGGCCAGGAGGCCCGCCACAAGGTGATCGCCCGCCGGTGGGCCTACCACGGCACCACCCTCGGCGCCCTGTCGGCCACGGGGATTCCCAACCTGCGCGACCCGTTCGGGCCGATGCTCTCCGACAGCGTGCGCCACGTCGACAACACGCTCGGCTGCGCCGGGGAGTCCGGGATGCCGGCCAGAGAACTGCAGTGCGTGGCCGCGGTAGAGGAAGCGATCCTCCGCGAGGGCCCCGAGACGGTGGCCATGGTGCTCGCTGAGCCTGTGCAGAACGGCCGGGGAGCCCTGGTTCCGCCCCCGGGGTACTGGCAGGAATTGCGCCGCATCTGCGACCAGCACGGCGTGCTGCTCTGCGCCGACGAGGTGATCAACTCCTTCGGGCGCCTCGGATACTGGTTCGGCAGCGAGCGCTTCGGCGCCGAGCCGGACATGATCACCTTCGCCAAGGGCGTCACCAGCGCCTACCAGCCCCTCGGCGGCCTGGCGGTGCGCGGGGCTCTCGTCGACCGAGTGTGGGACTCGCCCCTGGCGATGTTCGTTCACGGATCTACTTTCGGAGCGCATCCGGTGGCCACCGCGGTGGCGGTGGCAAACATGGCCGCCATGCGCGACGAGTCGGTGTTCGCCAATGTCCTGCTGAACGAGGATCGGCTCACCGGCGGGCTGCGTGCGCTGATGACTGGGCACTCTTGCGTCAAGGACGTGAGGGGGACCGGGTACTTCCACTATGTGGAGCTGATGCGGGACCGGACCACCGGCACCGATCTGAGTGAGGCGGAGTTCTCGCAGCTCCTGACGGGCGGTGTGCTCGAGCGGTTCGTGCGGGAGGCCCGCGTGCTGGTGCGGCCCGACTCGCGGGGCGCGGCCATGCTGGCCATCGCGCCGCCCCTGGTGGCTGATGCCGCCGTGATCGACGACCTGCTGGCCCGGGTCGACCAAGTGCTCGACCGCGTAAGCGGTTGGCTGAAGGCCTCGAACTGAGGCTCTCGAATATGAAACCCACGGAGGGAAATATGAAACGACTATTGGCCCTACTAGCCGTGTTCGTCCTCGTGGCGGCAGCTTGTGGCGACGACGAGCCCGAGCCGGCCGCCGGCGGTGACGAGCCGGCGGCTCCAGCCGTCGACGACGAAGGCGACACCGGAACGGCGGAGCCTGCCGACGATGCCGAGATGATGCTGGATGAGTTGAATGTGGCTTACTTCTTGGAGTGGCCGACGGCGA
>VYCW01000086.1 GCA_009843735.1 Acidimicrobiaceae bacterium | reverse complement strand
CGCTGCTCAACGCCCAGCCGATGGGCTTCTACTCGCCCCACTCGCTGTGCCAGGACGCCCGCCGCCACGGCGTGGTGGTGCACGGCCCCGACATCAACCTGTCGGCCGACGCGGCGACACTGGAGCCGTGCCAGGCCTCGACGGGCGGCGCCGCGGTGCGCCTGGGCCTGTCATCGGTGCGGGGGGTGGGCCCGGAGCTGGCCGCGGCCATGGCCGAAGAGGCCCCGTATGAGTCCATGGAGCACCTGGTCCGGGCCATGTCGGAGCGCAGGATCACGGCCGAGCGGGCCGGGGCCGCCCGACAGGCCCCGAACGGTCGACGGCGCGCGGGACGGGAGCGCAGGCAGAAGGGGCTGCCGCCATTGGACCTGCCGGCGTTGGAGTCGCTGGCCGCGGCCGGAGCATTCGACTCGCTGGGCCTGGACCGGCGCGAGGCCTTGTGGACAGCCGGCGCGGCGGCCCAGTCGGGTGCCGATCGCCTGCCCAGCGCGGTCACCGGGACGAAGGTACCGAAGCTGCGGCCCATGTCGCCCCAGGAGCAGGCCGCCGCCGACCTGTGGACCACCGGCGTGGCCGTTGACGGGCATCCCACCCGCTTCCACCGGGCCGAACTGGACGCCGCGGGCGTGGTGACCGCCGCGGACCTGCACATTCACCCGGTCGGCCGGGTCAAGGTGGCCGGCACGGTGTCGCACCGCCAGCGGCCCATGACCGCAGGAGGCACCATGTTCATCAACCTCGAGGACGAGACCGGCCTCACCAACGTGATCGTGTCGAAGGGCTGCCAGGCCCGGTTCCGCAGGCTCGCCATCGGTGCCAGGGCGTTGACGATCCGGGGCCGTCTGGAGCGTCACGAGGGCGTGGTAAACGTCATCGCTGAGCACCTGGAGCCGCTGGCGCTGCCGGCCACCCTCCCCAGCCGCGACTTCCGCTAGCCGCGAACTGGCAGCGGAATGCACGCATACCGTGCACAACGCTGCCAATTCCCGGGAGGGGCGGGCTTAGCCTCTCGGCATGACTGCCTTTGACGACGCGGCCGGACGGGTGGCCCAGGGCGCCGACCCCAGGGCCGAGGCCGACGCCCTGGTCGCCATGATGACCTTGGAGGAGAAGCTGGGCTGCCTGTCGGGCGAGCCAGCGTTCTGGCCCGGGATAATCGACCTGACCACCGGCGGATACCACGCCCACGGATGGCCGGCAGCCCGGGTGGAGCGGCTGGGAATCCCCGGACTCAACTTCGCCGACGGGCCCCGGGGATGCGTGCTCGGGCCGTCCACCACGTTCCCGGTGTCCATGGCCCGGGGAGCGTCGTTCGATCCGGCCCTCGAGGAGCGCATCGGCGGGGCCATCGGAGCCGAGCTGCGAGCCTCCGAGGCCACCTTCACCGGCGCGGTGTGCATGAACCTGCTCCGCCACCCCGCCTGGGGCCGGGCCCAGGAGACCTACGGCGAAGACCCCCACCATGTGGGCGAGATGGCCACCGCCCTCACGCGGGGCCTGCAGCGCCACGTGATGGCGTGCATGAAGCACTTCGCCTGCAACTCCATGGAGAACGCGCGCTTCAAGGTGGACGTCGTCGCGGACGAGCGAGCACTGCACGAGGTGTACCTGCCCCACTTCAAGCGAGTGGCCTCAGAGGGCGTGGCTGCGGTGATGAGCGCCTACAACTCCCTCAACGGCCACTGGTGCGGCGACAGCCACCCGCTGCTCACCGGGATCCTGCGGGACGACTGGGGCTGGGACGGTCTGGTCGTCACCGACTTCATAATGGGGCTGCGGGACCCGGTGGCGTCGGTGCAGGCCGGGTGCAACATTGAGATGCCCTTCCGCCAGCAGCGGACCCAGGTGCTGCCCGAAGCGGTGGCGTCGGGCGAGCTGGATGTGGTCGACGTCGACGCCCGTGTGGCCGAGACCCTGGCCACGTTCCTGCGCTTCGTCGAAGTGTTCACCAACGCCCCGGACCGCTCTGTGGTGGGATGCGCCGAGCACCGGGCGCTCGCCCGCCGGGCCGCGGTTGGGTCGATGGTGATGCTGCGCAACGAGGACCTGCTGCCCTTGGATCTGTCAGCCGCTGGGAAGATCGCGGTGCTGGGCCCGCTGGCTGCGGTGCCCAACCTCGGCGACGGCGGCTCCAGCAACGTCCTGCACACCCCGGATCCGGTGACGCTGCTCGCCGGAATCGAGGCCGCTGCCCGCCCGAGAGGCGTGAGCGTGGCTCACAGCGACCGGGATGCTTCGGTTGCAGCCGGAGCCGATCTCGCAGTGGTGGTCGTCGGCTATACCCGCCACGACGAGGGCGAGTACATGGACGACGGTGGAACCGTTTTCTTGAAGCTGGCCCCTGCCCTGGACCATCCCGAGCTCGGCTTGGCCGACCCGGCCCAGGCCGAGTCGCTCCTCGCCGGATTCGGTGACGCCGGCGCGGTAGCCGGATCCTCCAAGGGCGGCGACCGGGCCTCGCTGCGCCTGCATCCGGCAGATGAGCAGTTGATCGCAGCCGCAGCCGCCGTGTGTGACCGGGTGGTGGTGGCGGTCATGGCCGGCAGCGCGGTGGTCATGCCGTGGCTCGACACCGTCGACGCCGCCCTCATGGTGTGGTACCCGGGTTCGGAGGGTGGTCACGCCCTGGCCGATGTGCTGTTCGGCCAGTCCGAACCCGGCGGCCGGCTCCCGTTCGCCATCCCCCGCCAGGAGTCCGACCTCGTCGACTTCGACCGGGAGGCCGAGACGGCCGTCTACGGCCTGCTCCACGGGCAATGGCATCTGGACGCTCGGGGCACGTCTCCCCATCTGCCCTTCGGTCACGGCCTCGGCTACACCACGTTCCAGCTCGGCGACGCGGAGGCGACCGAGGATCAGGTGGTCGTCGGGGTCACCAACACCGGCCGGCGTTCCGGCTCGACCGTCGTGCAGGTGTACGGCCGCGTCCCTGCCTCGGCCTACGAGCGCCCGCCCAAGCGGCTGGTCGGCTTCGCCAAGGTCCGTCTCGCACCGGGCGAGAGCACCGACGCCGCGGTGCCGCTCGACCCTTCGGTCCTGGACTTGCGGATCGGCGGCGCCTGGATCCGCGAGGACTCGCCTATCGAGTACGCAGTCGGGTTCGACGCCGCCAGCGCGCGGCGGATCTAGGGAGGATTCAGGCGCAGATGTCCATGGCCACCGTGGCGTAGACCTTGGCCGCGGCCACCAGGTCGTCCAGCTCGAAGTTGCCGGTGCCCTGCACTGCAGCCGATCCCCGGGGCGGGCCAAACGTCAGTGACGGGATCCCGACCGCGTTGAAGATGTTGGTGTCGCGCCACATGGACGTGTGGGCCACCTGGGGAGGCGGCGTGGCTCCCCCGACGATCTGGCCGTAGGCCTGCTCGACCGCGTCGCTCAGAGGCTCGACACCGGTTCCGACCCGGCCCGCCTTGGCCGTGTAGCACTCCACCTCGGCGGCGGGATCCACCGACCGGGCCACCGCTCTCACCTCGTCGACAACCGCGTCCTGGTCGGCCCCGGGCAGGGTGCGGACATCCATGTAGAGCTTGCAGACCGGCGACGACCGGTTCGGCCGGTACGGCACCCCGCCCCGGATCGCCCCGACCTGGGCCTTGGGCCGGACCTCGCCCAGCTCCGAGATGTAGGCGTTTCGCTCCTCGTAGTCGATGCCCCACGCCTCCAGGACGGTGGCCACGACCGCTCCCTTGACGATGGCGTTGGGATGGTCGGGAAGGTCCGGCTCGCGGATCAGCCGGGGCGTGTACATGTTGCGGCCCCGCAGCGTGATCTTCAGGTAGACCGCGCCGCACTCGATCCACGACTTCGACCACGCGGTGGTCTCGGCCACCAGCGCATAGTCGGCCCGCACACCGTGGTCCACCAGATGGCGGGTGCCGAAGCCCTTGCCCTCGTAGCTGAGGCCCTGGTACTCGTCGACAGGCGCCATCCCGGTCTCCCCCACCACCGAGGTGAGGATCACGTCGCCGCCCAGCTGGGCCCCGGCGCCCTGCAGCGCCTTGGCCATAACCATGAACACCGACATGCAGCCCCGGTCGTTGAGCACGGTGTGACCGAAGATCCGGTCGCCCTCGCGCCAGGCCCCCACCAGGTTGGGGTCGCTCGACTCCATGAGGTTGGCGTGGTCGGGGCCGCTTATCTCGGTGTCGAGGTGGGCGTTGAAGATCAGGCTCTTCGCTCCCGGCCTCGATCCGGCCAGAGTGGCCACCACATTGGAGCGGTCGGCCAGGATCTGCTGCTGGCGGGCCGCGATGCCGTGGCGCTCGTACCAGGCGCTGACCGCGTCGGCCACGGGCTGCTCGTGCCCGCAGGGCGCGTAGGTGTTGCCGAGCTCCAGGCAGGTCTCGGCCAGCAGCTCCCGGTCTGCGTCGATCAGCTCGAAGACGGCGTCTCGCATTGCGGTGTCGGCTCCTGTCATGGCTGCTCCCTCCCGGTTGGCCCACTCCCTCGATGTTGACTGTGCAGTCCCTTGACCCGGCGCGCCAACACAGACGCACGCGAACCACGCCACGGAACCGAGCCGCTACGGTGCAGCCCCTATGGCGGGGCCGCTGGAAGGGATCCGGGTCGTCGAGCTGGGCGTCTGGGTGGCTGGGCCGGCGGCGGGCGGGATTCTGGCCGACTGGGGCGCCGACGTGGTGAAGGTAGAGCCCACCGGCGGTGATCCCGGCCGGATGTTCCAGTTCATCCTCGGCGGCGACATGTTCAGCAACCCGGTGTTCCAGATGGACAACCGGGGCAAGCGCAGCATCGCCCTGGATCTCACCACCGACGACGGATACGCCGTCATGGACGAGCTCCTGGCCGGGGCCGATGTGTTCGTCACCAATGTCCGCCTCGGCGGGCTGGACCGTCTACGACTCGACCACGCGTCGGTGACGGCCCGCCACCGGCGACTCGTCTACGCCTCCGTCACCGGCTACGGGTTGGAGGGAGCCGAGGCCAGCAGCGGCGCCTTCGACGTGGCCGGCTTCTGGGCCCGCTCGGGAATCGCCCACCTGCTTACCCCCGATGGCGGCGACCCGCCGTTCCAGCGGGGCGGGATGGGCGACCACAGCACCGGGCTGGCCGCCGCAGCCGGCGTCTGCGCGGCGCTGCTCGCCAGGGAGCGCACCGGCGAGGGCCAGGTGGTCAGCACCTCACTACTGCGTCAGGGTGCCTACACGATCAGCTTCGACCTGTCGATAACGCTGGGCTGGGGTCTGACGCTGCAGATCGGCCAGCGCGACAACATGGGCAACCCGGCCATGAACAACTACACCGCGGGCGACGGCCGCCGGTTCTGGCTGGTCGGCCTCGAGCCGGAGCGCCACTGGGCACCGCTCGCCCGGGCCGTCGGTCGGCCCGACTGGCTGGAGCACGAGCACTACGGGACAGCCCGCGGGCGCCGCCACAACGCAGCCAGCCTGGTCGTCGAACTGGACGAGATCTTCGCCACCAAGTCCCTTGACGAGTGGGCCGAGATCTTCGCCGCCGAACCGGAGCTGTTCTGGGCGCCCATCCAGTCGCCCGACGACCTGCTGGCCGATCCGCAGTTCGCGGCGGCCGGAGGGTTGGTGGACGTGCCCGACGGGACGAGCACCTCCACGATGGTCGCCACACCGGTCGACTTCTCGGAAACGGCTTGGGCGCCGAGGAGCATTGCGCCCGGTCTGGGAGAGCACAGCGAGGAGATCCTGCGATCGCTGGGCCGCAGCGAGGCCGAGATCGAGGCCCTCGTCGCAGCAGGCGCCGTCCGCCTCCCCAGCAGCCGCTGAACGGCGGGCTCAGCCCTCGATGCCGGCCACCCGGCGGGCTCGAAGGGTGCACAACGAACCCCGCACTCGCACCACACCGTCGGTGATCACCACCGCCACTCCGGGGAACTCCCCTGCGGCCATAGCGTCGAGGGCGGTTTCGTGGACCGACCCCAGTGAGGCGTCCATCACCACGAGGTCGGCGACAGCCCCCTGCTTGATCACGTTGCCGTCGGAGCCGAACGCGGCCGCGCCGTGGCCCGAGGCGATGGCCCACGCCGTCTCGGGCGCCACGCCGCCGAGCGAGCAGATGTCGCCGATGGTCTTGAGCACGCCCAGCGACGTCACTCCGTAGCCGGTGGGCGTGTCGGTGCCGATCAGGAGCCGGTCGAGCCGGCCGCGCTCGGCCAGGCCCTCCACCACCCGCAGCATCGAGCGGGTGCCGCCGGCCTGCACCACCTCCACATACGGCGGGCCGCCGTCCTCGCAGAGCATGTCGATGTCGGCATCCGACAGCGAGGCAAAGGTGTTGGCGTGTGAAGCGATGGACGGTCGGGCCTCCATCACGTCCTCCGCCGAGAAGTAAGGGTGCTCATCGCCGCCCGGCCCCCGGTCAGACGTGCAGCCGCAGTGCATGTGCACGGTCATGCCCAGCTCCCGGGCGTGCAGCGACAACTCGCCGGCCCGCGCCGGGTCCTTGAGCGAGCCCACGCCTATCTCGCCGATGATCCGCATGCCTGAGGCGAAGGCCCGGTCGATGTGGGCCGGCTCGGTGTCCTTCTCCAGCAGCATCGCCCCGCCGTGGACCTTCATTCCCGAGGGCCGGTGCCGTTCGAAGGAGTGGAACGCTCCGAGGGCGATGCCCAGGGCCGACTCGGCGCCGGAGCGGCCCGGCGCGTGGACCTCGCCCGCGGAGACGGCCCGGGTGACCGCTCCGTGCATCATGCGCTCCAGGTACCCCGCCGACTGCTGCTTGGGCGCGTAGTCCCCGAGAGTGGGATGCACATGGGTGTCGACGAGCCCGGGCGCCACCGTCATCTGCTTGCAGTCGACGACGACGTCGGCGGTGGTGGCCGCGCCGGCGTCCACCGAGGCGATGCGACCGCCGTCGATGACGATGGTGTCGGTGTCCAGCGTCGGCGCGTCGAGCACCCCGGTCAGCACCTGGCCGATGTTGTGCAGTACGAGTTGCATTGGGTCACCTCCGGAGGCGTGGTGCGGCCGCTGCCGACCTGAGCCGGCTCGACACCGCACAGCGGGCCGGCATCTTCAGACGTTGGCCATGATCTTGTTGGCGAATAGGTCGATCTGACGGGGATCGTCGGTCAGCGGGTTGATGATGAGATGGTCGATCCCGGCCTCGGCCAGGGCCCTGATGCGCGCCGTCATCTCGTCGATGGTGCCGAACAGATAGGCGTTCTGCAGGTCGGCGTCGGAGCGCTTGACGTCCATCACCGTCCGGTAGGCGGCGAGCTGCTCGGCGATCACGTTGTCGCGGTCGGCCGAGTCGACGATGTGCAGCCACTGAGCGTGCGACATGGTGAAGGTGCTCATGTCCCGTCGGGCCTCCAGGTAGCCGCGCACTGACGCGATGTCGCCGGCCACGATCTCGGGGCTGGTGCCGCTGGACCGGCAGATCCAGCCGTCGTGGCGGCCGATCCGGGCCAGCACGGCCGGTGCCATGTTGGGTGTGTCCACGTTGTCGACGACGTGTACCTGGGAGCCGCCGCCGATCCAGACCGGGATCGGCTGCTCGGGCCGCGGGTAGAGGGTGGTCCCGTCGTCGACGCGGTAGTAGGTGCCCTCGAAGCTCACGTCGTCGGTGCTCAGCAGCAGCCCGATCAGCTCCAAGGCCTCGTCGGTGCGGCGACCGCGCTCGCGCCGCGGCACCCCCACCGACGCGAACTCCATGTCGTCGTGGCCCGTGCCGACGCCCAGAACCACCCGGCCGCCTCCCGAGAGGCTGTCGAGGCTGGCGACCTCCTTGGCGATGATGGTCGGATGGCGGAACGGCGCGCAAAGGATGGCCGTTCCCAGGCGGATCCGCTCGGTGGCCCCCGCGGCCACGGCCAGGGTGATCATGGGATCCTGCCAGGCCACCGAGTACACGTTGGGCGCCACCAGCAAGTGGTCGATCACCCACAGCCCGGAGAAGCCGGCCTCCTCCACCCGGGTGAAGTACGGGACCAGGGCACGCGCCGAGGCGGGGGTGGTGAGCGGCCCGGCGTAGGAGGGCACCCGCCAGCCGAAGTCCATCAGGTTCCTGCTCCCGCAGGTCTGCCCACCGGCATCACACCGACACGCCCGCGGCCCGCATCTCGGCGCCGATCGAGCCGTACAGCCGGCGCATCACCAGCCGGTACACGAGACCGTGAAGCTTGTCGAGCAGCAGCCCGAGCACGGTCAGCTGCACGAAGGCCACGAACATCAGTTCGGTGTCGAGCGTTCCCTGCGACACGATGATCAGCGCCCCGAGACCCTTGTTGGCGCCGACGTACTCGGCCACCACTGCGCCCACCAGCGCCAGCATGAGCGCGACCCGCAGCCCGCTGAACACCGCGGGGACTGCGTGCAGGGCCTTGCATTTGGTCAGGGTCGTCCACCGGGAGGCTCGCAACGCACGGAACAGCTCCAGCATCTCCGCCGGTGCCGTTGTGAGCCCGAGGTAGGTGTTCTCCAGGAGCGGGAAGAAGGCGATGAGGGCCGCGATGATCACCTTGGGAGTCATGCCGAAGCCGAACCAGATCACCAGGATCGGTGCCAGCGCGAACTTGGGCAGCGCCTGGGTGATGATGACGTAGGGCATGATCACGCGCCGGGCGATCCCGAACTCGGAGGCCAGGGTGCCCAGGCCGATGCCGGCCACACCGCCCAGCGCGAATCCCAGCACGATCTCCTGCACGGTGATCCAGATGTGAGGGTTGGCCCTACCGGACCCCACGTAGTCGATCAGACGGCTCAGCACCGGACCCGGCTCGGGTAGGACCAGCGGGGAGTTGGTCCTGGCCCACAGGTGCCAGACCACGATCAGCACGACGGCCGACAGCAGCACCAGCACCCTGCCGATCCACGCCTCGGAGCGCGCCGCCTTCAGCAGCCGCTTCATGTCGCCTTCCCCAAAGGCGTTCTCATGCCCGGGGGCCGCCTCATTCGAGCTGATCCCTGATCCGCTGGCGCAGCGACCAGAACCGCTCGTCCCCCTCGACCTGCTCGAAGGTGCGGGGCCGCTCCAGATCCACGTCGATCACGTCCTGGACGCTCCCGGGACGGGCCGACATCACCATCACCCGATCCGACAGGAACAGCGCCTCGCCGATGTCGTGGGTCACGAACACCACCGTGGTCTGGGACTCCTGCCAGATGCGGAGGAGCTCCAGGTTCATGAGATCCCGGGTCTGGGCGTCGAGGGCGCCGAAGGGCTCGTCCATCAACAGGATTGAGGGCTCCACCGCCAGGGCCCGGGCCACCGACACCCGCTGCTGCATGCCTCCCGACAACTCGCCCGGCCGGTGCTGCAGGTACTCCGCGAGACCCACCATCTCCAGCACTTCGTGCGCCTTGCGCCTGTCCTCTTCGGTGGGCCGGCGCATCACCTCGAACGGCAGCATCACATTGTCGAGGACCCTGCGCCACGGCAGCAGCACCGCCTTCTGGAAGACGTAGCCGATGCGCCGGTCGGGGGTCGTGACGACCTCACCGCCGATGCGCACCTCCCCGGTGGAGGGCGCTATGAGGCCGCCCACGCATCGCAGCAGCGTGCTCTTGCCGCAGCCGCTGGGCCCGACGATGCCGACGAACTCGCGGGGCGCGATGTCGAAGTCGATGCCCTCGATGGCCGTGATGTCTCCGGCGTCGGACGCGAAGGTCTTGGTGAGGCCGTCGATCTCGATGTGGCCGCGCCCCGAGAGCTCTCCGGTCTGGTCGTTCACGCTCTGCCCCTGAACCCCGACGGGCACCGGGTGCCCGCCGGGTTCAGGCTAGTTGTCGATTAGTTGATGAACCGGTTGGAGATCACCGCTGAGGCATCGGCCGAGTCCGGCAGGATGCCCAGTGCAGTGGCCTGGTCGGCCACGTCCTGGATGGTGGCCACGTCGCACCAGCCCATGCCGTTCTCGGAGACGCCGGGGCCGTTGTTCTGCATCTGGATCCGGTAGTCGATCACCGCGAGGTTCCGGTCCATGTTGTCGGCACCGACCGCATGGCGGGAACCGATCTCGGCCGCGGCCTCGGGGTTCTCCTCGATCCACAGCTTGGCCTTCTCCAGGGCGTCGATGAACCGCTGGACACCGTCGGAGTTCTCGTCGACCCAGCTCCGGTTGGCGAAGTACACGTCGTTGGGACCGGGCACCTGGTCGTACTGCCAGATCTCGTAGTCGCCGACCTGGTCCTCGGGGATGCCGCCGGCCTCGAGGAGGGCCCAGTTGATCGAGCCCCACGTAGACGCGGCCTGGGCCTGCCCGCCGAGCAGAGCCTCACCGAAGGCGATGCCGGTGGCCGCGAAAGTCACGTCCTCCTCGGTGATGCCGTTGTCGGCGAGCAGCAGGGCGGCGTACCACTTGCTGGTTGAGGCCTGCGACGTGACCGCCACCGTCTTGCCCCGCAGGTCCTCCGGCGACTCGACGCCGGAAGCGGTGTTGACCAGCATGGTCATCCAGTTCTGCGTGTACGGGCAGTAGATGCCTTCAAGGTCGGCTCCCGCGATGGTCGCGAAGAAGCCGGACAGTGCGTCGGCCATAGCTATGTCGGCGTTGCCGGCCACCAGCTGGCGAACCGCGTCGCCTGCGCCCGCGCCCGGGAGCTGCTCAAGAGTCACTCCGGCCTCAGCGAAGTAGCCGTTCTCCTCGGCCACGTACAGGTCGATGAAGTCGATGAACTTGGCTGCGCCCCATGTCACGAGGCGGATGTCGATCGGCTCGGGCGGGACCGTGGGCTCGGGCTCAGGCTCGTCCTCGTCGTGGCCCTCTTCCTCGTCGTGGCCCTCTTCCTCGTCGTGGTCGTGGCCCTCTTCCTCGTCGTGGTCGTGGCCGTCGTCCTCGTCGTGGTCGTGGCCCTCTTCCTCGTCGACCGACTCGGGGGCAGGCTCTGGATCGGGTGCCGGAGCAGCCTCCTCGGCCGGTGCCGGCGCCGGAGCGGCCGGCTCCGCCTCTTCGTCGTCGCCGCAGGCTGTGAACAGCAGGGCTGCTGCGAACGGCACCGCGAGCCAGCGCAGTCGTCTGGTCCGATTTCTCGTCTCGTTCATGATGGTCTCCCTCCGCCGTTGAGACGGCAAAACTCTATAGGAAATCATCAATCGGATGTCAACTCCGCCCACTTGTGGCATGATGGGGCGTTGTGAGCTCATTTGAAAGGCCCAAGACCGCCCAGGAGGCCGTGCTGGCGGAGATACGCCAGCAGCTCCTGGACGGCCGGCTGGCGCCGGGAGAGTCCATCCGCCCGGACGCTCTGGGCGAGGAGCTCGGGGTGTCGGCCGTACCGGTGCGGGAAGCGCTGAGGATCCTCGAAGGCGAGGGGCATGTCCACTACCGGCCCCATCGGGGCTATGTGGTGGCGACCCTCGACATGGACGACCTCATCGACATCTACCGGATCCGGGAACTCCTGGAGACGGAGGCGGTCAGCCGGGCAATCCCGCGCTTGGGGGCCGACACCGTGGTCCGCCTGCGAGAGATCGTCCACGAGATGGACGAGGTGCAGGAAGACGTCGTCTCCCTGACGGCGGTGAACCGGCGGTTCCACTTCACCGTGTTCGAGGCGGCGGAGATGCCCCAGCTGGTGCGGGTCCTGCGAATCCTGTGGGACTCCTCGGACCGCTATCGCGTGCGCTACCTGATGTCGCCCGAGAACCGGCGGCTAGTGCACGACCAGCATCACCGGATGATGCAAGCGATCGCCGACAGGGACGTCGACACCTTCCTCGACGAGAGCCACATGCACAGGGCTCATGCCATAGCCGCGCTGGCCGAGGCGATCGCAGTGGCAGGGAACGAGACCGCCCAGAAGTCAGCCTGAGCCGTCGATCCCGACCCTGCTCGAGTTCGCGGCTAACGGTGGGGCTCGTCGAGGTCCCGGTCCCCTATCCGGGGGAAGGGCCGGCTGCGGCTGGCTCCCGCAAGCGCCACGATCACCTCGTCGGCCCGCGGAGCGTCGGCGATTGCCGTCTGGGCGGTGTGGTAGTGGGTCCGCCTCAGCATCTCCTCCTTGTGAACCATGGGCACGATGATCGGCGCGCCGGGGCCTCCCCGGGTGTTGGTGAACACGAGGGTGCTGGACGCGTCAGCCCGGCCACGGATCGGATCGCCGAACATGAGCGTGTGGACCATGGCGTTGGCGTGCTCGATCTCGCCGTCCACTCCCACCACCGAGGACTTGCCGTACGCCTCCAGCGCCTCCGGCGATCCGAATGCGTCCACGAGGCGGTCAGCCAGCAGGACGCCGAGATCGCTGGCGAAGGTCAAGATGTCGGGATGCAGGTCCTCCACGAAGGGGCGGCCGGCCCACGGATTGGGCATGACCGCGGCCACGATCACCGTTGTCAGGGGCGGCGCGACGTCCCGGCCGCCCTCCACGCGGGTCTCCTCGATCGAGGTGTGGATCTTGCGGATCCCCTTCATGTGGCCTCCTCGTCGGCACGGTCTCGGGGCGGGCTGTCAGGCGTCGAACGGAGGTGTGTCACCGGCCCATGAGGTCGATCTTGCGCTGCTCGATCTTGGTGCGCAGAGGCGGGAAGACCTCCTCCGGGTCGATCTCGACCGCGAGCAGCGCCGGTCCGCCCAGCGACAGGGCCCACTCGAAGGCCGCGTCGACCTCGCTCGCGACCCCGACGTTGCGAGCCTCGATACCGAAGGCGCGCGCTACCGCGGCGAAGTCGATGGGCCCGAGGCGCACGAAGTGGTCTTCGCCGTACATGGCCTCGGCCTGGTGGCGCAGGATCCCGAGGGCTCCATCGACGAAGACCACGGCTACTACCGGCAGGTTCAGGTCTCGGGCGACGGCCAACTCTCCCATCGTGTGGACGAATCCCCCGTCTCCCGCGATGGCCGTGACCGGGACTCCCTCCCGGGCGACGGCCGCCCCTATGGCGGCTGGCAGGCTGAAGCCCATGGCATCGAACTCGCAGGACTGCAGCAACCCCTCCGGCCTGGTCACGTCGAGCTGCTCGCAGACCCAGAGCCGGTGGTTGCCGATGTCGGCCGACACCAGCATGCCGTCAGGCCCGCACCGGTTGAGCGCATCGATCACGGTGGCCGCGCTCAGGCCACGGGCGGGGTCGTTCTGCGGCGGGGTGCGCGACGGTCGGCGGGTGTACCACTGCTCACGCCGGCCGACCCGTCCGGAGACGGCCTCCAATACTGCGGCCGCGCTGCCGACGATGCCGAGGTCCGTCTCATAGACCCGGTTGATCTGCGAGGGGTCCGCGTCGATCTGCACCAGAGCCGTGCCTTCACCAAGAAGGTCGCGGCGCCAGCCGAAGGTCGTCTGCTCTCCGAGCGCGCATCCCGCGACCAGCACCAGGTCGGCGGCGCCGATGGCGTCGCGGGCTGTTTCCGTTCCGTAGAAGCCGAGCATCCCGACGCTGCACCGATGGTCGGTGGAGATGCTGCCGATACCGGAGCGGCTGGTGGCGACGGGAGCGCCGAGCCGCTCACAGAGGTCTCGCAGCGCGGCGGTGCCGGCGCTGCGGATCACGCCGTGACCGGCGAGGACGGCAGGCCGCTTCGAATGCTCAAGACGGGCCACGAGCTCATCGACGACAGGCCCGTCCGGGGCGGCGCCTGCCTCGGCGGCCGTTGAGAGGGGTTCGACACTCCGGTCCGAGGTGTCGGCCTGGAGATTCTGGGGCAGCGCAACATGCACCGGGCCGGGACGGCCCGATGCGGCCAGCTGCAGGCCGGTGGCAATGAGGTTGGGCACCTCGTCGAGAGAGGCCGCCTGCACGGAACTCTTGCAGAACGGAGCGAACAGCCCGACGTTGTCGCAGTACTGGAGGATGTTGCGGTGTACGTATCGCCGGTCGACCTGGGCGGTCAGCACCAGCAGCGGGATGGAGTCCGCCTGGGCGTTGGCGACCGCGGTGGCCAGGTTGGTGGCGCCCGGTCCGGGCGCTCCCGACAGCACTACCCCCGGTCGGCCACTGGCCAAGGCATAGCCGGACGCCATGTAGCCGGCGCCCTGCTCGTGACGGGCCGCGACGATTCGGGGCGAGCCCATCCGGCCGAGCTCGTGGTATGTGGGGAGGAAGTGTCCTCCCGTCACCGTGAAGACAGCATCGGCCCCGGTGTCCCGCAAGGCGCCCGCGATCACGCGGCTACCCGGCTCACCGGTGGCATCAGACATCGGATCTCCATTCCACGGTTGGGCAGCATCATATAGTCGATCAAATACAAGAAGTGCAGGTGTGCCGGGCCTCATTCTTCTTGCTCCGGCAAGGCGAAGAACCGGTACGGAGCAAGGAATCCGGTCGTTACACTTTCGGCCCATGACGCCTCCACCCCCTGCATCGTCCAATTCGAGTTCCCCGACTGTGGCCGTGACCATGGACGGGGTTATCGCGAATTGGGTCAAGGGCTTGCGAGCCCACGTCGCCGCCCGCCACGCAGTCGCCGACCGGCAGTTGGCCCTCAATGTGTCCTGGGACCTGTCGGAGTGGGATGTCGCCGATCCAGCCGCAGCCATCCGCGATTTCCTGCTGTCTCCGATGTCGGGACGGCTCAAGCTCGTCGAGGGCGCCGAGGCCGGGATCGCCAGGCTGCAGTCGGCGGGCTTCAGGGTCCTCGCAGTCACCAGGCGGGACCGCATGGTGGGCGACAACCCCGACGACCAGCAACTGACCCGTGACATCGTCCGCCAGTGGTTCGCGGGGCAGCCCGAACTGGGCATCGGCGACGACGACGTCGTGTTCACCGACGACCCGGTGTCGATCGACGCCGACGTGTGGGTGGACGACGCTCCCCGCCGGATACGGCGGCTGGCCGAGGCCGACAAGCCGGTGTGGCTGCTGCCACAGCCCTGGAACCGCTCAGTCATGCAGCATGCGGGCGTGAGCCTGCTGTTCGACGGCTGGGAGTCGGTCGACGATCTGATCGCGGCACACTCAGCCTGATCGCGGAACACTCGGCCTGATCGGGAGGCCGAGCGATGAACGAGCCGAGACCGACCGTCGGATCCATAGCCCGACGCCGCCTGTTGCTCGCGCTCGGTTTCGGAGTCACCAACGTGGCTGTGCTCCGCCGTTTCGGCTCGGACACCGGCCCGGGCAGCGGTTCGCTCTCCGATTCGACCGGGCCCGGCGACCCCGCGGCCGCCCCGGAGTCACCGGACGCGGGTCCGGCTCCGGCGACAGCCGTGGCCGAGCCGGCGCCGTCCGAAGACCCGCCGGAGATTCCGGTACTGGACGAGTCGGCGGCCCGCGGCCCCGATCACCTCTTCGACCTCGCCATTGTCGGCGGCCGGGTGATCGATCCGGCGTCCGGTTTCGACTTCGTGGCCAGCATCGGCGTCACCGGCTCGACGGTCGCCGCCATCGTGGCCGGACCCGACGCAGCGCCGTTGCAGGCCTTCGAGACCATTGACGCCACCGGTCTGGTGGTGTCGCCGGGGTTCATCGACATCCTGTCGTACAGCCCCAACGGTTACGGCGAGTGGTTCAAGCTGGCCGACGGCGTGACCGCGAACCTTGGGATGCACGGTCTCGACGGCCGCGCCGACGGCTGGTTCGCAGCCCATCCCGACGGGAGCTCTCCCATCCACTTCGGCGGGGCCTACGACAACGCTTTCGTCCGCCAGACCTACGGGCTGGACCCGTACGACACCGCAGCCCCCGGCACCACGAACGCGATCATCGAGGACGCCCGAACCGACCTCCGCAACGGCTTCGTCGGGCTGCACATGCAGCCCGAGTACACCCCGGGCACCACCGCCGAGGACCTGCTGGCCCACGCCGTGCTGGCCGCTGAGCTCGACGTCCCGTTGTGCGTCCATGCCCGCTATTCCGACAACATCGCTCCGGGAACCAACCTGCAGGCCATCGGCGAACTCGTGCAGGCGGCCCGCGAGACCGGAGCCCACGTCCACGTCGAGCACATCAACTCCACCGGCGGCACCGGAGTGATGGCCGAGGCGCTCGGGCGCATCAGCGACGCCATCGACGAGGGCCTGTCCATGACCGCGTGCGTCTACCCCTACGAGTTCTGGGCCACGTACCTCAAGTCGGCCCGCTACCAGGACTGGCAGGAGAAGTACGGCATCAGCTACGGCGACCTCCAGGTGGCGGGAACCTCGCAGCGGCTGACCGAGCAGACCTTCGACGCGGCCTACGCCAACAACAGCCTCACCGCGGCGTTCGCCATGTCGCCCACTGACGTGGAGCTGCCCCTGCAGGCCGACTTCGTCATGGTCGGAAGCGACGCCATCCTTGACCGGTCCCACAACAACCATCCCCGCTCCACCGGGTGCTTCAGCCGGGTGCTGGGCCGCTACGTGCGCGAGCGCGAGGTGGTCGACCTGCCCACGGCGCTGTCGAAGATGACGATCCAGCCCGCCCGCCTGCTGGAGCGCCGATGCCCCGACCTCCGGCGCAAGGGCCGCCTGGGAATCGGGGCCGACGCCGACATAACCGTGTTCGACCCGGCCACCGTCACCGACCGCTCCACCATCGAGAACCCGGCCCAGGAGTCCACGGGCATCCAGTGGGTGGTGGTGGAGGGCCGGGTGGCCCTGTCGCCTGACGGCGCTCGGAGCGAAGCCCTCAACGGCCGGGGCCTCCAGTCCGACATCGGCACGGCCTGAGACTGGGGATAAGTCGGCGTGAGAACGCAGTCGCCGCTGGAGCAAGGAGTGGCCTGGCTGCTGTTCCTGCTGCTCGTGGCGGGCGCGGCGGCGTCGATCGCCTTCGACCGCGACGCCCCGGAACCGGCCCCCGCCACGACCGAGAGCTTGCCTGAGCCCACCGTCGACGACACGCCCGAGAACGGGGCAGCCGAAACGGTCCCGACCCCAACCGCAGAGTCTGGTCCCAGGACCTTCACCATTGCCGCCACCGGCGACCTGCTCATCCATGAGTCAGTGGCCGACGCGGCCCGGACGGAGGACGGGTGGGACTTCTCTCCGATGTTCACGCACGTGGCGCCCATCCTCAGCTCCGCCGACCTGGCCGTATGCCACGTGGAGACGCCCATGTCGCCCAACAACGCCCAGCTGTCGTACTTCCCGGCGTTCGTCGTGCCCCGAGAGCTGGCCTCGGCCATCGCATACGCCGGCTACGACACCTGCTCGCTGGCCTCCAACCACGCCACCGACGGGGGCCAGGAGGGCATCGTGGGCACCATCTCCGCCCTCGACCGGGCCGGGGTGGCCCACGCCGGCATGGCCCTCTCGGCGGAGGATCGCGACCGGGTAACGCTGGTCGAGGCCGGCGACGCGACCGTGGCTCATCTCTCCTACAGCTACGGCTTCACCAACCGGCAACTGCCGGCCGACGAGCCCTACCTCTCTAACTTGATCGACGAGGAGACCATCCTCGACGAGGCGAGACGGGCCCGCACCGAGGGAGCAGACTTCGTGGTGCTGTCGATGCACTGGGGAGCCAACTACGAAGCGGCGCCCGACGAGCTGCAGACCACGCTGGGGCCCCGCATCCTGGCCTCCCCCGATGTCGACCTGATCCTCGGCCACCACTCCCACGTCGTGCAGCCCGTGGCCCGGATCGGTGACGAGTTCCTGGTGTACGGGATGGGGAACTTCCTGTCGAACCAGTCCCCCGAGAGCTGTGACGTGTGCCCGGTCTCCACCCAGGACGGCGTGATCATGCACCTGACCGTGACCGAGGACACCGCCAGCGGCCAGTGGCGGGTGACCGACATCTCCCACACGCCGACCTGGGTGGACCGCTCTAACTATGAGATCATCGATGTGCTGCGGGGTTCGGGGCGAGACCCCGTGCTGATGGCAGAGTCGGCCCAGCGCACGGCGTCGGCGGTGGAGTCGCTCGGGATCGCGGTCGCACCCCGGTAGAGACGGTCGCCGCGGGGCGGCCACGGGATCGCCGGCCGCGCCGGAACGATCGCCCTCGGCTGTAGAGTCGGAAATGTGAGCTTCAAGGTGGGTGATCGGGTCGTGTATCCCCACCACGGAGCCGCCGAGATCGTCAGGCTGGAGAAGCGCACCGCCTTCGGTGAGGAGCAGGACTACCTGGTTCTGCGCATGACCCATGGCGAGATGACCGTGGCCGTGCCCGCCGACAAGGCCGAGGACGTCGGCATGAGGTGGCCCATCAGCACCGAGGACGTGGACGACCTGTTCGAGGTCCTGGCCCGCCGGGACGTGCGCGAGCCGGCCAACTGGTCCCGCCGCTACAAGAACCACCAGGAGAAGCTCAAGTCAGGCGACGTCTACCAGGTGGCCGAGGTAGTGCGAAACCTGGCGCTGCGCGATCGGGCCAAGGGGCTCTCGGCCGGCGAGAAGACGCTCTACAACACGGCCCGGAGCGTGCTGGTGTCGGAACTGTCGTTCGCGCTCGACGTGAGCGAGGACGAGGCCTCCCGCCGGGTTGACGTCGCCCTGACCTAGAGGGGGCTCTCAGCGGACGAGTCCGCCCCCGTCGACGATCAGCGACTGCCCGTTGACCATGCTGGACGCGTCGGAGGCCAGCCAGACGGCCACCTCGGCGACCTCGTCGGCGGTGAGCATCCGGCCGCCGATGTTGGTTGAGGCGATGAGCTTGGCGATCTCCTCGTTGTCTCCGATGAAGCGCCGGATCATGGGCGTGTCGGTGGAGCCCGGCAGCACCGCATTGACCCTGATACCACGCCGTGCGTACTCCTGGGCGGCCGCCTTGGTGAGACCCACCACGCCGTGCTTGGCCGCCGTGTAGTGCGGCTGGCCCGGCGCGGCCACGACACCCGCCCCCGAGGATGTGTTGACGATGGTCCCGGTGCCGGCTGCAGCCATGTGGAACAGCTCGTGCTTCATGCACAGGAACACGCTGGTCAGGTTGACGGCGATCATGCGGTCCCAGCGGGCCAGGTCCAGATCGTGGAACTCCGACATCTGGTCGGAGATTCCGGCGTTGTTGAATGCGCTGTCGAGGCGTCCGTGCGTCGCGACAATCCCGTCCACCAGCGCCGCCACCGCGGCCTCGTGGGTCACGTCCACCTGGACAGCGGAGGCCCGCGGCTCGGACGCGGCGGCGTTGATCCCGTCCGCGGTGGCGGCCGCGGCCTCGCCGTCAATGTCGACAACGATCACATGGGACGCGCCCTGGGCTGCGAACTGCTGGGCTGAGGCCCGGCCGATGCCGCCCCCGGCGCCGGTGACGAGCACCACCTTGTCCAGCGCCAGACCGCTCGGCATCGGGCTCACAGGCGCTCGATGATGGTCACGTTGGCCTGGCCGCCGCCCTCGCACATGGTCTGCAGGCCCCAGCGGCCGCCGGTGCGCTCCAGTTCGTGCATCAGCGTGGTCATCAGCTTGGCGCCGGTGCAGCCCAGCGGATGGCCCAGCGCGATGGCCCCGCCGTTGACGTTGACCTTGGAGTGGGGGATGTCGTGCTCGTGCATCCAGGCCATCGGCACCGGCGCGAACGCCTCGTTGCACTCGAACAGGTCGAAGTCGTCGATGGCCATGCCGGTGCGCTCCAGCGCGTAGGCGGTGGCCGGGATGGGGCCGGTCAGCATGTAGATCGGGTCGTCACCCCGCACCGATATGTGGTGGATGCGGGCTCTGGGCTCCAGTCCGCGCTGCTCCACGGCCCTCTCGGAGGCCACCAGGAGCGCGGCCGCCCCGTCGCTGATCTGGCTGGAGACCGCCGCCGTGAGCCGCCCGCCCTCGGTGAGCGGCGGCAGCGACTGCATCCTCTCCAGGGAGGTGTCGCGGCGGGGACCCTCGTCGGTGGTCACGCCGGCGACCGGTTCGATCTCGGCGACGAAGCGCCCCTCGTCGATGGCCTGGATGGCCCGGCGGTGGCTCTCCAGCGCGTAGGCCTCCAGGTCGGCCCGGCTGAAGTCCCACTTCTCGGCGATCATCTCGGCGCCCCGGAACTGCGACACCTCCTGGGTGCCGTAGCGCTGCACCCATCCCTGCGAGCCGGTGAACGGATCGGCGTGGCCCAGAGGCTCGGCCGCGATCAGCGCGGTTCCGATGGGCACCATGGACATGTTCTGCACACCGCCCGCCACCACCAGGTCGTTCACCCCGGCCATGACGCCCATGGCCGCGAAGCTGACTGCCTGCTGGCCCGAGCCGCACTGGCGATCGACCGTGACGCCGGGAACCGCCTCGGGCAGGCCCGCGGCCAGCCAGGAGGTGCGGGCGATGTCGCCCGCGTTGGGGCCGACGTTGTCGAGGTTGCCAAAGATGACGTCCTCCACAGCCATGGGATCGACGCCGGTCCGGCGCAGCAGCGCCTTGATGGCCGCGGCTCCGAGATCGGCGGGATGCACGTCCGCGAGGCCGCCGCCCCGCCGGCCTGTCGGTGTGCGCACCGCATCGACGATGTAGGCCTCACTCATCGCAGGGTTCCCCTTTCGGATATTTCTGTATCGATTATGCCGCACGGCCGGTTCACGCGAACCGCGGGATCACTTCCGTTCCCATGAGCTCGATGGTCTGCATCACCTTTTTGTGGGGCACGTTGTACGGGTTGAACAGGCAGAAGACCATGTCGCAGCCGGTCGCCTCGTAGGCCCGGAACATCTCGACCGCCCGCTCCGGGTCGCCGCATACGCAGGCGTTGGTGTCCATTAGATAGTCCATGGTGAGGTGCTCGATCGAGCCGTCCTCCACGTGGTCGGCCGTCCTGCCCAGGTAGTCGTAGGTCCCCAGCTCGGCCTCCATCTCGCGCAGCCACTGGGCCACCGACCCGATCAGGCGGGCCCCCTTCTTGGGGTACCACTCGAAGGACTCGGCCGACACGTCGATCGACTCGGCCATCGTCGGCGCCACGTTGACCATCGTGAACGTGGCCGCCTGGTCGTTCACGAACCGGCCGATGGGGTCGGTGCACGCCGCGATGCCGTCACGGTAGATGCTGATGCGGCGGGCCAGTTCCTCGGGAGGCGTACCCACCGAGAAGGAGAGCAGCCCCAGGCCGGCCTCACCGATCATGCGGTGCCCGCCGTCGGAGCTGGTGGCGGCCCAAAGCGGCGGATGCGGGCGCTGGATGGGCTTGGGCAGTACCCGCCGGCGCGGCATCTGCCAGTAGTGGCCGTCCCACTCGATCTCGTCGTTGGTCATGGCCGTGACCGCCATCTCCAGTGCCTCGCGCCACATGGCTCGGGTCTCGCTGGGATGGATGCCGAACCCCTCCAGCTCGGCCCGGGTGGCCGACCGGCCGGTGCCCAGCTCGACCCGACCGTTGGAGAGCAGGTCGAGTACGGCCACCGACTCGGCGGTGCGCACCGGATGGTTGTAGGGCTTGGGCATCAGGCGCACGCCGTACCCGAGGCGGAGGTTCTCGGTGACCGCGGCCAGGTGGCCGTAGAGGACCTCGGGGTTGGAGCAGTGGGAGAACTCCTCCAGGAAGTGGTGCTCCACCGTCCACACCGAGTGGAAGCCGACCCGGTCGCCCAGCCGGACCTGCTCGACCACCTCCTGGTAGGCCTGCTGCTCGCTGCGCTCGGACCACGGCCGGGCCACAGGGATCTCGTAGAACATGGCGAACTTCACGGCTGACCCTCGCTGACGGTGGACGCGGGCTTGCGCCCGATGGTGGCTATGGATGTGGGCCCGAGCATGGCGAAGCCCGGAGCGCGCTCTATGTCGACCTCGTCGTCGGTCACGCCGTAGCGTTCTGAGGGCCAGGACACGCCCGCAGAGGGTAACGGTCTCGCCCGTGCGCCCCTGAGAGGACCGCCTTGATCAACAGAGCACCCGATCAGGGCCCTCACCGCGACTCGGACGACAGCGCCGAGCAGGCCGGGTTCCGGTCGCGGGTCCGGGCCTGGCACGACCGCCATGCCACTCCCCGGTCGGGTGGCGACTTGTGGAGCGTGCCGCTGTATGTGGACACCGCACGGGCCGAGGAGTACTTCAACCGCGGAAGGGCCTGGCAGCGCACCCTCTTCGAGCACGGCTGGGCCGGGTTGACGTGGCCCGAGGCCTACGGCGGGGGCGGGGGCGAGCCGTGGCAGGCCCGGGTCTTCGCGGAGGTCGCCGCAGGCTACGAGGAGGCTCCGGGCTTCGTCGGAGCCACCATCGCCATGCTCGGCCCGACGCTGCTGCGCCACGGAACCGAGGAGCAGAAGCGCCGGTACGTGCCCGGCCTGCTGTCGGGCGGGCTCGCCTTCTGCCAGCTGTTCAGCGAACCCGGCGCGGGCAGCGATCTGGCCAGCCTGGCCACCAGGGCCGACCGTGACGGCGACGAGTTCGTCGTGAACGGCCAGAAGGTGTGGAACTCCCAGGCCCAGTTCTGCGACTGGGGGTTCCTGCTGGTCCGAACCGATCCCGGCGCGCCCAAGCATCGGGGCATCACCTTCCTGCTGGTGGACATGGCCACGCCGGGCATCGAGGCCCGCCCGCTCGTGCAGATGAACGGGGCGGCTCACTTCAACGAGGTGTTCCTGACCGACGTGCGCATCCCGGTCACGAACGTCGTGGGCGAGATCAACGGCGGATGGGGACCGGCCCGCACGGTGCTGCTCAACGAGTCGGCGTTCATCGGGGACCGCAAGGGCACCAGCGTGATGTCGCCCCTGTCGGAGTTGGCCCGCCGTCACGGCCGTCTCGACGACCCGATGGTCCGCCAGCGGCTGGCCGACGCCTGGGCCCGGGAGCGGATGCAGCGCTGGATGGGCGAGACCATCCAGAATGCGGTGCGCCGGGGCGAGCCTCCGCCGATCGACCCCGCGCTCATGAAGCTGTTCGCGGCAGAGTCGAAGCGGCGCAGCGGGGAACTGGCCACCGCGGTGGGCGGGCTGGCCGTGGTGGCCGACACCGGCGAGACGGCCCGCTGGGCCCGCCACGAGCTGATGGGGCGCTACGCGGTGTCGATCGGGGGCGGGACCAATGAGGTAATGCGCAACAACCTGGCCGAGCGCTCCCTGGGACTGCCCCGAGAGCCCAGCGCCGACCGGGACACGCCCTGGCGGGACGTCCCCAGGTGAGTGGCGTGTTCGTTCGTCAACTCGCCGCTCCGGCTGCCGGGATCACGCCGTAGGTCACCCCGAGGCGGCTCAGCCAGCGCCGGTAGACGATGGCCGAGCGGTCGGCCCGGATCGGCGTCTCCGCCCGGGGATCCAGCGGCAGGAGCTTGGGGTGCTGGTTCTCGAGGATCGGCTTGTCCTGGGCGATCACGCCCTGCTGGAACCGCCGGATCTCCCCGTTGGTGCTCACGTCGTCGAGCACGCTGATGAATAGATGGGCGCGGATCCGGGTCTCGGTGAGGGGATGGATGAAGATCCCGATGGCGTCCATCCTCTCGACATCGGTGGGCGACGACTTGTAGAGCATGGCGCCGTAGGGATGCGGCACCCGGTAGACGTAGGAGGCCAGCACCGCCTGCGAGGAGGCCGCGGCGGCACGAGGCTGGTAGAAGAGGCAGTCGAAGGCCCAGAGTTCGCCGTCGCGCTCCTCGACCCGGTACTCGGCCACCTCGGTGCGGGGCTCCTCGCCGAGCACGCCCGCATGCACGTACGGGAAGTGAGCCATGTCCAGGAAGTTCTCCACCGCCCGCGGGGCCGATACCTCGATTCCCACGGTGACGGCGTTGAGGGTTCTCCGGTCGTCCTCGTGAGCCTCGGGGATGTCGAACACGCCTCCCTCGGGCTCTCCCAGGGTGGTCCACAGGTACCCGTAGTCGGTGCGGACCTCCAGCTCCCGGCCCGATCCTGTCTCGGCCCGGGCCGTACCGCCGGTATCGATCCAGCAGCGCAACCGCTCGCCGAGCAGCAGAGTGTGGAGGTCGCTGCGGCGGATCTCGTCCAGATCTGCGACCGCGTGCCACTCGTTGAGGATCACCGGGTCGGAACAGACCTGCATCTCAGTCCCCACCGTCATCATCGCCGAAGGCGTCCAGGTCGGACAGCCAGGCCCGCTTCTGGTCGGCGGGAGCGAAGCTGGCCTCGAGGCTGTTGCGGGCGCACTGGGCCAGCTCGCCGCGGGTCAGGCCGAGGGCCGCGGCCGCGGCCAGGTAGTTGTCGGCCACGTAACCCCCGAAGTAGGCGGGGTCGTCGGAGTTGATGGTGACCTTCAGACCGGCGTCGAGCAGGCGCTTGAAGTTGTGGCCGGCCAGGTCGTCCACCACGCACAACGCCAGGTTCGACAGAGGGCAAACCGTCAGCGGCGTCTGAGCCTCCACCAGCCGCGCCACCAGAGCGGGATCCTCCTCGCAGCGCACGCCGTGGTCGATGCGCTCAGCGCCGAGAGCGTCGAGAGCGCCGGTGATGTACGAGGGAGGGCCCTCCTCGCCGGCATGGGCCACCGGGCGCAGCCCTGCGGCGCGGGCCATGGCGTAGGCCTCGGCGAACTCCTCGGGCGGGTGGTCCACTTCCGAGCTGTCCAAGCCGACGCCGACGATGTGGTCGAGCCATCCCTCGGCGGCTCGGAACGTGTCGCAGGCTGCCTCGCCGGGCAGGTGCCGCAGGAAGCACATGATCAGGTCGGACGAGATCCCCGTGGCGGCCTCGGCGTCGGACATGGCCGAGGTGAAGCCCTCCATGAACACGTCGAAGCCGACACCGCGCTCGGTGTGGGTCTGCGGATCGAAGAACATCTCCGCCCGCCTGACCCCGTCGGCATGGGCCCGCTGCAGGTAGGCGGCCATCAGGTCGTAGAAGTCCTGGGTGGTCTGCAGCACCGCCGCGCCCTGGTAGTAGATGTCCAGGAACGACTGGAGGTCGGTGAAGGAGTAGGCGGCCCGCACCGCGGCCTCGTCCGCGAAGGGGAGATCGACGCCGTTGCGGCCGGCCAGTTCGAAGAGCATCTCCGGCTCGAGAGTCCCCTCGATGTGCAGGTGCAGCTCGGCCTTGGGCAGCCCCCTCACGAAAGCGGCCAGTGCCGCGTCGACCGACGCCACGGGTCTGGAGGGATCAGTCACACGCTCATCGTGCCATACCGGATGCCTCGGGCGCGCAGCCATCTGCGGTAGGCGAGGCTGCCCGCGTCGGCCGCCTGGTGCGACTCCATCCTCGGGTCGGTCGGCAGCCGCCGGGGCCGCTGGGACTCCACCACATCGATGTCCTGGGAGAAGATCAGCTCGTTGAAGGCCCGCTGGGCGTCCAGGTCGGCGCCGGTGTCGTCTACGACGGTCGAGCGCCACACGACACAGGCGGTCTCGGTGACGGGGCTGGCCACGATCAGGATGGTGAAGCCCCCGACCCCGTCACTGTCGCCGTCACCATCGCTGCCCGAAGGCACCTTGGTGAGGGTGGCCGCGTACGGATGTGACACCGAGTACTGGTAGCGGACCGGCCCACCGCCCGACGCGGCCGGTCCCGGATCGGGCTGCCAGAACATGCAATCGGTCAACCGCAGCTCCTGGTCATCGGCCTCGACCCCGTAGCCGATCACCTCGGTGTAGGGCTCCTGGCCCAGGTACCCCTCGTGCACGAACGGGAAGTGGGCCAGATCCAGGAAGTTCTCGATGACGCGGGGCCCCGACGACTCGACCCTCACCGGGTCGAGCCACACGGTCCGCTCCGGGTGGGCGGCATGGTCCGGCGCCAGGGGCAGGTTCCGGGGCCGGTCCCCCGCGCAGACCCACCAGAACCCGTACCCGGCCCGTACCTCAGCCGTGCGCAGACGGATGCCGGCGGGCCGGCGGTCCGGGTGGGCCGGCTGGTGGATGCAGTGGCCGTCGATGTCGAACTGCCAGCCGTGATAGCCGCATCGCAGCCGCTCCCCGTCGAAGTCGCCAAGCGTGATCCGGGCGCCCCGGTGGGGACAGGTGTCCACGAACACCTCGACCCGGCCGGCGTTGTCGCAGGCCAGCACCCACCGCTCGTCGAGCAGCTCGAAAGGCAGCCACCGGCCCGCTTCCAGGTCGCCGGCGCGCGCCACCGGGAACCATTCGTCGCGTATGGAGTCGGTCAGGGTCATCGCGCTGCGAGGTTCACGTCGGCGGTCACCAAAGGGGGCCGGCGGGATTGCCTTTAAAGGCCTCCCGGCGCTCGAACAGCTCCTCGGCCGCGGCCTGGGCCGCGGCGGCCACCGCAGCCACGTCGACGGAGGTCACTTCGGTGTCCTGTACCAAGTGGCGGCCCTGAACCCAGACGTCGCTCACGTCTCGGGCGCTCGCGGTGAACACCAGGTGGGCGGGGGCGTTGAAGTGCCTCCCGTGCATCACCGGCACGAAGTGCAGGCCGCCAATGTCCACCATCACGATGTCGGCGGCCTTGCCGACCTCCAGGGTCCCCGTCACGTCATCGAGACCGAGTGCGGCCGCGCCGGCGCGGGTGGCCATGTCGAGAATGTCCCACGGGTCGGCCGCGGTCGGGTCCAGGGTGCTGACCTTGGCTAGAAGCGAGGCGAACTTCATCTCGCCCAGCATGTCGAGGTTGTTGTTCTCCTTCTCGCCGTCGGTGCCCAATCCGACGGTCATGCCCGAGGACCGGTAGTGGCCGACGCGGGCCGGTCCCGACGCGAGCTTCATGTTCGAGCACGGGCAGTGGGTGGCAGCCGTGCCGGTCCGGGCCATCAACTCGACCTCGCGGTCGTCGAGCCACACACAATGGGCGACCACGGTGCTCTCTCCCAGGATCCCCCGGTTGTAGAACTCCTCGATGGGCCGGCGGCCGAACAGGCGCAGGCTCTCCGAAACCTCCCAGACAGTCTCCGAGGAGTGGGTGTGGATGCCGGTGTCGAACTCTTCAGCGAGCAGGGCCGCTTCCCGGAACATCTCCGCCGAGCAGTACAGCATGTGCTCCAAGCCGACCCAGGCCCGCACCCGCCCGTCCGCCGCGGTGCGGTGGGTCTCGAGCAGGCGCCGGTTGGACTCCAGAGACTCGAAGTAGTCGTAGCGGTCGGCGGTGTAGGGGGCCAGCGTGGCCCGGATGCCGATGTCGGTGGCGGCCTCGGCCGACCCCTCCATGAACCGCCACATGTCCAGCACCGACGTGGTCCCGCCCTGCAGGCACTCGGTGTAGGCCATGTAGGAGGCGGCCTTGGCGATCTCGGGGGTCAGGGCCCGGTGGGCGGGATCGACGTAGTTCTCGAGCCAGTCGAACAGCGCCAGCGACTCGGCCGTGCCCCGCAGCAGCCCCGAGTGCAGGTGGGCGTTTTGCATGCCCGGGATGACGACGTGGTTGGCGGCGTCCACCACCGGCGCGGCCGCGGCCGCGGGGTGGGCCTCGACCTCGTCGACGGTGCCGACGGCGGCGATGGCTCCGTCCACCACGAGGACCGAGCCCGGGTCGTGGCTGATCCTGCGGCCCTCGAGCGGCAGCACGATGCCGCCCCGGATCAGGAAAGTGGCGTCATTCACGCGCCCCGGAGCTTAGGTGCGCCGCCGGCTCGGGAGCCTCAGCGCGAGGCGACCACCACGTTCTCGAGGATCTCGCTGTCGCCGGTGCGCACGTACCACTCCCAGGCCGTGCCGTCGGGGTCGGTGACCCAGGTCTCGGTCTTGGTCGCATAGCAGCACAGGGTGTCGTCGACGCCCGTCGTGACAAGCCCTGCTCCGGTCATGCGGCGCTCCGCGTCGGCGACCTCCTCCGCGGTCTCGGTCTCCACGCCGAGGTGGTTGATGGTGCCGCCTGGTGCGCAGCATCCGGCGGTGCCGTCTGGGTCTGGACCCGCCTCGAAGAGCACCAGCTTGAGCGGCGGCTCGTCGATGGCGAAGTTGGCGTAGCCCGGACGGCGCTTAGCCGGCTCCGCCCCGAACAGCCGCGAATAGAACTCGACGGCCTCGTCGATGTCGGAAACGTTCAAGGCAAGCTGCAGTCGCATTCTCGATCCTCTCCCTCAATCAATCGGTCGAACACCCTGAACCGGATCGGCCTGCGGCGTATTCCCGTCGCCAGCAGGAGGATGCAGGGTGGCCGGTGCTGAGCGGGGTTAGCTTCTTGTGGGACGCGGCCGACGGGAAGGAGCCGACAGGGTGAAGAGGGTCCTGGTTGCCGGTGCCGGAGGGTTCATCGGAGGCCACCTCGTCGTGCGCCTGAGCGCTGAGGGCTGCTGGGTGCGGGCCGTCGATGTAACGGAGCCCGAGTACCGGGACCTGCCCGCCGATGAGTTCCTGACCCTGGACCTGCGTGACGCCGACGCCTGCCTCCGGGCGCTCGACGGCGGCTTCGACGAGGTGTACCAACTCGCGGCCGACATGGGCGGGATGGAGTTCATCTCCTCCGCCGAGTGCGAGATCATGCGCAACTCGGCGTCGATTAACGCCAACATGATCGAGGCCGCGGCCTCAGCCGGGGTCGACCGCTACTTCCTGTCGTCGTCGGTGTGCGTCTACCGCGACATGGCGCCCGACGAGCCGCCGCTGACCGAGGACGACGCCTACCCGGCCAACCCTCACAACGAGTACGGCTGGGAGAAGCTCTACGCCGAACGCATGGTGTCGGCCTTCGCCCGCCGCCACGATTTCGAGGCCCGGATCGGACGCTTCGAGAACTGCTACGGACCCTTCGGCACCTGGCAGGGCGGCCGCGAGAAGGCGCCGGCGGCCATCGCCCGAAAGGTCGCGGAGGCGCCCGACGGCGGCACCATCGAGGTGTTCGGCGGCGGCAGCACGATCCGGACCTTCGTCTACGTCGAGGACCTGGTGGACGCGGTCGTGCTCCTCACCCGCTCCGGAGAGGACCGTCCCACCAACATCGGTCCCGACGAGCGGGTCACCATCGCCGACCTCGTGAACATCACCGCCGAGGTGGCGGCCAAGCGCATCGAGATCCGTCCTGTGGACGGGCCGCTGGGAGTGGCGGCCCGCAACTTCAGCAAGGAGAGGATCACGGAGCTCGGATGGGAGCCGCGATACGACCTGCGCCAGGGGATGGCCGAGACCTACCGGTGGATCGCCGAGCAGGTGGCGCAGCAATGAGCCCGCGCTCCTATCTGTACGTACCGGCAGACCGGCCCGAGATGCTGGCCAAGGCGGGCGAACGAGGCGCTGACGCCCTCATCGTGGACCTCGAGGACGCGGTCGCGCCGTCTCGCAAGGTAGAGGCCCGGCGGATCCTGGCCGACTTCCTGCCCGGCCCCATCGAGACCTGGGTGCGGGTGAACAGCCACCCCGACCAGCTGGCCGAGGATGCGGCCGTGGCCGGCGGCGCCGCCGGGATCGTGCTGGCCAAGGCAGAACCCGAGACGCTGTCGCGGGCGGTCTCGCTCACGTCGCTCCCGATAATGCCCCTCGTAGAGACTGCGGCCGGACTTCAGGCCGCCTCCGAGTTGGCCTCAGCCGATGGCGTCGAGCGGCTGGCCGTGGGCGAGGCCGACCTCAGTGCAGAGTTGGGCGTGACCCTCGGCGACGATGAGGTCGAGCTGCTCTACGCCCGGTCGCAGCTAGTGGTGGCGTCGGCAGCCGCGGGAATCGACGCCCCGTCAGGGCCGGTGTTCACCGACTTCCGCGACAGCGACGGCCTGCGACGCTCGACCGAGGCCCTGGTCAGGCTCGGTTTCGGGAGCCGCCCGGCCATCCATCCCGCGCAGGTGCAAGTCATCAACGAGGTGTTCACCCCCACCGAGGAGCAGGTGTCCGACGCCCGGGAGATGATCGAGGGCTTCGAGGCGGCCGTCGCCGCGGGCGCGGGCGTGGCGGCCGCCGACGGTGTGATGATCGACGAGGCCGTCGTGCGCCAGGCCCGGCGAGTCCTCGACCGAGTCCCCGGCGGGCCCTGACTGAAAGCACCGCTGGAGCGACCCGGAACGTGCGAACCCGCTACTCGGAGGACCAGCAGGCCGTAAGCGAGGCCTTCGGCGAACTGTTCGCCCGCGAGTCGACCGCCGAGGCGGTTCGAGCCGCTGAGGCGGGCTGCGGGTTCGACCGGGGTCTGTGGGACAAGCTGGCTCTGGCGGGCGCGCCGGGCATGGCCGCACCGGCAACCGACGGGGGCGGCGGCGCCTCGCTGGTCGATCTGGCCGTGGTGGTCCACGAGTGGGGTCGGCGGATCGCCTCCGTGCCCCTCGTCGAGCACGCGGTGGTGGCCCGGCTGCTGTGCACCGGGGCCGGCCGGAGCGCGCCGGACGGTCTCCGTGAGGCGGTGGTTTCCGGCGAGCTGGTCGCCACGCTGGCGTTGCGGCCCGCCGCGGCCGGCGGCACGGCCCGGCTGGTGCCGGCCGGCGCGGTGGCCGATGTCGTGGCCGGCCTCCGCGACGGGGATCTGGTCCTGGGCCGCGGCGAGCCGCCCGGCCAGGCCCGACCCAACACCGCGGATCTGCCCCTGGCCGACAGGGACCTGTCCGATGCCGTGATCCTCGCAACCGGCGGGAGCGCCCGTGGCGCCTTCGACGCTGCGTTGACCGAATGGAAGGCGCTCATGTCCGTGGCCTACGCGGGCCTGGCCACCGAGGTGCTGGCTATGGGCGTCGCCTACGTGAAGCAGCGCCACCAGTTCGGTGTGCCGGTCGGGTCCTTCCAGGCGGTCCAGCACGGCCTTGCCGACGCGGCCACCCGGGCCGAGGGCGCCCGCCTGCTGGCCTTCCGGGCTGCCTGCGCCGTCGACGCCGCCAACGCCGGGGCAGACCGGCTCGCCTCGATGGCACTGCTGTTCAGCGCGGAGTCCGCCCGCTTCGCGTCCGACCGGGTGCTGCAGTACCACGGCGGCTACGGCTACAGCGCCGAGTACGACGTTCAGCTCTACTACCGCCGGGCCGCGGCCTGGCTGCTGCAGCTCGGCGAGCCCGCATCCGAGATTGCCCGCCTGTCCGACGCCGAGTTCGGCCCCAAGGTCGGGGCCGCGTGATGGACTTCCGGCTGCCGGCGCAGGCCGAGGCGTTCCGGGCCGAGGTCCAGGAGTTCCTGGCCGAACACCTAACCGCCGAGATGATCGCGGCCACCAGGGACGGCACCATCCACTCGCCTGGGTTGCACCGGGCCATCGCCGACCGCGGCTGGCTGTCTGGGGCGGTGCCGGCCGAGCTCGGAGGCGGCGGGATGGACCCGGTGGAACTGTGCGTGTTGCTGGAGGAGCTCCAGCTGCATCAGGCACCCGCCGACGCGCTCGGGGTGGCCGTGGTCACGGTGTCGATGATCCTCGAGCACGGCAACGACTTCCTGCGGGCCGAGGCAGTCCCCCGCCTGCTGTCGGGCGAGGCGCTCGGCTGCTTCGGCTACAGCGAGCCGGAGTCCGGCTCCGACGTGGCTGCGGCCCGCACCCGGGCCGTGCGCGACGGTGACGGCTGGATCATCAACGGATCGAAGATGTGGACCACCCTGGCCCATGTCGCCGACTACGTGCTGCTGCTGACCCGCACCGATCCCGATGTGCCCAAGCACCGGGGCCTCACCTTCTTCGTGGTGCCCCTGGACACGCCCGGCATCGAGATCCGGCCGGTCGCCACGATGGGGACCGAGCGCTCCAACGCAACCTTCTACGACGACGTGCGCCTCGGCGACGAGTGGCGCCTCGGGGAGGTGAACGGCGGCTGGGACGTCATGAAGACCGCCCTGAAGTACGAGCGGGGCATTGCCGGAGGGCAGTTCCCCTCGCCGCCGGTGATCGAAGCTGCCATCGACTGGGCCCGCACCGCCCGCCGGGCCGACCGCCCCCGCCCCATCGACGACGACACGGTCCGCCACCGGCTGGTGCAGGCCATGATCGACGTGGAGGTGTGCCGCAGCTTCGCCTACCACACCGCGGCGCTGGCGTCGCAGGGCGAGATGTTCGGGGTGGAGGGGTCGATGACCAAGCTGTTCGCCTCGGAGTCCTACAAGAAGCACTGCGCCTGGTTCCTCGACATGATGGGCGCCGAGGGGCTGCTCACCCACGACGATCCCGGCGCCCACATGGACGGCCTGATCGAGGAGCACTTCCGCCACGCCCCGGTGACCGCCATCTACGGCGGCACCAGCGAGATCAACCGCAACCTTGTGGCCGAGGGCTGGCTGGGCCTGCCCCGGTCGCGCTCATGACTTGGGGTGCTATGCCCCTCCACGGGTAGCCTGATCAGTCGCACGGGACGTGGCGCAGCCAGGTAGCGCACCTGCTTTGGGAGCAGGGGGTCGCCGGTTCAAATCCGGCCGTCCCGACCCACCCCATGAATCAACTTCACGAAGCCCAACGACGGGCCGATCCGATCAGACGATATGTAGCGCCCGAGTCGTTGGAAGACGCTCTGGAGGTGCTGGCCGCGCACGGCCCGTCGGCCCGGGTCATCGCGGGCGGCACCGATCTGCTGCTGGAGCTCAGCCGCGGGGCCCGCACCGGGATCGACACGCTCGTGGACTTGAGCGTCCTCGACGGTCTGGACACCATCGTCGAGCGCGACGGGCGGATCGAGCTGGGACCGCTGGTCACCCACGCGGACGTGGTCGCCTCCGAGAGGATGCTCACGGCGGGACTGCCTCTCGCGCAGGCCTGCCTGGAGGTCGGGGGGCCGCAGCTCCGCAACCGGGCCACCATCGTCGGCAACATCGTGACCGCCAGCCCCGCCAACGACACCATCTCGGCGCTGTACGCGCTGGGAGCCGACGTGACCCTGGTGTCGGCCGCCGGCGGCGAGCGGACCCTCCCGATCGAGGACTTCTTCACCGGTTTCCGCACCACTGCGCTGGAGCCGGGCGAGCTGGTTACCAGGATCGCGTTCGGTGCTCTCGGCGGCAACCGCCGCGGGGTCTTCGTCAAGCTGGGACTGCGCAAGGCGCAGGCGATCTCGGTGGTCCATGCGGCCGCGGTGGTCACCGACGCCGACGACGGCACGGTGGCCGGCCTGGTGGTGGCCCTGGGCAGCGTCGGTCCCACCATCGAGATGGTGCCGACGGCTGCGGCCATCGCCGCCGGACGGCCGCTGGCCGAGGCTGCGCCCGACGTCGCGGCCGCGGCCCGGGCCGCGGTCACGCCCATAGACGACCTGCGCTCCACCGCGGAGTACCGCAGCCACACCACCGAGGTGGTGGTCAAACGGGCCCTGCTGTCGCTGGCCGCCCGGACCGAGGCCGACACGTGGCCCGAGCGCCCGCCACGGCTCGTGGCCGCGAACGGCGCCGCGGGCGCCTCCGGGGCAAGTCGGATGCCTCAGCGTGAGATCACCGACGGCAGCACCATCAGCGCCACCGTCAACGGGCATGAGCGTCGCGCCTCCAATTCGGCCCGCCGCACCCTGCTCGACTGGCTGCGCTTCGACCTGGGGCTGACCGGAACGAAGGAGGGCTGTGCCGAGGGCGAGTGCGGCGCCTGCACCGTGCACCTTGATGGTCAGGCCGTGCTCGCCTGCCTGGTGCCCGCGGCCCGCGCCGATGGAGCGGTCATCACGACCGTGGAGGGGGTCGCCCCGCCTGAAGGGGGCCTGCACCCCGTCCAGCAGGCCTTGGCCGACTGCGAGGGCGTGCAGTGCGGGTTCTGCACGCCGGGGTTCGTGATGAGCTCAGTCATGCTCGCGGCTGAGGAGCCCAGCCCGAGCCGAGCCCAGGTCGAGCACGGTCTGGCCGGCAACCTGTGCCGCTGCACCGGCTACTACTCGATCATCGAGGCCCTGATGGGTGCAGAGGCTCCGGGCGCGGCGGAGCCGGTGTCATGAGCGTCGGCCAGTCGGCGGCCCGGATCGACGCGCCCGCGAAGCTCACCGGTCAGGCCTCCTACGGAAGCGACCGCATCGGTGCGGACGCCCTGTGGGCCATGGTCGTGTTCACCGACCAGCCCCACGCCCGGCTGGTCGAGCTCGACTTCTCCGCGGCCGAGGCCGTCGCCGGAGTGGTGGCCGTGCTCGGCTCAGGCGACGTGCCCGTGAACGAGTACGGCCTCACGATGGCCGACCACCCCGTCTTCGTGGGTCTCGAGCACACTGGACGAAGTGCCGTCGCCTGCGACGTGTCGCGCTGGGAGGCCGACCGGCTGGCGCTGGTGGTGGCCGAGTCGCCCGAGGCGGCCCGGGCCGGTGCAGCCGCGATCAAGTCGCGGTGGGAGCCGTTGCCGGTGCTGGACGACATCGACGAGTCGCTGGCCTCGGACACGCTGCTCCATCCCGAGAACGGGAAGCCCTCGAACGTCTACCACTCGCTGCGTATCCGCAAAGGCGACATGGATCAGGGCTGGGCCGACGCCGATGTAGTGGTGGAGTCCACCTACGAGTTCCCCTACCAGGAGCACGCCTATCTCCAGCCCGAGGCCGGGCTGGCCTACATCGACGACGAGGGCCGGGTGACGGTCGAGGTCGCCGGCCAGTGGACCCACGAGGACCGGGAGCAGATCGCCCACGCCCTGGACCTTCCCGACGAGCGGGTGCGGGTGATCTATCCGGCCATCGGCGGGGCCTTTGGCGGCCGGGAGGACATCTCCATCCAGATCGTGCTGGCCGTAGCCGCCGTGAGACTCCACGAGCGGGGAATCGACCGGCCGGTGGGCACGGTGTGGTCCCGCGAGGAGTCGATCGTCGGCCACTGCAAGCGCCACCGGGGCCGCATCACCACCCGTTGGGGGGCCCGAAGCGACGGCCGCATCACCGCGATCCAGAGCACGGCCTGGCTCGACGCGGGGGCCTACAACTTCACGTCCAACAAGGTGCTGGGCAACTGCCACATGCACCAGTCGGGCCCGTATGTGGTGCCCAACGCCGAGATCGACAGCTACGCGGTCTACACCAATGCCACACCGGCCGGCGCCTTCCGGGGCTTCGGCGGGCCCCAGGGCGCGTTCGCGGCCGAGTGCCAGATGAACAAGCTGGCTGAGGCGCTGGGAATGGACCCGGTGGAGCTGCGCCGTATCAACACACTGCGAGAGGGCAGCATCGGCGTCACCCAGACACCCATGCCCGAGGGTGTGACCATGCCCGAGGTGATCGAACGCTGCGCCGAGGCGGCGGATTCGACCGCGGATGAGGTGGTAGCGGATTTCAGCCCCTTCCCGTCGCTGCCGGCCGATCCGTCGGCGCTGCATCGGGGCCGGGGGTTCGCGTGCTCGTTCAAGAACGTCGGGTTCTCGTTCGGCTTCCCCGAGCGCTGCGAGGCAGAGATCGTGCTGTACGGCGCCGCGGACTCCGACGAGCCCGACCGGGCCGAGCTGTTCCACGCCGGCGCCGATGTGGGCCAGGGCGCCCATACCGCGCTGGTGCAGATGGCCGCCGAGGCGACCGGCCTGCCCACGGACCGCATCGAGCGCCGATTCTCCGACACGGCCACCTCCGGCGACTCGGGTTCGGCCTCGGCGTCCCGGCTCACCTGGATGTCGGGCAACGCGATTCTCGGCGCGGCCGAGGAGGCCGAGAAGGCCTGGCGCGACGGCCAGCGCCCCGCGGTGGGCCGGTTCCGCTACGTGCCGCCTCCCACCGAGATGCTCGACCCCGCCGACGGCAGCGGCGCGCCGAACTTCACCTACGGCTACGTGGCCCAGCACGTCGACCTCACCGTTGACACCGGCACCGGCCACATCCGGGTGAACCGGGTGGTCAGCGCCCACGATGTCGGCAAGGCGATCAACCCCAAGCTGGTGGTGGGCCAGATCGAGGGCGCGGTGATCCAGGCCCACGGCTACGCGGTCAGCGAGAACCTCCGCTCCGAGGGAGGCCGCTTGCAGCACATGCGGCTGAGCACCTACCTGATGCCCGGCATCGGCGACATACCGACCCACGTCGACAGTGTGGTGCTGGAGCTGGCCGACCCCCACGGTCCCTGGGGTGCCCGCGGCATGGCCGAGATGGGAATGATCCCCTACGCCCCCGCGGTGGTGGCCGCCCTCCACGACGCCACGGGCGTCTGGTTCGACAGCTTCCCCCTCACCCCCGACCGGGTCCTGGCCGGCCTCAACAGCACCGTCAGTTAGCCGCGCACAACCTGCGGGTCCGCGACCGCCGATCGGCGGTCCCAAGCACGGTCGCACGGGGATCGTTGTTGGAACTATTTGCCTAACCGTGTAAGTTCACCTACACGAGTAAGTTGCTTCGTCTCGGACTCTGATCGAAGATGCAAGACAGCCCTGAAGACCAACCGCAAGTTGTGGAAGACCCGCCGCAGAATGATGAGGTACGCCACGCGCTGGACCGCTTAGGCGGCACGCTAGAGCGCCTGGTTCGGTCAAGCCGACTACAGGTCGCCTGCACCATCATCACCGTTGGGCTTGCAGCTTTCGAACCGTGGACCTTCTTCACGGCGAGGACCGTAGACAGCACGTCGGGAGCCCTCGATGGCAAGATAAGCGACCTAGCCAAGATCGTGGGCACACTCTCAAACCTCAGCGACGCCGGGGCCGTGACACCACTCCCCGACACCACCGAGCCCCCACAGACCACACAAGCCCCCGAGACCACACAAG
>VYCW01000069.1 GCA_009843735.1 Acidimicrobiaceae bacterium | reverse complement strand
GTTGAGCCTTCGGTCTCGGTGGGCCTGGTGGCGCCCTCGTCAACCGGAGCGGCTGCGGGCTCGCCGGGCTCGTCGCCGGGCCCGGCCGCCGGTGCGGGGTCTCCGGCCGCGCCGGGCTGCCCGGCGTTCCCGTCGAGGTCGAGTTGCAGGAGGTCCTCCACGTCGCCGATCACATCGATCTGCTGGCCCGCCCCGTCCCCGGAGCCCCGCAGGTCGCGCAGCAGGTCGTAGGGACGGTTCAGCGACAGCCGGTTGGCCAGGTCGTCGGTCTCGGCGGCTGCCTCCAGCCACCGGTCCCGATCCGGGCCCAGAGGCAGCCTGTCGGCGATCTCCACGATCTTGCCGCTGACGAGCAGGGCGGCCACCCCCAGGCACAGGGTCGCCGACATCACCGAGGCCCGCACCGACTTCGTCGGCGTCTCGTGGTCGCCGGTGTCGGGGAGCGGCGGCCGGATCCGGCCCACCGCCCGGCACAGCCCTCGCAGCCGGCGGCCCACTGCCTCGACCACGAAGCTCAGCCGTCGCCGGGTCCGCCTCACCAGCAGCCGCTTGACCGCCCCGACCGCCAGCCAACGGTCGCGGGCACGGCTTAGTCCCGAGCGCTTCGTCGACGGTGGTTTCTCCGGGGTCCGCCTGCGCATCAGAACTGGAAGTAGATGTAGTCGGCGACGCCCTCGGGGCCGAGCGCTACCACGATCATCGTCCACACCGCGAACGCGGCCGCGGTCACCGCGGAGGGGACCGCCGCCGCCCGCTTCGACCAGCGTTCGGCGAAGTCGAGCGGCACATACTGGGCCAGGACGGATCCCACGATCACAGCCAGCACTGTCGGTGTGAGCAACTCGGTACCGGTCCCCCACCCCGACAACAAGCGCTCGAACACGTCGCCGGCGTGGGCCAGGGTCTCGCTGTTGAACAGCACCCAGCCCGCGCACACGAAGTGGAACACGGCCAGCACCCGCAGCCAATCCCCCAGCGCCGACCCGGCGTCGGGTGCGCTCCCGGTCGAAGTTCGTGCCGGCCACAGTTGGCCGGCCAGCCGCTCGGCGGCCAGCCCGACGCCGTGGTAGAGGCCCCAGACGACGAACACGCCGGCCGCTCCGTGCCACAGGCCGCCCAGCCCCATCGTGACGAGCAGGTTCACGTAGGTGCGCACCCGGCCCCGCCGGTTGCCGCCCAATGGGATGTAGAGGTAGTCGCGCAGCCAGCGCGACAGCGTCATGTGCCAGCGCCGCCAGAAGTCCTGGATCGACACCGCCGCGTAGGGCCGATCGAAGTTCTGGGGGAAGCGGAAGCCCATCAGCAGGGCCACTCCGATGGCCATGTCGGTGTAGCCCGAGAAGTCCGCGTAGATCTGGACCGCGTAGCCGTACACCCCGAAGAGCACGTCGACGGCGCCGTAGCTGCCCGGGGAGGCGAACGCCTCGTCCACTATGGCCCCGGCCAGGAAATCGGCCACCACCACCTTCTTGAACATCCCCCTGCCGATCAGCTGGGCCGCCCGGCCCAGCTCGATCCGGTCGAGGCCCCGGTCCGACCACAGCTCCAGCTGCACCGGCTCCTCGAGCTCGCGCCGGCCGGATCCGCTGCTCCGGTGGCGGGCCCGGCGCGGGAACCGCATCTGCGGGAGGAACTCCCTGGCCCGGACTATCGGCCCGGCCACTAGCTGCGGGAAGAACGACAGGTAGACGGCGAAGTCGAGCAGCGGCGCGGGATCGGTTTCACCCCGGTGGACGTCCACCGCGTAGCTGATGGCCTGGAAGGTGAAGAAGGAGATGCCGATGGGCAGCACGATGCTCAGAGCCGGGCTGGAGATCCCGAAGCTGCTCTCCAGGCTCTGGGTGAAGAAGCCGTAGTACTTGAAGAAGGCCAGCACCCCGAGGTCGAAGACCACCGCCACCGCCAACGTGGCCCGGCGGGCGCCGGGGTGGGTGAATCGCCGGTTCATCCGGGCCGCGGCCGCGTTCACCAGGGTCATGGCCACCAGCAGCAGCACGAAACGCCGGTCCCAGGCCGCATAGAACCAGTACGAGGCGCCCAGGACGAACAGCTTCCACGGCGTCGGGAACCGTTTCAGAGCCCAGCTCACCGGCAGGACCACGGCGAAGAACGCCGCAAAGGTGAACGTGGGGAACAGCACCGCCGGGGAACGCTAGTTCCGGTCCGGCAGGCGGCCACCTGACTCCGGCTTTGATAACGAACATATGTTCGCTACATTGGCCTCGTGACGACTGCCGGATCGGGCGCCAGATGGGGCACCAGGTCAGGCACCCAGGCCGATGTGGGACCGCTCCAGGGTGACCTGTTCGCCCAGGGGCAGCCGGCCGTGAACGCCTCGGCGGCGGTGGAGCACCTGGAGCTGGGCGGCCGGAGCTGGATCGACGTGGCGACCCGGTGGCTGCACGGCGGCGACGAGCTTCTCGAGCAGCTAGCTGCGGAGCTGCGGTGGACCCGGGCCGAGCGCCCGATGTACGGGCAGATGGTGGAGGAACCGCGTCTGGGAGCCCACCTGCGGCTCCGGTCGGCCGGTGTTCCCACCGTCATCGACGAGATGGCCTCGGCTCTGGGCGACCGCTACCGCTGCCGGTTCAACTCGGTCTGGGTCAACTACTACCGCGGAGGCCGGGACTCGGTGGCCTGGCACAGTGACCGGATCGGGATCGACCCCGCCAACGCCGTTGTGGCGATCGTGTCGCTGGGAGGCCCCCGCCGGTTCCTGCTCAAACCAGTGGGTGGGGGTCGGAGCCGCTCGTTCACTCTGGCGTCGGGGGACCTGCTGGTCATGGGCGGCTCCTGCCAGCAGGACTGGGAGCACTCGATACCGAAGGTTGCCTCCGCCCCGCCCCGGATGAGCGTCACATTCCGCCGCACCGGCGCCGCGAAGGGCCGGTAGCCTCCGCCGCTGACGGGCGCCGACAACGGGAGGCGGGACGAAATGGGGCGGTTCGACGGCAAGGTTGCGCTCATCACCGGAGCGGCCTCCGGCATGGGGCAGGCGGTGTCGATCCGCCTGGCCTCCGAGGGGGCCGACGTGTTCGGGGTGGACGTCAACGACGACGGCCTGGTCGAGACCGCCTCGCAGGTCGCCGAGTCGGGAGGCCGGATCACCACCCAGCACTGCGACCTGCGTTCGGTCGCCGACTGCCGGGCGGCCGCGGCCGCCTGTGTGGACGCCTTCGGGCGCATCGACGTGCTCGGCAACATCGCCGGCGTCTCGTGGCAGGACCGGGTGGAGGACATCACCGAGGAGAAGTGGGACCTCATGTTCGACGTGAATGTGAAGGGCATGTTCTTCCTGACCCAGGCTGCACTCCCCCATCTGCTGACCTCGGGCGGCAACATCGTCAACATCGCGTCCAATGCCGGGCTCCAGGGACTGGCGTACACGTCCCACTACTGCGCCACCAAGGGCGCGGTGGTGCAGCTGACCAGGGCCCTGGCCGCGGAACTGGCCAAGACGCCAGTGCGGGTCAACGCCATCGCCCCCGGCGGCGTCGACACCCCCATGACCCAGAACTACGAGATCGTCCCCGACGCCGACCGGCACTTCATCCGCCGCATGATGGCCTTCAAGCCGATGAGCGGGCCCGAGCACATCGCCGCGCTGTTCGCCTTCGTGGCCTCCGACGACTGCCCCGGCATCCACGGCGCCATCCTCAGCGTCGACGGAGGCCTCACCAGCTAGCCGGGCGCTGGTCGCTCCCGGTCCGGCAGCCTTCAGCCGACCCGGCGGGCCCGGCGGCCCTCGATCTCGCCGAAGAACTGGGCCGCGGCCTTCTGGACGCCGCTCGACCAGGTCGGGTAGGCGTGCGAGGCCTGGGCCAGGCGGCCGGCAAAGGCGCCGGTGCGCATGGCCAGCACGACCTCCTGGATCATCTCGCCGGCCCTGGGTGCCACGATGGTGGCTCCCAGGATGCGGCCCCCGCCCACGTTGCGCAGCAGGCGGCGGGGCCCGGCCACGATGGCGATGAAGCCGTCGGTGCGGCCGTCGGTGATCGCCCGGTCCACCTCTGACAGCGGCAGGTAGGCCACCCGGCTTCCCGGTGGTGCATGCCACGGGATCACTCCCACCGACGCCACCTCAGGATCGGTGAACACCACCCGGGGCACCATCGATGCCCGGAAGCGCCCCCGGAGACCCTTGCCCAGCGCGTTGCCAACCGCGATCCGTCCCATCTCGTCGGCCGCGTGGGAGAGCATTGCCCTCGGCCCGGCCGCGAGCACGCTCCGGAGACCGGTATAGCGCGGCCTTCCCCGTCCGGGAGAGATCCGGACGAGTGTCTGGCGCTGCTGGATTCGTCGCATTCGCGGTGGCAAGGTGGTGGCGAACTCCCGATGGCCCCTCCGGCGCGGCCCCGGGCGCCGTGGGCGGGAGAAGTGGAGGTGCCAGCGGTCGCGCTGCTCGAAGCGGCGTCGCGCCTCGGCAAGGCGGGCGCGCACACCGAAGCGGATGTCAGGAATCACCAGGGTGCCGGTTCGGATGCCGAGGTCCGCCAGCGCGGCCTGCACTCGCTCGCCGTCGGGGCGCGCCCTGAGCCGGCCGGCGGTGTCGATGACCCCTTTCTCGATCAGGTGGTCCTCGAACCGGTGGCCGGCGGCCGTCGGCGGCGGCGGCCAGGCGGCCACGTCGCCGGCCGCGTAGACGCCCTTGATGGAGGTGGCCAGACGGGCGTCGGTGAGGATGACGCCGCCCGGGCCGAGCTTCATGCCCATGTCTTCGAGGCCCAACCCGTCTGTGGACGGCGTCCGCCCGGCAGCCACCAGCAGCCGCTCGACCACCACGGCATCGGACAGTCCCCCGGATCGACGGTGCCTGCGCAGGACCCGGTAGGGGCCAGAGCCCCCGTCTCCAAGGGACTCCACTCCTGCCACACTGATATTGCGTCGCACATGCACGCCGCAGTCCTGGAGGGCCGCCCTCACCGTCGCCGCCGCCTCGGGCTCCTCCGACGGAAGCAACTGGGACCACCGTTCGAATAGGGTGACCTCGACTCCCAGGAGGGCGAAGGCCTGGGCCAGCTCGCAGCCGGTGGGCCCGCCGCCGATGATGCCGAGAGACTCCGGGGCGTCGGTCAGGTCGAACACGGTCTCGTTGGTGAGGGGCCGGGCCTCGACCAGGCCGGGTATGTAGTCGGGCAGCGAGGGCTGCGAGCCGGTGGCCACCACGATGCGGCGCGCCGTGATGCGGCGCTCCCCCACCGCCACTGTGTCGTGGGTGACCAGTCGGGCCCGGCCCTCGATCACGGTGACCCCCCGGCTGCGCAGCACGTCGGCCGACTCGGTGGCCGCGATGTGCTCAACGGTGGAGCGCACCCGGGTCATCGCATCGGTGAAGCTCAGGCCGTCGCGGGCCGCGGCCAGCAGCGTCTTGGACGGCACGCAGCCGGTGAAGGTGCAGTCCCCTCCCGGAGCCTCATCGGTGACCAGGGCCACATCGGCTCCGGCCCGGAGCGCGGCCCGCACCGCGCCGAGCCCGGCCGCGCCCCCGCCGACCACGATCAGGTCGTGGTCCATCATCCGGCCCCGCTTCACTTGCAGGAGCGTATGGGAATCGGGTTCAGCTGTGGGCCGCGTCGAGGGCGGCCCGGAACTCGGCCACCAGCCCGGCCACGCCGTCGGGACCGGCCCCCTCCAGCATCCGGGTGACGATGGCCGAGCCGACCACCGCCCCGTCGGCCACCCGGCACACCTCGGCCGCCTGCGCGGGCGTTCCCACCCCCACGCCGACCAGTACCGGCATGTCGGTGACTGCCTTGATGCGGGCCGCGGTGCGGGTGGCGCTGGCGGCCAGCGCCTCACGAACCCCGGTAATGCCCATTAGGCCGACGCTGTAGACGAAGCCCCGGGACCGGGCGCAGAGACGGGGCAGGCGCTCGTCGGGCGCGGTGGGCGCGGCCAGCAGCACCGTCTCCACGCCAGCCGCATCGGCGCAGGCAGCCCACTCCCCCACTTCCTCCAGGGGCAGGTCCGGAAGGATGCAGCCGCTGATGCCGGCTTCGGCCAGCGACGACGCGAACCGCTCGTAGCCCATGTGGTGAGCGATGTTCGCATAGGTCATCACCGCGGTGGGCACCCCGATGTCGGCCGACGCTCCCCTCACCTCGGCCAGGATCGACTGGGGGGTCGCTCCCTCGGACAGGGCCCGGTCGTTGGCCTGCTGGATGACGGTGCCGTCCATCACCGGATCGGAGAACGGCACCCCGATCTCGATGGCGTCGGCTCCGGCCGCGGCCACCGCGCAGATCGTCTCCAGCCAGTCGTCGCCCAGACCCCCGGTGAGGTAGGGCACGAAGCACTTTCCGCCGCGGTTGCGACGGTCCCGGAGGGCGCTCTCCAGTCTCCCCCAGCCGTGTTCGGTACCGCCGGGAGGGGCGGCGTCGGCAGCCTCGGTCACCCGAGGATGCCCATCATCTGGTCGACGTCCTTGTCGCCCCGGCCGCTGAGGTTCAGCAGCACGGTGCGGCCGGCCAGGTCGGCGCGGGCCCGCGACACCCAGGCCAGGGCGTGGGCGCACTCCAGGGCACAGATGATGCCCTCGGTGCGCGACAGCAGGCTGAACGCCTCGATCACCTCGGCGTCGGTGACCTGCTCGTAAGTTGCCCGCCCGGTGGCGGCTAGGTGCGAGTGCTCTGGGCCCACGCCCGGATAGTCGAGGCCGGCCGAGATCGACTCGGCCTCCAGCACCTGGCCCCACTCGTCCTGCATCAGGTACGAACGCGAGCCGTGAACGATGCCGGGAACGGCCCGGCCGACGGCCGCGCCCCCGGCCGGCTCCACCCCCACCAGGCGGGCTCCGGTGTCGGCGAACCCGGCGAAGATCCCGGCCGCGTTGGAGCCGCCGCCCACCGCGGCGGTGACCACATCGGGCACCCCGCCGTCGAGGATCTCAGCACACTGCCGGCGGGCCTCCTCCCCGACGACTCGCTGGAACTCGCGGACCATCCACGGGTAGGGGTGGGGGCCCATCACCGAGCCCAGGCAGTAGTGGGTGGTGTCGGCCACCGCTACCCAGTGGCGCAGGGTTTCGTTGACGGCGTCCTTGAGGGTGCGCGATCCGGTCTCGGCCGCCCGGACCTCGGTTCCCAGCAGGCGCATGCGGAACACGTTCAACTCCTGGCGAGCGATGTCCACGGTGCCCATGTACACCACGCAGTCCATGCCGAACAGGGCGGCTGCGGTGGCCGTGGCCACGCCGTGCTGGCCCGCGCCGGTCTCGGCCACCAGGCTGGTCTTGCCCATGCGCTGGGCCAGCAGGGCCTGGCCGAGCACGTTGTTGATCTTGTGGCTGCCGGTGTGGTTGAGGTCCTCGCGCTTCAACAGGATGCGCACCCCGAGTTCCGAGGACAGGTTGGGGCACTCCGTCAGCGGCGAGGGACGTCCCGCGTAGTCGCGCAGCAGCCGGTCCAGCTCGCCTCGGAAGCCGGGGTCGCCCCAGGCCGAGCGGAAGGCCCGGTCGAGTTCCTGGCAGGCGGGCACCAGCGTCTCGGGCACGAACATGCCGCCGAAGTCGCCGAAGCGCCCGTCGGCGCTCGGCTCGCCCATAAACCCGCCCGCGGGCGCGGTCACAGGTCCTGTTCCCAGTCGTACGGGCCGGTGCTCGCGCCCAGGTGGGGCTCGGCGCCCGCGGTGGGTCTGTCGTCGGCGCCGATGTTGCGAGCCGCCTTGGCCGCCTCGATGAAGGCTCGCAGCCTGGCCGGGTCCTTGCGGCCCGGCTCGCTCTCCACCCCGCTGGCCACATCCACCCCCCACGGCCGCACCCGGCGGATGGCTCCGGCAACGTTGTCGGCGTCGAGGCCGCCGGCCAGGATCAGCCGGTGACCGGCCAGAGGGGCGCCCTCGGCCAGCGACCAGTCGAACACCTCGCCGGAGCCGGGCCGCTCGTTGTCGATCATCACGGCGTCGGCGCCGTAGGCGCCCAAGTGCTGCAGACCCTCATGGCCGGGAGGGAAGACCTTGATGGTCACCGGAACCCGCTCGGCCACCCAGGTGGTGTCCTCAGGTGACTCGTGGCCGTGCAACTGGGCCGCTCCGAGCCGGGCGTCGGAGGTCATCTTCACGACGCGCGACGCCATCTCGTTGCGGAACACCCCCACGCTGAGCACGTCGCTGGGCAGGCGCCGGACGATGTCGCGCACCCTGTCCAATGACATCTGGCGGGGCGAGGGCGCGAAGATGAACCCCACCGCGTCGGCCCCCATGGCCACGGCCAGCAGCGCGTCGTCCTCGTTGGTCGTGCCGCAGATCTTTACGAACACGACCCGACGCTACTGCCTGGGAGACCGAGCGGGCCTGATGGGATTTAGCGAAGCGGACCGCCTCGACTGCGGATCAGCACGACGAACGGTGACAGCATGAACAGCAGCACCGACAGGCCCAGCAGGAGCAGCCCGAGCCGCAGAAGCACGAAGCCGCCGGCCATCACCCCGAATATCACCGCGAAGATGCCGACGACGAAGGCGGCCGGCGCGCCCAGGCGCATCCAGCCCGGAAGGTTGCCCTCGGTGATGGGCCGGTCGTCCAAGTCGTCGTCGCGGCCGTCGTCGCGGTCGTAGTGGCCGGCGTAGATGTCGTCGTCGGTGGGTGGGGTCGACCGCCCGCCGGCCGGGCCGGCGCTCTGGGGCGCCTTGGGCTGCGTGGGCCGGCTCAGGCGGCGGTCGATGGCGGCCCGGGAGTCGGCGTCGGACAGCATCTCCCAGGCCAGGTTGATGCGGCGCATCTGCTCGGCCGCCGCGGGGTCGTCGCCCCGCACGTCGGGATGGGTGCGTCGGGCCAGGGCCACATAGGCCTGCCGGATCTCGTCGGTGGGGGCGTCGCGGGCCACGCCCAGCACCGCGTACGGGTCCATCCCGCCATGGTAAGAGGCCGAGCAGCCGCTCGCCGTGGTCGCGGCCGCTCGGGCGCTCCCCTACTCGCCTCCGCCGGTACTGGTGGCGGGTGTGGCCAGCACGGTGGCCGCCATCCCAGCGACGGTGGCCGCCGCGGGTGGCTCGACTCGCCGGTGCACCGGTCCCAGTGCCACCGTCACGGCCGAGTCCGGGTCCGCCGCGGCCGAGGTGATCTCCCCCACCGCCTTGCCGTCGACGGTTATCTCGTCGCCGGGTGACACGCCGCCGGGCGACATGTCGCCGCGGATCTCCAGCAGACGCACTGGGCGGGGCACGTTGCCGCCCCGGCTGTCGATCCGGGCCACCAGCTCCTGGCCGGTGTAGCACCCCTTGGTGAAGCTGACCGACGACTCCACCAGGCCCCCGACCTCGGCCGGGATGGTGCGCTCGGTCAGCTCGCGGCCCATGGCCGGCCAGCCGGCCCTGATGCGAGCCGCCTCCAGGTCGCCGGCACCGTCGGTGGGCAGGCCCGGAGGGGGCGCGATGTCCGGGCCGAGGAGGTCGATCCCGCCGAAGCCGGGCCAGTCGACAACGGACCGGACCTCTGCATCGACGGTGTCGAGCCATGCTTCGGCGGCCCGGGGCCCGCGGACGGCGAGCATCCGCCACCCGTCGAGGCGCTCGAAGGACACGTCGACCCTCAGCCGGAACCGCTCCAGCCGGGACACGAGCGTCTCGCCGAAGCCAGGGTCCACGTCGAGCACGAAGCTGCCGTCATGGCCGCGGGTGAGACGGAACCAGGCGTCCACCTTGCCCTGCGGGGCCAGCACCAGCGACCAGGCGGAGTCTCCCGGCGCCACGGCGTCGACGTCCTGGGAGATCTGTCCCTGCAGGTACGGTGCCGCGTCGGCGCCGGTGACGGCAACCACGTCCCTCGGCACCGGGCCCGCGACGATGTTCACCGTCACCGCCGGGCCACCTTCCTCCGGGTCTCGGTCATCCGTCGGGCTGCGGGGACCACGGCCAGCAGGGCCCGGGCCTTGTTCTCGCACTCGGCGTGCTCCTCCGCGGGCACCGAGTCGGCCACGATGCCCGCACCGGCCTGCACCGAGGCCCGCCCGTCGTGAACCAGCATCGTGCGGATCGTGATGGCGGTGTCTATGTTGCCCGAGAAGTCGATGTAGCCGACCACCCCCGCGTACGGGCCTCGCTTGACCGGCTCCAACTCGTCGATGATCTCCATGGCCCTGACCTTGGGAGCGCCCGACACCGTGCCCGCGGGCAGCGTGGCCCGCAGCACGTCGATGGGCGTGGCCTGCTCGGCCAGCCGCCCCGACACCTGCGAGGTCAGGTGCATCACGTGGCTGTAACGCTCGAGGGTCATCATCTCATCGAGGTTGAGGGTTCTGAACTCCACGACCCGTCCGACGTCGTTGCGGGCCAGGTCGACGAGCATCACGTGCTCGGCCACCTCCTTGGGGTGCTCGGCCAGCTCGGCAGCCAGACGGCGGTCCTCGGCGTCGGTGCGACCCCGGCGCCGGGTGCCGGCGATCGGCCGGCTGATCACCTTGCCGTTGAGGAGCTTGACCATCGGCTCGGGCGATCCGCCCACCACCTCCAGGCGCCCGTGGCGCAGGAAGTACATGTAGGGGCTGGGGTTGACCTGGCGCAGCACCCGGTAGGCGTCGAAGGCGTCGGCACCCAGCTCGAAGTCGTAGCGCTGGGACAGCACCACTTGGAACACGTCGCCCGCGAGGATGTACTCCCGGGCCGCCTCCACCGCGCGCGAGTAGAGCTCCAGGCCCATGGTCGAGGTGGTCGCTACCGGTTCCGTTCCGCCGGTGTCGGACGGTTCGGGCGGCGCCACCAGGGGCTCGTCGAGGGGCTTGGCCCCGTCGGCCGCGATGGCCTCCACCCGCAGAACAGCCTCGTAGTAGAGCCGGTCTATGGTCCGGTCGTCGGCCCCGGCGGGAACGACCACGTTGGAGATCAGGGTGGCCCGCTGGCGCCAGTGGTCGTACACCGCCAGCTCGCCGATCAGTGACATCACCCCGTCGGGATGGCCCGAGTCGTCGAAGGGCACGTCGGGCAGGTGCTCCACCTCCCGCACGATGTCGTATCCGAGAAAGCCGACCAGGCCTCCATGCAGCGGGGGAAGGCCCTCGATCGACGGCGCCTTGTAATGGTCAAGCAGCACCTCCAGCGCGGTGAGCATGCCTTCGTGCCGGGGGACGTCGACGCCGAGGGGGCCGGTGACATCCACATGCCGGCCGTGGGCCACCAGGGTGGCGATTGGGTTGCGGCCCATGAACGACCAGCGGCTCCAGCGCTCGCCGTGCTCCACCGACTCCAGCAGGAAGCCGTCGCCGGATCCGACCACCCGCGCGAAGGCGGCCACCGGCGTGGTCAGGTCGGCCAGCACCTCCCGCCAGACCGGGACCACCCGGTAGGCGCGGGCCAGCGCCCGGAACTCTTCCTGGGTGGGCTGAATCATGGCCGGACCCGGCCGTCAGCCGCCGTCAGCCGGAGCGGATCCGTCGAACGACCGGAAGAAGCACGAGTACCTGCCGGTGTGGCATGCGCCGCCGCCCTCCTGGTCGACCACGAACAGCAGGGTGTCGCCGTCGCAGTCGTAGTAGGCCTCCTGCAGCCACTGCCGCTCCCCGGAGGTCTCGCCCTTGCGCCATACCTCCTGGCGGGACCGGCTCCAGAACACGGTCCGGCCCTCGGCCAGGGTCAGGGCCAGGGTCTCGGCGCTCATCCAGGCCATCATCAGCACCGCCTTGGTCGAGGCGTCCTGCACGATGGCCGGCACGAGCCCGTCGGCGTCGTACTTGACAGCCGCGAGGGCCTCGTCGCTGGCGGCGATAGCTACTCCAGTCACGCCCGCCAGCCTAAGCCGGCGCGCCGGTACCGCCCCGCGGCCGGGGTGGTCTACTGGAAGAAGGCGCCTCCGTTGACTACCAGGTTCTGGCCGGTCACGAAGTCGGAGCCGCTGCCGGCGAGGTACAGGATGGTCCCGACCATGTCCTCGGGCTCCTGGGTGCGCTTGAGGGCCCGCCCGGCCACCACGAACTGGTCGCTGGTGGCGTCGGTGGGCCGCAGCGACGGGTTAGGTATCAGGTCGGGCGACACGGTGTTGACCGTTATCCCGTCGGGACCCAGCTCGGTGGCCAGGCAGCGGGTCAGACCGATGATGGCGCTCTTTGAGGCCACATAGTGGGGGAAGCCGACGGTTCCCTTGAAGCACGTGTTGGAGGCGATGTTGATGATCTTCCCGGACCCCTGCCTCTGCATGTAGGGGTACACCGCGCAGCAGGTGAGCCACACGCCCCGCACGTTAACCTCAAAGGTCCGGTCCCATTCATTCTGGGGGACCTGGTGGAACGGGCCCCGGGTGGTCTCGGAGAAGTAGGCGGCGTTGTTGACTAGCACGTCGATGGTGCCGAAGGCGTCGGCCGCGGCGGCGGCCAGGGCGTGGTTGTCGCCCTCGGAGCTGATGTCGGCCCGCATGCCGAGGGCCCGCCCGCCGGCGGCCTCGATCTCGGCCACGGTCTCTCCGGGGTCGATCAGGTCGCTGGCCACGATGTTGAACCCCTCCCCCGCCAGCGCAAGGCAGTAGGCCTGCCCGAGTCCCCTCGCTCCTCCGGTCACTATCGCTGTCGGCGCCACGGCTGCTTCCTCCCTGCTCGCTCGATCGGGCTCGATGCTACGCGCTCGTCACCCGGGCCTCCTTGTCGGCTGCCCGCCTACGCGGAACTCGTCCGCGGCGGCCGCGGCTCAGTTCGGTAGTGGGAGCTTGCCCATCAGCCGGAGGACCCTCTCGGGCGTCAGGGGGGTCTCCGACACGTCGGGGTGGTAGTCGGCCAGAGCGTGGGCGACCGCGTTGGTGATCGCCGCGGGTGGCCCGACCGTGCCACCCTCGCCGACACCCTTGATCCCCAGCGGGGTCAGCTCGGAGTCGCTGCCGAAGTGCTCGACCACGAGGTCGGGCATCTCGATAGCCGAGGGCACCAGGTAGTCCATGAACGCGGTCTGGGGTTGGCCGTCCTCGTTGTAGGCAAGGTCCTCATAGAGCGTGCCGCCGATGCCCTGAGCGACGCCGCCCACGATCTGGCCCAGCACGATCGGCGGGTTGATGATCGGGCCGCAGTCGTGGGCGACGAGATAGTCCAGGATCTCCACCGCGCCCGTGGTCCCGTCCACATGCACGATGGCGGCATGGGTGGCGTTGACCCAGGCCGCGGCCGCGTTGATGCCCCCGTCCGCGTTCACCTCGTGCTCGAGGATCTCCGGTTCGTAGCGGGCGGTGGCGGCCAGGCCGGGGTCCATGCCTTCGGGCAGCTCAAGGGTCCGGATGGTGGCCGCGGTGCCGATCTGCTGCCACGAAACCGCAGGTGACGGCGACCCCCGCACATGGAAGCCGTCGTCGTCGAGCACCACATCGTCGGGGTTCGCCTCCAGCATGTGGGCCGCGATGGCCGAAGCCTTGGCGCGGATCGCCGACGCCGCGTTCAGGAGGGCGCCGCCGCCCACCACAGCCTGGCGGCTGCCCCACGCACCCAGGCCGTAGGGGCACTGGTCGGTGTCGCCCAGGCGCACCCGCACCCGGTCGAGGTCCAGCGCCAACGCATCGGCGGTCAGGGTCTGCACGAACGTGTACGTGCCCTGGCCCTGATCGGTCATGCCCGAGGACACCAGCGCGGTCCCGCTTGGGTCGATCTCGATCCGGCACGCCTCGTACCCCGTCCAATGACCGGCGACGGTGTAGTGGCTGGGCGCCGTCCCTTCGCGGTAGGTCGCGTAGCCGACGCCGATGAGCTCTGCGCCGTCCGACTCAGCCACATGGTCGGCGTAGCGGGCCTCGGCCAGTTCGACGATGCGCTCGAAGCACTCCCGGTAGGTGCCCGAGTCGAGGTGCGCGCCACCGGCGGTGCGATACGGGAAGTCGGACTGCTTGAGCAGCATCTTGCGCCGCAACTCCAGGCGATCGTGGCCTCCGGCCGCGGCGATGTCGTCGATGAAGCGCTCGAGCGCGAAACAGGCCTCCGGAATGCCGTAACCCCGGTAGGACCCCGAAGGGGTCTTGTTGGTGACCACCGCGGTCACGCTGACGGCGGCCAAGTCGATCCGGTAGGGGCCGGTCATGTGGCCCGCGGTGGTCAGCGAGGGGCAGAACCCTCCGGGCCAGACCTCGCCCGATCCGGCGTCCTGGTAGATGTGGCACCGGATGGCCTCAATCACGCCGTCGCTGCCGAGGGCCGCCTCGATCTCGATCGCCTGGTCGCGGGAGTGGGCGGACGCCAGCATGTGCTCGGTCCGGTCCTCCTGGTGGCGCACTGGGCGGCGCAACTGCATGGACGCCCAGCACACCAGCACGTCCTCGGGGTAGTTGTGCTGCTTCTGCCCGAACCCGCCGCCGACGGACGGTGCCGTCACCCTGATGTCGGACTCCCCTATGGGCAGCACATATGACAGCGCGGTCCGCATCATGTGCGGGGTCTGGCAACAGGCCCGCACATGGAGGCGGCTGCCGTCGAATTCGGCGACGGTGGCGCGGGTCTCGATCGGCATGGCTGTGTGGCGGCCGATGCGGTAACGGCGCTTCAACGTCGAGCCCGCGGCCTCGATGGCCTCGTCGACCGCCGGAATCGAGATAGCGAGATCGACGAGCCGGTTGCTGTCCCAGCCCTCGAACAGCCGGGGAGAAGCCGCATCGAGCGCCTGCTCGATGCTCGTGACCGGCGTCAGCGGCGAGTACTCGACCGCAACCAGTTCGGCGGCGTCCTCGGCGATGTATCGGTCCTCGGCCACCACCGCCGCCACCGGCATGCCCACATACCTGACCTTGGTGGTGGCCAGAGGCAGCATCGCCACCGGCGCGGCCAGGGCGGCCAGGTCCGGGAACGGGGACACCCCGTGGAGGTCCGCCGCGGTCCAGACCGCGATCACGCCCGGAAGGGCCCGGGCCGCGTCGGCGTCGATCGACACGATCTCGGCATGGGCGTATGGGCTGCGCACCATGACCATCTCGACGGTGCCGTTCAGCCGGATGTCGGCCACGAAAGTCCCCCTACCGCGCAGCAGGTTGTCGTCGCCCGGCCGGGTGACGTTGGCGCCGACATACAGCGGCCGGGGCGGGGGCTCGATCTCTGATGTGTTGATCACGGCCTTCTCACCTCTGGACGAGGCCCGCTAACGTTGCCGCCTGCGGCACGGCTCGGCCGCGGGTACCGGCAACCATTGTCAAACAGTATCGGGGCGCCCGCCGCGGCGCCTGAGAGGATGGGCACCATGGGCTCCATCACCGCGGACACTGTCCGCAGGCTCCCCAAAGCGGAGCTGCACCTCCATCTCGACAGCGGGTTCGAGGTGGAGGACGCGGTAAGGCTGGCCACCGAGAACGGCGTTCCCCTGCTCAAGGAGCCGCCCGACGCCATGTTCGACTGGGAGGACCTCCAGGAGTTCCTGACCTTCCTCGACTGGGTCCTGTGCCTGCCCCGCGACGCCGAGCAGGTGGCGTCGCTGTCGTACTCGGTTGCCAGGCGCCAGGGCCGCTCGGGAGTCTCCTACACCGACCTGATGGTCAGCCCCATCCACTGGAAGAACTTCGACGGCCCTCTTGAGGAGTTCATCGCCGCGGTGGCGTCGGGGCTAGAGGACGCCGAGCGCGACGGCTACCCGCCGGTGTACCTGTCGATCAGCATCTCCCGCAAGCACAGCCGGGCCGAGGCCCACGCCGTGCTCGACACCATGCTGGCCATGCAGCACCCCAGGGTGGCGGCCCTGTCCATCGACGGGAACGAGGCCCTGGTGGGGCGCACCGGCGATCGCTTCGCCCCCGTGTTCAAGCGGGCCCGGGCGGCCGGGCTCGGGATCCGGGCCCACGCGGGCGAGTCGAGCGGCCCCGAAGGGGTGTGGGACGCCATCGACCTGCTCAAGACCCAGCGAGTCGACCACGGCGTGCGGTCCGTGGAGGACCCCGAGCTGGTCGAGGAACTGGTCGAGCGGGGCATCTTCCTGAACGTCTGCCCGTGGTCCAACGTCCTGCTCGGCCTGTACCCCAGCCGGGAGTCGCACCCGATCCGGACCCTGGTCGACGCCGGGGCCCGGGTCACCCTCAACACCGACGGGTCCGGCTTCTACCGGATCACCCTGGAGGACGAGTACGTGACCGCCAGCGAGGTCTACGGCTGGTCCAGCGACGTGCTGCGGCAGCTAGCCAGGACATCCGTCGAGGCGAGCTTCTGCCCGGACCCTCTGCGGGCCGAACTGCTCGCAGCCATCGATGCCTTCGACTTCGGCAGCTGACCGCGCCGCCCGGACCCTGCCGGCGCGGCTGGAGGTGGCGCGATGACCCAGCGCATGGCCATCTACATGCAGGACCGGATCGACATCCGCGAGGAACTCGACCTCGCCCTGTACATGGAGGACCGGGGCTTCAGCGAGATCTGGCAGGGCGACAACCGCCTGGCCCGCGACTGCGTCGTGGCTATGAGCGCGTTCCTGACTCACACCCGTCGCATCAAGGTAGCGGCCGGGGTGCTGCCCATCTGGACCCGCAACCCGGTGGTGATCGCAGCCAGCTTCAGCACCATGTGGGAACTGGGCGGCAAGGTCGACGGGCAGGGCCGGGTCATGCTCGGCCTCGGGGCGTGGTGGGAGCCGATCGCGGGCCGGGTCGGCGTCGACCTGGTCCGCCCGCTCACCGCCATGCGGGAGAACATCGAGGCCGTCAGGGCCCTGTTCACCATGGAGCCGGTGACCTACAGCGGGGACTTCGTCCGCCTGGACGGGGTGAGCCTCGATGTGGTGTGGGGGGACACCTCTCCCCGTGACATACCCATCTACCTGGGCGCCACCGGCCCCAGGATGCTCGAGCTGGCCGGGGAGATCTGCGACGGGGTGTGCCTCAACTACGGCGTGTCGGTCGACTACATCCGCCGGGCCATCGCGCTGGTGGGGAAGGGGGCGGAGAGGTCGGGCCGGTCGATCTCCGACATCGACCTGCCCGAGCTGATCGTGGTGTCTATGTGCGACGACGACCCCGACGTCGCGCTGCACGAGGGCAAGAAGCTGGCCGCCTACTACTTCGCCACCGAGCCCCACATCATGAAGGCCAGCGGCGTCAGCGAGGAGGTGGCCGAGAGGGCGAAGGCGTTGATGGGCTGGCCGGCCACCGAGGAGGACTACGAGCGGGCCAGCGCGGTCATCCCGTCCGAGATCGTGCGCGACATCATGGCCGTAGGCACCGCCGAGGACTGCCGCCGCAAGGTCCGCGAGTACGTCGACGCGGGGGTGACGTGCCCGATCATGTACCCGCTGAGGGGCAACATCCGCGAGGTGATCGATGCCTTCGCCGACGGGTTCTAGGCCGGCCGCCGTGCGGGGGTCGGCGGAGCACAGATGCTGATCACCAACGGCACCGTCGTCACCTGGGGCCGGCCCAACGAGATCCTCGACGGCTGCGGCCTGCTGATCACCGACGGCAGGATCGCGGCGGTCGGGCCCAGTGCCCGGCTGGAGGAGCATCACCGCGACGAGCCCCGGCTCGACGCCCGGGGTCAGTACGTTATGCCGGGCAACATCTGCGCCCACGGCCACTTCTACAGCGCCTTCGCAGTCGGGATGAGCGTGCCCGGTGACCCGCCCATCACCCTGCCAACCATCCTGGACCGGCTGTGGTGGCCCTACGACCGGGCGCTGGGTCCCGAAGAGGTGCGGCTGGCGGTCGAGGTCGGGATGGTCGACGCCATCAAGAACGGCACCACCACCTACTTCGACCACCATTCCTCGCCCAACTGCATCGACGGGGTCCTCGACCTGATCGCGTCGGTGGTCGCCGGCGCCGGCCTGCGGGCCGTGCTTTGTTTCGAGGTCACCGACCGCGACGGGCCCGAGCGGGCCGCAGCGGGCATCGCCGAGAACGCCCGCTTCGTCGACCGCTGCTCAAGCGGTCCGATCGGCGGCGGTCGGATTGCGGCCAGCTTCGGGATCCACGCGCCGATGACGGTCTCCGACGCCACGCTGGCGGCCTGCCGGGAGTCGGTGGAGGCCGGCACCGGCTTTCATGTCCACGTCGGCGAGCACGAGTACGACCAGTACCGCAGCCTCGCCCGATCCGGCACCCGCTCGGTGGAGCGGCTCCACAACCACGGCATGCTCGGCGAGCGGTCGATCATGGCCCACGCCATCCACCTCGACGCCGCTGAGATCGGATTGCTGGCCGGGACGGGCACCGCGTCGAGCCACCAGCCCCGCAACAACATGAACGTGGGCGACGGGATCGCCGCGGTCGAGTCGCAGATGCGGGCCGGGGTGCGAGTGTGCCTGGGCAACGACGGCCTGTCCCCCACCATGTGGCGCGAGGCCGAGGCCGCCTACTTCCTCCAGAAGATCGCCCACCGCGATGCCCGGCGGCTGCCGCCGGACCAGCTCCTGGAAATGGCCGTCTACAACAACGCCGCCCTGGCTTCCCTGTACTTCGGCGACACCCCGGTCGGCACCATCGCCGAGGGCGCGGCCGCGGATCTGATCCTGGTCGACTACCAGCCGGCGACCCCGATGACGGCGGCCAACATCGGCGGCCACCTGGTGTTCGCCATGAACGAGTCGATGATCACCACCACCATCGTGGCCGGCGAGGTCCTGATGCGGGACCGCGAGCTGCTGACCGTCGACGAGCAGGAGGTCAAGGCCCGCTGCCGCGAGGCCGCTCCCGCCTTCTGGGAGCGCTATGAGGCCGGGGTGCCCGGCGGGCCGATCCTGGGCTGAGTTTCGGCGCGGTCAGGCCGGCTGGTCGAGGATCATCGCCCGGACCACGGCCGGGCTCAGCGGCGTCTCATGGATCTGGGGCGAGAACTCGGCCAGGGCCTGGGCCAGAGCGTTGCCGATGGCCGCCGCCGGTCCGACCGTCCCGCCCTCGCCGACACCCTTCATCCCGAGGGGCGTGTTCGGCGACGGGCTCTCGAAGTGCTCGATCACTAGGTCGGGCATCTCGATCGCCGACGGCACGAGATAGTCCATGAAGGCGGTCTGGGGCTGGCCCAGGTCGTTGAAGCACAGGTCCTCGTACAGGGTCCCGCCGAGGCCCTGGGCGATCCCGCCCCAGATCTGGCCGTCGACGATCGGGGGGTTGATAACCCGGCCGCAGTCGTGGGCCAGGATGTAGTTGAGGATCTCGATCTCGCCGGTCCCCAGGTCGACCCGGATGACGGCGGCATGGGCTGCGTTGGCGTAGGCCGCGTTGGCGTTGATCCGGCCCTTCTCGTCGGGCGTGTGCTCCATGAGCTCGGGCTCGTACCGGGCGGTCGCCTCCAGGCCCGGTTCCATTCCCGGCGGCAGGTCGATGGTCCTGATAACGGCCGTGGTGGCTATCTCGGCCATGGTCACCGCCGGCACCGGGCTGCCGGCCACGTGGACCCGTCCGGCCTCGATCACCAGGTCGTCCTCGGGGGCCTCCAGCATGTGGGCCGCGATCCTCTTGACCTTGCCCCGGACCTCGGCCGCAGCCAGGAGGATGGCGCCGCCGCCGATGACGGCCTGGCGGGAGCCGAAGGCGCCCAGGCCGTACGGCGTGGCGTCGGAGTCGGCCAACTCGACGCGGACGGTCTCCATCGGGACTCCTAGCGCGTCGGCGGTCAGGGTGGCCACGAACGTGGTCGTTCCCTGGCCCTGGTCGGTGACGCCCGACGCCACCCGCACACCGCCGTCGGGCTGGACCTCGATAGTGCACGACTCGTGTCCCATCCAGTGCGCGGAGGCGCCGTGGTGGGTTGGCGAGACGCCCTCGAACAGGACCGCGTAGCCCACCCCGATTCGCGAGTCGGGATCGGATCGATAGCGGGCATCGGCCCGCTGGTAGGCGTGCTCGCCCAGTTCGACCACCCTCTCGAACGACTCGGCGAAGCTGCCCGAATCCAGCAGCGCGCCCGAGGCGGTGGTGTAGGGCAGGTCCGCCGGTTGCAGCAGCATCGACCGGCGCAGATCGAGACGGTCCGCGCCCACCTCGTCGGCGATCTCGTCGATGAACCTTTCGAGCGCGAACACCGCTTCGGGCACCCCGAAGCCCCGGTACGAACCGCCGGGGGTCTTGTTGGTGGTCACCGCGGCCACCGACACAACGCAGTCGCGGATGTCGTAGGGGCCGGTCATGTGGGCTGCCGTGGTCAGCGCGGGGCACCAGGCCCCGGGGAAGATCTCGGCTGAGCCGAGGTCCTGGACGACCTGGACCCGCATGGCCAGGATCCGGCCGTCGTCGGCGATGGCCGCCTCGATGTCGATCATGTGGTCGCGGGCATGGGCCGCGGCGATCATGTGCTCGGCTCGGTCCTCGACGAAGCGAACCGGACGATCGTGGCGGAGCGCCAGCCAGGACACGAGAACATCCTCGGGATACAGATGCTGCTTGAGCCCGAAGCCGCCGCCGACGTAGGGAATGACCACCCTGATGTCGCGCTCGGCCAGTGGCAGCACGTACGACAGCGTGGTGCGGGCGATGTGGGCGTGCTGGTTGGTGCACCACAGATGGAGACGGCCGCCGTGCACCTCGGCCAGCGCGGCCCTGGTCTCCATGGGCATGGCGGTGTGGCGACCCATCTTGTAGCGGCGCCGAAGCACCCGGTTGCCGGCCAGGATGGCGGCTACCTCCGAGTCGTCGGGCTGCAGGTCCAGCAGCCGGTTGTTGGGCCAGTCCTCGAAGAGCCGAGGCGAATCAGGCTCCAGCGCGGCCTCCAGGGAGGTGACCGCGGGCAGTTCGGTGTAGTCGACCTCCACCAGCTCGGCCGCGTCCTCCGCGATGTAGCGGTCCTCGGCCAACACCACCGCCACCGGAGAACCCGCGTAGCGCACCTTGTCCTGCGCCAGCGGGAACGTTCCGGGCGTCTGGGTGTAGGCGTCGGCGAAGTTGGGATAGGGAGCGACATCGGTGAGGTCGGCGGCGGTGATCACCTCGATCACGCCGTCGACGGCGGCTGCCGCGGCCGTGTGGATAGCGGTGATGCGGCCGTGCGCGATCGGGCTGCGGACCACCGCTATCTCGGCCATGCCGCTGGGGCGGAGATCGGCGACGTAGGTGCCCTGGCCGCTGAGCAGGGCGTCGTCCTGCCGGCGGGTGACGTGAGCCCCCGTGTAGACCGGGCGGCCGCCCAGCTCGAAGGTGTCAGGCATCCTGGGGGCGATTCCAGGCGGTCCGCACCGCTTGGAGGATGCCGCCGTAACCGGTGCAGCGGCAGAGGTTGCCCGAGATGGCCTCGCGGATCCCCTCCTCCCCGGGGTATTCGTCGGGGTCCACGGTCGACAGCGTCATGAGGAATCCCGGGGTGCAGAACCCGCACTGCAGGCCATGGTTGTCCTTGAAGGCCTGTTGAAGCGGGCTCAGGCCCTCCGACGACAGTCCCTCCACCGTGGTGATGGCCGATCCGTCGACCTGGGCGGCCAGCATGATGCAGGACCGCACCGGCTCGCCGTCGAGGTTGATGGTGCATGCTCCGCAGATCCCCTGCTCGCAGCCGACGTGGGTGCCGGTGAGGCGCAGCTCCTCCCGCAGGAAGTCGGCCAGCAGCTGGCGAGCCGGGACCACCGCCTCGACCGCCTCTCCGTTGACGGTCACGCTGATCGGCACTTCGACTGAGGGCTCGACCCGCCGTGCGGTTGGAGCGGTCATGGGGCCACCTCCTGCAATGCCCGTCGCAGCAGGGCAGCTACGAGCTGGCGCCGGTACTGCGGTGATCCGTGGATGTCCTCCCACGGCTCGATCTCCGCGGCCGCGGCCTCTGCCGTTTCGGTCAGGGCCGCCTCATCGAGCCTCCGCCCGGCGACGGCTGCCTCGGCGGCTGCGAGTCGGACCGGGTTGGACCCCACCGCGAACGCGGTGAGCCTGGCGGCGGTGACCGAGCCGTCATCGAAGCCGACCGCGGCGGCCACGCCGGCCACCGCGAAGTCGCCCTTACGCCGGGCGAACTCCCTGAAGGAGCACCGGGTCGAGGGCGGGGCCATAGGGAAGATGACGTGGGAGAGGATCTCGCCGTCTTCGAGCGAGTTCATGTAAGGCCCCGCGAAGAACGTCGAGGCGGGTATCTCCCTCTCGCCGTCGAGGCTGGCGGCCACCATCGTGGCGTCGAGAGTCAGGGCCACGGCCGGCAGCTCCGCGGCCGGATCGGCATGGGCGATGCTGCCTCCCACGGTGCCGCGTGCCCTTATCTGGCGATGGCCGATGAACGGCATGGCCAGGCGCAGCAGCTGGCACCCCTCGGTGCCGTCCCGCTCCACCCGTCGCTGGGTGACCATGGCTCCGATCAGCCATCCCGACTCGTCGCGCTCCATCCGCTGCAGCTCACCGACGGCGCCGATGTCGACCAGCACCTCGGGCCGGGCCAGCCGGTGGTTGAGCATCGGCACCAGGCTCTGGCCGCCCGCCAGCGGACGGGCCTCGTCGCCGTGCTCGGCCAGGAACTCCAGCGCCTCGTCGAGGCTGTGCGGCCGGCAGTAGGCGAACGGTGGCGGCTTCATCCGCGCAACCCCGCCAGCTCGAGCAGCCACTTCCGGTACTGGAGCAGCGCGAGATCGGCCCCCTTGACGAACATCTCCTCCGGCAGCCTGATCGGGACCTGGCAGGGCATCTGCGACTCCACGATCGGGCGGTCCTGGTCGGTGACCAGTTGCGCGAAGGCCATGAACTCCTCGCCGTGGTCGAGCCCGTAGTTGCGGCCCTGGTAGGTGAAGCACCGGGTCCGGTGGGGGCCGACGGGCGCCAGGCACACCCACAGCACGTAGTCCTCGTGTTCGCCGGCGCTGCTGTTGAGCTGCATCGCGTTCGGCACGAACACTCGGTAGCGCTTGATGGCGCCGAAGATGGGCTCGCCGCCGGAGTCCGCGGTGGGGGCATTCTTGACGTTGTCGGTGAACTCCGGGAACGGCCCGGCCACGAACCTCAGCTCGCCCCCGACCCGCTCCACGTCGTAGTCGTCGACCCGGGGCTGGTTGCTGTCCCCGAGCAGCCCGTCGTGCACCCACGGGAAATGGGAGAAGTCGAAGTAGTTCTCCAGTCGGCGGGCCATCGAGCAGTCCCACTCGTAGATGTCGAGATGCAGGAACTGGTAGCTCGGGTCGTCGAACATCGGGACCGACGGCGGCGGGTAAATGGGGTCTCCCAGGCAGGTGTACACCAGCCCGCTGACCTCGCAGGTGGGGTAGCTGCGCAGCTTCACGTTGACGTGCTGCGAAAGCTCCTCCCGTGCCGGGATCCGGGCCACCGCGCCGGTGGCGTCGTAGGTCCAGCCGTGGTACGGGCAGCGCAGGCAGTCGTCCACGACCACGCCCAGGGAGAGCGCGGTCCCCTTGTGCAGGCACTGGTCGTCGAACACGACGGGCTCGCCGGCGAGGCGCACCACCACCATCTTCTTGCCGTACAGCACGAAGCCCTGCGGTGTGTCGGTCAGCTCGTCGGAGTACGCGACCGGATACCAGAACTTGTCCCGCATGGCCTCGTAGATGCTGTCCTCGGTGTCGGCGTCGACGTAGTCGATCCGGTCCTCCAGCTGGGTCATCGGACGCCCCTCCTTGTCGCTCGTCTCCGGAATCTCATCTCGTCCCCGGAGAGTCTCGCCTCCCGCCCCTGAGATTTCATCTCTCACCCCGGAAGTACGGCACGCCTAGGTGCAGCGGCTCGTGGCTGCGTCGCCGGTTCACGACCAGGGCCGCGATGGTCAACGCGAACGGCAGTGCCAGCAGCAGCTGGTGGGGGACGTCCACCCCCCGGGCCTGCAGCGACAGCTGGTAGGCGTCGAGGTAGCCGAAGAACAGGGAGCCGGCCAGGATCCTCCCGATCCGCCAGTTGCCGAAGATCACGATGGCCAGCGCGATCCAACCCCGGCCGGCGGCGACGTCGACGAAGAACAGCCCCGACAGGAACACGCTCAAGAACGCGCCGGCCAGCCCGGCCATCAAGCCCCCGAAGACCAGCGCCAAGTACTGCATCCCGGTGACGTTGATGCCCCGCATGTCGCAGGCCGCCGGGTTGTTGCCGACGCTGCGCAACTCGAGGCCGAACTGGGTTCGGTTGAGCCCGTACCAGAGCGCGGGGCAGGCGAGGATGGCTGCGTACGTCAGCCAGTGCTGGCTGAAGACGACCTCCCCGACTCCAGGGATGTCGGACAGAAGGGGGATCTCGGCGAAATCGAAGGTGTCGCTGCGGGGCATCTCGCCGCCGGTCTGCGGGTAGACCGCCCGGAACAGGTAGAAGGCCATGCCGATGCCGAACAGGTTGAGGGCGAGCCCCGCCACGACCTGCTCGACCTTGATGCTGCTCACGAGGACGGCCATCAGCAGCGACAGGAGTATTCCGGCTCCGACCCCGCTGAGCACTCCCAACCACAGGGAGTCGGCCTTGTCAGCCACCACGAAGGACCCGAAGGCCGACACCGTGATGGTGCCCTCGAGGCCCAGGTTCAGGATGCCGGCCCTCTCGGTGACCATCTCGCCCAGCGCGGCTAGCAGCAGCGGCGTGGCGATGCGGATGGCGCTGGCCAGCACACCCACGTTGATCAGGGCCTCGAGAACGTCACTCATCGGTATGGGTCCTCTGGAGCCGGTAGCGCACCGCCACCGCGCCGCTCAGCACGAAGATGAGGGAGAGCCCCTGGATCACGTCGACCAGCGCGGCCGGGATCCCGGTCTGGATCTGCATCGTCACCGCGCCGTTGACGAGAGCCCCGAACGCGATGGCGCTCACGACCACACCGGCCGGATGCAGGCGGCCGATGAGCGCGATGATGATGCCCACGAAGCCGAAGTTGTTGGAGATGTCGAGCTGGAGGCGGTGGTGAATCCCGGAGAACTCTGCCGCGCCGGCCAGCCCGGCCAGCGCGCCGCTGATGGCCATCACCAGCACGGTCACCCGGGGAACCGAGATCCCCTTGTAGGAGCCCGCGGTGCGGTTGATGCCGACGCCGCGCACCTCGTAGCCCAGCGCGGTCCGTCTGAGCACTACGTGGACCACGACGGCCATGGCCACCGCGATCCCGAATCCCCAGTGGAGCCGGGTTCCGTCGACAATCAGCGGCAGATGGGCCGACTCCGGCAGCGTCACCGTCTGGAAGTAGAAGGTGTCGGGCGACCGCCACAGGTCGCCGAGGAGGTACGACAGGATGAGCAGGATGATGAAGTTGAGCATCACCGTGGTGATGATCTCGTTGGTGTCGTAGCGGGCCTTCAGCAGGCCGGCGATCGACGCCCACAACGCTCCGGCCGCGGCCGCCGCGATGAACAGCACCGGCACCATGACGCCGCGGGGGAGGTGGGCGTGCCACAGGTTGCTGACGAAGAACGCCCCCATGGCGCCGGCGAAGAACTGGCCCTCGCCTCCGATGTTCCACACCCTGGCCCGGAAGGCGAAGGCGGCCGCCAGGCCGGTGAAGATGAGCGGGGTCGCCTGGACCAGGGTCTCGTAGACCGCCCGCCTGGATCCGAAGGCTCCGTCGAATAGGGCCCGGTAGGAGTCGACGACGCTCTTGTCGGAGGCCGCGATCAGGATCGAGCAGATGGCCAGCCCGACGATGAAGGCGCCCACCAGGGTGACGACCTCGTGCCAGGGCTTGACCTCCAGCCGTTTCTCCAGTCGCCAGCCGGACCGGCGGAGCAGGCTCCCCGAAGACGGGCCGGGCGTGGTCGGAACATCCGTGTTCATGCCAGGGCCTCGCCCGGGGTGTCCGACACCCCGGCCATCCACAGGCCGATCCGATCGATGGTCGCGTCGCGGCGGTCGACCTCGCCGACGATGCGGCCATCGAACATGACCGCGATGCGGCTCGACAGGTTCAGCAGCTCGTCCAAGTCCTCGGAGATCAGAAGGATGGCCGCGCCCCGGTCTCGCTCCTCGACCAGCCGCCGCCTCACGTACTCGGTGGCGCCGATGTCCAGGCCCCTCGTCGGCTGGTGGACGACCAGCAGCCGGGGCTGGCCGGCGAGCTCGCGGGCCATCACGATCTTCTGCAGGTTCCCGCCCGAGAGGACGCGGGTGACGTGCGCCGGCGACGGTGCGGCGATCTCGAAGGCGGCGAAGGAGTCGTCGGCGAACTCCCCGATGCCCTTCTGGTTGAGCCAGCCCCGCCGTCCGAAGCGCTCGGAGCGCTGGCGGCCGAGGATCAGGTTCTCGCTGATCCGGAAGTCCATCATGAGGCCCTGATGGATGCGGTCGGCGGGAACGCTGGCGATGCCGATATCTAGCCTGCCGGCGGGTGAGAGCTCGGCAACGTCCCTCGCGTCGACGACGATCCGGCCGGAATCGGCGGACCTCATTCCGACGAGCACGTCGAACAACGCGTCCTGGCCGTTGCCCGACACGCCGGCGATGCCCAGGATCTCGCGCTCGTGCACCCGGAGCGACACCTGCTTGAGGGAGCCCCGACCGGACTCGGTGGCTACGTCGAGCCCCGAGACGTCGAGCACCAGGTCTCCCCGCGGAGTCTCGGCCACGTCGATGGCCAAGTCCACGTCGCGGCCGACCATCATCCTGGTCAGATCGGCCATCGTCACCTCCGAGGTGAGGGAGGTGCGGACCACGCGGCCGCGCCGCAGGACGGTCACATCGTCGGAGATCTCCATCACCTCGTGGAGCTTGTGGGTGATCAGCACGATGGTGAGTCCCTCGGAGGCCATGCGGCGCAGGGTCGCAAAGAGCCGTTCGATGCCCTCGGGGGTGAGCACCGCGGTCGGCTCGTCGAGGATCAGCACTTCGCAGCCCAGGTAGAGGGCCTTGAGGATCTCCACCCATTGTTGCTGGCCCACCGCCAGGTCGCCGACCGGCGTGTCGAGGTCGACCTCCACGCCGTAGAGGTCGCACAGCTCCCGGAGGCGGTCCCGGGCGGCGCGCAGGTCGACCTTGGCCTCGCCCCGGGTGCCGATGACGACGTTCTCCAGAACCGACATCGGAGTGACCAGTTCGAAGTGCTGGCGCACCATCCCGATCCCGGCCGCGATGGCGTCACGGGGCGAGACCATGTGGATCGGCTCGCCCCGCAGCTCGATGACGCCCTCGTCGGGCTCGTGCACCCCGTAGAACAGGTCGGCGAGGGTGCTCTTGCCGGCCCCGTTTTCCCCGAGCAGGCAGTGCACCCTGGCCCGACGGACGTCCAGCGTGATGTTGTCGTTGGCGACCACGCCGGGGAACCGCTTGGTCACGCCGCTGGCCCGCAGCAGGACGGAGTCAGCGCTGGAGCCGTTCATCGCCCCGAACGGTAATCAGCCGTGGGCATCGGTGTGGGAACGGGACCTCAGTCGCCCCAGAAGCCGTGATGGACCTGCACCGCCTCGTCCACGAGATGGGGGCCGCTGACCTCGATGTGGCGCTGCCCGCTGGCCAGCACGGCCCGGCATCCGACCCCGGTCATCGTGGCGTTCTCGTCCCGCTCGCCGTTGTCGAACACCATCAGGTCCGACTCGTTCATGCCGTAGATGAGGCGGTTGACGCCGGCCCAGTACATGGCGCCGGCGCACATCGCGCAAGGCTCGCAGCTCGCGTACACGGTGCCGTCGGCGATCTGCTCGGCAGTGAGGGCGAGGCCCATCTCGCGGGCCAGGTTCGTCTCGGCATGGCCGATCAGGTCGCCGGTGGTGACCACCGAGTTCTCGGCCTCGACGAGGACGTTCCCCGAGCCGTCGACGAAGATCGCCCCGAACGGGTGGTTCCCGTTCTGGCGGGAGCGCCTCGATACGTCGATGGCCCGCCGCAGGAGCTGCTTTTCCCGCTCGGTCAGCTCAGTCATGAGCGGCTCCCTCGATCTGCGGTTGCTGGCGGCCGGCCCGGCGCCGCGGGCCGGCCGCTCTCGAGTGGATCAGTTGACGTCGCCCGGATTGAACTCCACGACCAGTTCGCCGTTCAGGATCTGGTCCCGAGCGGCGTTGACCTCGGCGATCACCTCCGCGGGCACCAGGGCCTCGTTCATCGGAGCGATGTCGGCTCCGCCCTCGGACATGTAGAACTGGATCCGCTCGGTCGGGGCGTCATAGGCCTCGCCCGCGGTCTCGTGGGCCCACCACTCGTCGATCAGGACCTTCAGCCCCGGATCCCACAGGATCATCACGCTGGTGATGACGACCTCGGGGGCCAGCGCCTCCTGGTCGTCCAGGTCGCCGATGGTGAACACCCGGTCCGCCTCCAGGGCCGCCTGGAAGGTGCCGAAGGTCGAGGCCGCGTAGAGGCTGTCGGCGCCCTCCTCGATGAGGGCGGCGCCGGCCTCCTGGGCGGCGGCCGGATCGAACCAGCTCTCGATGTAGGTCACCCGGGTCTCGATGTCGGGGTTCACCGAGCGTGCGCCCGCGAAGAACCCGTTGACCGGCCCGTTCACGTTCGGGAACGGGAAGGCGGCCACCGAGCCGATCATGCCGGTCTCGGAGAGGTGGCCCGCGGCGATGCCGGCGAGGTAGGCGGCCTCGTGGGGCAGGACGTCCAGCCAGTAGCCGTTGCCGCCCCGGCCCTCGTTGCCGGACCCGGTGAACGACCAGAGGATCTCCGGGAAGTCGTCCCTGATGGCGTAGATGGAGTCGGAGTAGGTGCTGTGGGCGATGATCATGTCGAACTCGCCTGTCTCCGCGGTCTGGCGAAGGACCCGCTCGCCGTCGGCGTACGAGATGTTCTCGAAGTACTCATAGGTGATGTCGAGGTCGTATGGCGCCTCCGCGGTGACCCGGTTGAGCGCCCCCAGCATCGAGGTGCTCCAGGTGTCGTCGGCGGTGTTCCCGAAGATGACCGCGATGTGGAGTGACGTGGGATCCTCGCTGGCCGCCGGTTCGGGGGCCTCTTCGGCGGGTGCCGGTTCGGGGGCTGCCGTGGTTGCGGGCGCCTCGGCCGGTTCCGGCGCGGCGGCCGGTTCGGGCTCGTCGTCCCCGCAAGCCACTAGGACTGTCGAGAAAGCCAGCACCGCGGCCAGCAGTCGGATCGTGAGTCGCATCATCGGTGCCCCCTCATGGTTGGTACCCTTTCTTGGCCGCCGGGATATCACGCCGGCAAGCGTGAACCAGGGGCCAAGCATTGGCAAGAGCAATACTGTGGTCTACCGGCCCGATGGCTGTCAAGGCGGGTGACACCGCTGCCCACACCCGCCGGCGATTCGAACTTGACTTGAGGGTGGACTTCACTACACTCAGCCAAAGTATTGATCACATCAATCTCACGGGCCGATGAGCTCGCGAGTCCCCAAGTCATAGAGGATTGGACAGATGCGGATCAGCGGAACGCCGTTCACACCGCGAGTCGCAGCGCTCGCCAAGTCGGGCACTTGGAGCGAGTGGTCGACCGGTGAAGTGGTCTACCTTCGCCCGGAGTCGTTCTGGGATCACGGGGGTGAAGTGGCCGCCATGCGCGACGCTGCGATCCTGGAGGACAAGTCGCCCCTTGAGATGTACTTCTTCTCGGGTCCTGACGTCGTGGAGTATCTCCAGAGGCTCGTCATTCGCGACATCTCGAGGATGGAGCTGCGGCATGCCTATTACAACGTATTCTGTGATGAGCGGGGCAAGCTGATAAGCGACGGTCTGCTGTTCCGAATGTCCGAGCAGCAGTTCTGCTACACCGCCAGCCCGCTGGATGTCTGGTATGCGCAGAACGCTGAAGGGTTCGATGTCACCGTCGAGAACGTCACCGAGGAGTGGGGGATCCTCCACGTCCAGGGTCCGGCATCCGACGACATACTGGCCAGGGCGGCAGGACAGGATCTGTCCGGTCTGCGCTTCTCCCGGGGCACCGAGATCCGGCTCGCCTCGGCCGACGTCTGGGTCTGGCGGCAAGGCTTCACGGGCGAGCGCGGCTTCGAGTTCTGGGTACGCGCTGAGGACGCACTCGACGTTTGGGACGCCCTGTACGCCGCGGGAGAGCCGCTCGGAATGATGCCGCTCGGAGATATGGCCGAGGATGTCGGCCGTATCGAAGCCGGTCTCATCCTGCCGGTCATCGACTACACCAGAGCCGGTCCCGACAACTCTACGCATTCCGGCGATCCCACATCCCCGCAGCATGTCCAGTGGGAGGCGACACCCGAGGAGATGAACATCGGGAGGTTCGTCGACTTCGGGAAGGGAGACTTCGTCGGCAGGGACGCTCTGCTGGCCGAGCGACAGAGCGGCGGACCGGCCCGACGCCTCGTCGGGCTGCGCATCGACGGGCAGGACATCGCGGCCCAGCAGCGTGAGCAGGGCGTGCCGCCGCGTGTTCCGCAGCGTTGGAGGTTCCCGCTCCTGCCGGTCCGATCCGAGGACGGCCATGTCGGGTACACGAACAGCATCGCGTGGAGCCCGAGATTCGGTGGGCTCGTCGGGCTCGCCCGGATCGGCACCGACTCTGCTGAGCCTGGGACGAGCGTGATCGTGGATTGGAACCTGGCCGGTTCAACGTACGAGGTTGGCGCGGTGGTTTTGGAGCTTCCATTCGTCGAGATGAAGCGCAGGAACTAGCGATAAGGCTCGCCCTGAGATAGCAGGGCGCGGGCTGAGCAGGCGATGATGGCGTCGACGATTCCGAGGCCGGCTGGCGGTCTTGGCGCGGCCGCTAGAGGTACAAGCCGGTGCTGCCCTTGTCCAGGCGCTCCGCGGCCACCGCGTGGATGTCGCGCTCGCGCAGGATGATGTAGTCGCGGCCCCGTACCTCGACCTCGTAGCGGTCCTCGGGGTTGAACAGCACCCGGTCGCCCTTCTCCATGTTGCGGACGTTGGGGCCGACCGCCACCACCTCGGCCCAGGTGAGGCGCTTGCCCACCTGGGCGGTGGCCGGGATGAGGATGCCGCCGGTCGAGCGGCGCTCGCCCTCGGCCTCGCCCACGGCCACCAGGATCCGGTCGTTGAGCATCTTGACCGGTAGACGGTCGTCGTCGTGAGGGCCGGGGGCGGAATTGTTGCGGGACACAGTGTCAGCCCGGGGCTCGGTCGTGGTCACGGATCCCAACGGTACCCGCCCGCAGGGCTGGAGCCGCGAGGCGAGTTGAACGTCAAGCGGTCGGGGCGAGCTCGATCTCGCCGTCAGCGATGCTTATGAGCCAGCGCCGGTACTCCACGGTGCCCGCGTCGGCTCCCTTGACGTGCATCTCGGCGGTCAGATCCACCGGCAGCTCCTCAGGCCGCTGCGACTCGACGATGGGTTGGTCCTGGCCCAGGATCACGTACTGCATGTCGTGGAACTCCTGGTCGCGGTCCAGCGCGTAGTTCCGGCCCACGAAAGTGAAGCACCGGGTCCGGCGCCGGTTGACCGGCGCGACGGCGACGTACAGCACGAAGTCCTCGGTCACCCCGGCCGAGCTGTTGAGCTTCATGGCGTTGGGCATGTACACCCGGTAGCGCTTCCATGCCTCGTAGGTCAGTCCGTCGTGGTTGACCGCCGAGTTTTTGACATTGTCGGTGTACTCGATGAACGGACCGGCGGTGATCCTCAGCTCCGAGCCGTGTCGGGCCACGTCGTAGTCGGCGATCTCAGCCTCGTCGCGGTCGCCGAGAATGCCGTGGTGCACGTGCGCGAAGTGGGAGAAGTCGAAGTAGTTCTCCAGGCGCCGGGCCACCGAGCAGTCCCACTCGTAGGGATCGAAGCGCAGGAACCGGTATGAGGGATCGTCCAGTTCGGGGCACTCCGACGGACCGAACCGCGGCGTCTCGCCCGAGATGCACGTCCACACCAGGCCACCAGCCTCGATCGTCGGGTAGCTCGGCAACTGGGCTGTCAGCTTGCCGTTCAGCTCGGGCCTGGCCGGGATGTCGACAACGGTGCCCTCGGCGTCGTAGGCCCAGCCGTGGTAGGCGCAGCGCAGCCAGCAGCCGTCGACCCGCCCCAGCGACAGGGCCGAGCCCCGGTGCCGGCAGATGTCGCTGAAGACGTGGGGCTCGCCGTCGAGGCGGGCCACGGCCAGGCGGGTGTCGAACAGCGTGACCTGATGGGGCGAGTCGGTCAGGTCGTCCGAGAAGGCCACCGGCTGCCAGAAGCGCTTCAGCTGCTGGTAGAGCCGCTCCTCGCCGGCCATGTCGAGCTGGGTGTTCCCCTGTACCTCGAATCCTTCGGGTGCGGCCGGATCCTGGGTCATGGTCATGGCGTCGTCCCGTTCATGTCTCTGCCCCTTTATGCCTCGCTTACCCTTATGGCTTCCACCGGGCAGCAGGCCTCGGCGCTGCGGGCCTTGGCCACTAGCTCGGGCGGCAGCGTCGGCTGGAGGACCTCCAGCTTGAGGCCGTCGTCGTCGATGTCGAAGATCTCGGGCGCCAGCGAGGCGCACATGCCCGAGACGATGCAGACGTCGTGGTTCACTTCGACGGTCGCGTCAGCCATCGTTGGATCCTCCGCTTCCATGGTACGCGCTCCAGGCCTCGGTCACCGCGTCCACGATGTTCTGGTAACCGGTGCAGCGGCAGAGATTGCCCGACAGCAGCTCGACGATGCGCTCCCTTCCAGTCCAGTCGCCGGGATCGACGCTCTCCAGGGTCATCAGGAAGCCTGCGGTGCAGAAGCCGCACTGCAGGGCGTGATTGTCGTGGAAGGCCTGCTGCATCGGCGACAGGGAGTCCGAGCCTGCGGGCGCCAGGTCCTCGACGGTCCGGACCTCGGCGCCGTCGACCTGTGCCGCCAGCATCAGGCAGGACCGCACCGCGTCGCCGTCGACGATCACGGTGCAGGCGCCGCAATAGCCGTGCTCGCAGCCGAGGTGGGTGCCGGTCAAGCCGACGGTGTCGCGGATGTAGTCCGACAGCAGTAGTCGGGCCGGTACCCGGTGACGGTGGCGCCGTCCGTTGATGCTGATCTCGACGTCTACCTCGGAGGTCGGTTCGCGGATGGTCATGAGGCCTCCCCGGCGGCCAGGGCGCTCCGGGCGGCCCTGACCGTCAGTGCGGCGACCGCCTCGCTGCGGTACCAGCTCGTAGCGTGGATGTCGTCGAATGCGTCAGCGGTGTCGGCCATCACCGCCTCGGCGAGGGGTTCCGCCGGGTGGTCCGCGGCCCACCCCCCGATAGCGGCCTCGGCCGACTCCAGCCGGGTGGGCACTCCCCCAAGCCCGAAGCCGACCAGGCTGGCCGAGCGCACCGCGCCGCCGTCGGCTTGCACCGTCGCGACCAGGCCGGCCACCGCGAAGTCACCGGCCCGGCGGGAGATCTCGTCCACGATGGTCACCGAGCCGGGCGGCGGCGCCGGAAAGCGCACCTCGGTGATGAGCTCGCCGTCTTCGAGAGCCGTCCAGAACGGCCCGATGAAGAAGTCCCCGGCATCGACCCGGCGTTCACCGTCGGGTCCGGAGACGGCGATCACCGCGCCGGAGGCGACCGCGAGTGCAGGCAGCTCGGCAGCGGGGTCGGCGTGAGCCAGGCTGCCGCAGACCGTGCCCCGGTTGCGGATCTGGAGGTGCCCGACATGGCGCAGAGCGGCCCGCAAGCCACCGACGACGCCGGCCACACCGTCGTCGTCCAGCACCTGGGTCTGCGTCGCGGCCGCTCCCACGGTCACCCCGCCCGGGTCGCATGCCACCGTATCGAGCCCCTCGACGTGGCCGATGTCCACGAGCACGGACACGTCGGTCAGGCGGAAGTTCATGGCCGGGATGAGGCTCTGGCCCCCGGCCAGCACCCGGCTCGACTCGGTGGAGTTGAGAGCCTCGACGGCCTCGGCCACCGTCGAGGGCCGGCAGTAGTCGAACGGCGCCGGCTTCACGATCCTGCTCCGGCTGCTCCGGCCCCGGCCGCGCCGGCCGATCGGATGGCGGCCCTCACCGCCACCGGAGTCACAGGGCACTCGGTGAGGTCGACACCCCATTCGGAGAGGGCGTCGGAGACGGCTCCGGCCACCACCGCAGGCGGCCCCACGGTGCCTCCCTCGCCGCAGCCCTTGACACCGAGGGGCTGTTCAGGGGCGGGCGACTCGAAGTGGTCGACCTCCATCCGAGGTACTTCGGCGCACGTTGGCACCAGGTAGTCCATGAACGACGCGAACCGGGGGTTCGCCGTGTCGGGGTCGTACTGGAAGTGCTCGTACATGGCGCCGGCGATGCCCTGGGCCACCCCGCCATGGACCTGGCCCTCCACCAGCGCGGGGTTGATGACCGTCCCGCAGTCGTGGACCACGACGTAGTCTTCGATCCTCACTTCTCCGGTGCTTACCCGGACGCTGACCACCCCGATGTGGGCGCCGTTGGACCAGCTGGCCGCGGCGTTGATCTTGCCGGTGTCGTCGAGCTGATGCTGCAGGTTCTCAGGGTGGAAGTAGCCCGAGGTCTCCAGGCCGGGCTCCATGCCGTCGGGCAGGTCCACATAGCGGATCCACGCCGCGGTGCCGACCTCGGCCCAGCTCACCGAGGGCTGGTCGCTGCCGGCCACATGGAACGCGCCGTCGGTGAGCACGATGTCGGCCTCGGCCGCCTCAAGCATGTGCGCGGCGATGGCCCGGGCCTTGTCCATCAGCCGCTCGGAGGCCAGTAGCACCGAGCCGGTGAGCATCATCGCGCCGCGGCTGCCCCACGAGCCCAAGCCGTAGGGGGCCCGCTCGGTGTCGCCCAGCACCACGGTGACGTTCTCCGGCGAGACCCCCAGAGCGTCGGCCGCCAGCTGGGCCGCGGTGGTCTCGGCCCCCTGGCCGATGGCGCTGAGTCCGGCCGCCACCCGCACCGAGCCGTCCGGGTCGACCCGCACCGTGGCCGCGTCCCCGCCGCCCCAGTGTCCGGTGGTCAGGTGGTAGCTGGGCGATGTCGGTTCGACATAGTTGGAGAAGCCGACCCCCACCCGGACATCCGGGTCGCCGGCGTAGCGGGCGCGGGCCCTTTCCAGCGCGGGCTGAGCCATTTCCAGGGCACGTTCGAACGACTCTGTGTGGGAGCCCGAGTCGAGTCGGCCCCCGCCGTGCATCACATACGGCGTCTGACCGGGTCGCACCAGCATCCGCCGTCTCAGCTCGACCCGGTCGGTGCCGGTAAGGCGGGCGACCCGGTCGATTATCCGCTCCATGACGAACGCGCCCTCGGGAATCCCGAAGCCCCGGTAGGCACCGGCCGGGGTCTTGTTGGTGACCACGCCGATGGTGCGGGCCTGCATGTTGGGGAAGTCGTAGCCGCCGGTGATGCAGGCATTGGTCACGAAGACCGGCGCGGTGCCTGGCATGAAGATCTCGCCGGAGCCCATGTCGAGCATCGACGCGCAGCGCACCCCCCGAATGGTGCCGTCGTCGTCGTAGGCGACCTCGACGTCGTGGCGCTGCTCACGGGCGTGCACCGACGCCACTAGGTTCTCCATGCGGTCCTCGATCCAGCGGGCCGGCTGGTCGAGCCGGCGAGCGATCCAGGGAACCACGATGTCCTCGGGGTATATGTGGGTCTTGGTGCCGAAGCCGCCCCCGATGGTCGGATGGACCACCCGCACCTGCGGCTCAGGCATGCCCAGCATCAGCGCGACGGTGGAACGGACCATGTGCGGGCTCTGCGTCGACGACCACACCGTGAGCGTCCCGTCGGTGATGTCGGCCACCACTCCCCTGGTCTCCATCGGCAGTCCCGTCTGGCGCTGGCTGACGTAGGTCTCGGAGAAGGTGTGGTCGGCCTGCTCGAAGGCGTGGTCGACCTCGGGCTTGTGGGTGGCCACGTCGAACGAGTAGTTGCTCTCCCAGTGGTCGTGGAGCGTGGGCGCTCCGGGGGCCAGGGCCTGGTCGAGATCGGCCACCGTCGGCAGCGGCTCGTAGGTGGTCCCCGCCGCGACCAGCGCGGCGGCGTCCTCAGCGATGTAGCGGTCCACCGCAACCACGGCGGCGTAGGGAGCACCCACGTATCGCACCCGGTCCTCGGCGAGCGGGCGCTGCTTGACCGGGCCTATGTAGGGGATGTAGTCCGGGAAGGTCTTGACGTCGGCCAGGTCGGCCGCGGTGAACACCGCCTGCACGCCCTCGACGGCCAGGGCCTCTGACGTGTCGATAGACACGATGCGGGCGTGGGCCTCGATGCTGCGCACGAGGACGACCTCGAGCATCCCAACGATCTTGATGTCGGCGACGTAGCGCCCACGGCCGGTGAGCGGGCCCCGGTCCTCCCGCCTCGGGACCGAGCGTCCGATGTGGCGGGTGCTGTGGCGGATGTGGGAGTCGATATCGAGGCTCATCGCCGCTCGAGTGTCTTCTAGCGCTCGCCCCGGTGGTACGGGATGGTCAGCGACAGCGGGACCTGGGAGCGGCTGCGGTTGAACACCAGCGCGACGATCGTCAGAATGAACGGCAGGGCCAGCAGGAGCTGGTAGGGCAGGTCCACACCGCTGGCCTGCAGCGACAACTGGGTGGCCTCGAGGAACCCGAACAGCAGCGAGCCGCCCAGGATCCACGACGCCCGCCAGTTCCCAAAGATCACGATGGCCAGGGCGATCCATCCCCGTCCGGCGACGATGTCGTCGAAGAACTGGTTCCCCCCCGCCAGCGACAGGTAGGCGCCGCCCAGCCCGGCCATCACGCCCCCGTAGATCACCGCGGTGTACT
>VYCW01000088.1 GCA_009843735.1 Acidimicrobiaceae bacterium | reverse complement strand
AGCGCATGCGCAAGAAGAAGCACAAGAAGATGCTTCGGCGCACCCGGCATCAGCGGCGCAAGTAGCCGGCGGGCCTGACGCCGGGCCCTCCCCCACCAACACCCTCACGTGAACGGCGCGGACCGCTCGGTCGTGGTCGCCACCACGCGGTTCGGGCCCGGGTGGGCGCCGGCCACGAACCAGGTGCTGCCGCTTCCCGCGAGGCGGGGGGTCTGACCGGTGGCGTTGCCGAGCTCATCTCGCCATGCCGCCAGCTCCGGCGCCACCCGGAGCGCGGCAGCTTCCAGATCGTTGCCACTGGGGCCCTCCGGTCCCCCGAGATCGTCCCAGGCCGCGTACACGGCCGCGGTGCTGCATGACAGCGGCACCAGCAACAGGGTGTACTGCTCGCGAACGTCGGGAAGCGGCTCGACAAGCTCCCCTATGCCGCGCACCCGGGCCCGACCGCCGGTCAGGCAGAAGGCCACGTCCGCGCCTATCGAGGCCGCCTGCACGGTGTCGGTGAAGCCGGCCCAGCGCAACACCGCGGCGGCGTCGGCAGACCCGCCGCCCAGTCCGGCGCCGGCCGGGATCCGCTTGTGGACCGTCACCCGGGCGCCCCGCCCGGCCAGGGACAGAGCCCGCACGACGAGGTTGCCGGCCGCCGGCGGCGCGGCTCCGAAGTCACCGCCGGCGGCATCGAGCATCCGCACGTCGGCCTCCCCCCCGGAGTCCGGGTGGATCTCCAGCCGGTCGCAGAGGTCCAGCGTCACCATCTCGGCGTCGATCTCGTGGTAGCCGTCGTCCCGCACCCCGGTGACACGCAAACTCAGGGTCAGCTTGGCCGGCGCCAGCGCCTCGATCACGCCGCGAAGCTACTTGCGGACCGGGCGGTGGTGCACCGCCGCGGGCCACCGGCGCGGCCCATGAGGCCGCTGGCCTCGCGCTGGCTCTAGAGTCCACGGGTCGCAGTCGAACAAGGAGACCGCCGTGGCCTCAGGATCGTTCATGGGTAACGCCGTGCTCAGGCGCGAGGACCCTGATCTGCTCACCGGCACCGCTCGATACGTGGGCGACATGGCGCCGCCTGGAACCGTTCACCTCGCCTTCGTGCGATCGGTGATGGCCCACGCCGCCATCGCATCCGTCGATACGGAGGCGGCCAAGGCCGCGCCGGGCGTCGTCGACGTGCTGACCGTATCGGACCTGCCCATCGACCCGCAGCCACAGTTCGTGTTGCTGCCGCCCGAGCTCAGCCGCCGGCCCCTGGCCGACAAGGCCCGCTACGTGGGTGACCCGATCGCGGTGGTGGTGGCCGAGACCCGGGCCGAGGCCGTCGACGCGGCCGAACTGGTGGAGGTCGACTACGAGCCGCTCGACGCAGTGACCGGCCCGTTCGAGGCCCTCGAACCGGGTGCACCGGTGATCATCGAGGCCCACGGATCGAACCTGGCGGCGCAGTTCTCCACTCCCGCCGACCCCGAAGCGATGAGCGGCCACGACCTGACGGTGAAGGCCCGCATCGTCAACCACCGCATGTCGGGGGCTCCCATCGAGCCCTCCGTGGTGCTGGCCGCACCCGGCGACGGCGAAGGCGCCGAGGGGTTGACGGTGTGGTGCACCACCCAGCGACCCCACGAGGTCCGCAACGGCCTAGCCGCGGCCCTGGGCGCTCCACCGGAGGATGTGCGGGTGGTCGCACCCGCCGTCGGCGGTGGATTCGGCTCCAAGGCCCCCACCTACCCGGAGTACATCGTGGCGGCATGGCTGGCCCGGCGCATGGACAGGCCGGTGAAGTGGACCGAGACCCGCAGCGAGAACCTGGTCAACATGACTCAGGGCAGGGATTACGTCACCGACGCGGAGCTCGGCTTGAGCACCGACGGGACTTTCCGCTGGATCAGGATCAAGGTCACCGCCAACGCGGGTGCCTATCCCGGCATCGGGGCGTTCCTGCCCTTCTTCACGATGATGATGGCGTCGGGGCCGTACCGCATTCCCGTGGTCCACTACGAGGGGGTGGCAGCGGTCACCAACACCACCCCGGTGGCCGCCTTCCGGGGAGCGGGCCGGCCCGAGGCGACCGTGTGCCTGGAGCGGATCATCGACGTGGCCGCGGCCGAGTTGGGCATCGACCCCGCAGAGTTGCGGCGCCGCAACCTGCTCGCGCCCGATGACTTCCCGCTGACCACGCCCACCGGCGCCAACATGGACTGCGGCGAGTACGAACGCGCCCTGGACCTGGCCCTGGAGACGGCCGGGTACCAGGAGCTGCGAGCCGAGCAGGCCCGCAGGCGGGCCGCCGGTGACCGCCGGCTGATGGGCATCGGCGTGTCGACCTATGTGGAGATCACTGCGGTCGGGCTGTTCGAGGAGTTCGGGTCGGTCACCGTCGAGCTCGACGGCACCATCACCGCCAGGGTGGGCACCGCCTCGCACGGCCAGGGACACGCCACCGCCTTCTCCCAGATCCTGGGCGAGGTGCTGGGCGTGCCCGCCGAGCAGGTCCGGGTCGTTCACAGCGACACCGCCGAGGTGCCCCGGGGCACCGGCACGGTGGCGTCGCGGTCGCTGCAGATCGGCGGCAGCGCGGTGTGGACGGCGGCCACCGAGGTCCTCGAGACCGCCCGACGCCTGGCTGCCGACCTGCTCGAGGCCGACGTCGGCGACATCGTGGTGGCCCCCGGTGGCCTGGCCCCCGCGGGCGTGCCGGCCCGGACGGTGTCGTGGGCCGAGCTCGCCGCCGCCGCGGCCGCGGACGACCTCCCCGAGGGGGTCGAGCCGGGCGGGCTGGCGGCCGAGACCGACTTCAACCAGGGTGAGTCCAGCTACCCGTTCGGCGCCCACGTGTCGGTGGTGGAGATCGACGCCGACACCGGTGAGACCCGCTCCGCGCGCCATGTGGCGGTGGACGACTGCGGCCGCATCCTCAACCCGGTGCTAGTGGAGGGCCAGGTGCACGGCGGTGTGGCCACCGGCATCTCGCAGGCCCTGTACGAGGAGACCACCTACGACTCCTACGGCAACCCCCGCAACACCAATTTCGCCGACTACGCCATACCGGCCGCTTCCGAACTGCCCCGAGTGGAGACGGCCCACACCGAGACGCCCACCCCTCTCAACCCGCTGGGAGCGAAAGGCGTCGGCGAGTCGGGCACGATCGGATCGACCCCGGCGGTGCAGTCGGCGGTGCTCGACGCGCTGGCACCGCTCGGAGTCGCCCACCTGGACATGCCCTACACCCCGCAGCGGGTCTGGCGGGCCATCGCCGCAGCCGAGGCCCGGGTTACCTGCTGAGCGCTACCTCCCAGCCAGGGCCAGGCTGATCCACTGGTCCACGGTCAACGCCTCGGGGCGGGACGACGGGTCCACGCCCGCGGCCGCGAAGATCTCCCGTCCGGCGAGCCCGGCCAGCGAGCGGCGCAGCATCTTGCGCCGCTGACCGAATCCGGCCCGCACGAGCAGCTCGAACCGTGCGTCAGCCTCGGGCGGGCACCGCGCCTCGCGGCCGGCATGGCGCTCGATGCGCACCACCACCGACTCGACTTTGGGCCGGGGCCGGAACACCGAGGCCGGAACCCGCCCCACCACCCGCGCCGTCCCCCTCCGCTCGACCAGCACGCTGGGAATGCCCCGCGCCCTCGACCCGGGAGGAGCAGCCAGCCGCTCCCCCGCCTCGCGCTGCACCATCACGACCATGGTCTCTATGGCCGCGGCGTCGCGGAGCAGGTCCAGTATCAGCGGCGTAGCAATGTTGTAGGGAAGGTTGGCCACCAGCATCCACCGGTCCGAACCCGCCAGGACCTCGTCCAGGTCGAGTCTCGCGGCGTCGGCCTCCACCACTTCGACGCGCCGCGCGCCCGCCTCCGCGAGGACTTCACGCAGCGCGGCCGTCAATCCGGGATCGACCTCAACCGCCCGCACCGACGCACCCGTCTCAGCCAGCGCGAGGGTGAGCGAGCCCAGACCGGCGCCGATCTCCAGCACGTGATCGGCCGGGCCCGCGCCGCTGAGCCGGGCGATCCGTCGCACGGTGTTCGGATCCGTCACGAAGTTCTGACCCAAGGACCGGCGCGGCGACACGTCGAAGCGGTCCATCAGCGCCTGCAACCCCGACTGCGTGTGGGTCAGGAGGGCAGCCTCTTCTTGCAGGTGGGCCAGGGATCCCAACCGTTTATCTCGTAGAGCTTGTAGGCCATCTTGTCCTGGTCCGGGGGCGAGGCGTCGATGGGATCGACCCCGACCAGGTCCGGGTAGTGCATCTCGGCCACCCAGTTCCACGTGCGGATCGAGAACTGGTAGGCACCGCGGTACCGGCCGCTGGAGCTGATGGCCCGGTAGTTCTGGGTCGACTCGCACTGCCGGAGAGCGTGCCACTGCGCTTCTGTGGTCCCCGCCGGTATCGGGTGCTTGATCTCGGTGTCCTCGCTCGTCGTCGGCGGTTCCGTGGTCGTGGTGGTAGTGGTGGTGGTCGTGGTCGGCGCAGCGGTCGTGGTCGTAGTGGTGGTGCTCGTGGTTCTGGCCTGGTTGGCCAGTTCCTCGGCTCGGCGCAGCGCCTCCTCCCGGGCACGCTTGCGAGCCTCGCTCCATCTCCTGGCCCGGTCCTCGAAGTCCTCCGCGTTCGCAGTCGACTGAGTTTCTCCGCCGTTGGTCGACTCCGAGGTCTGGGCCCAGACGGGCGTCGCGACAGCGGCCAGCAGGACGAGCGCGGCCACCCCGATCACGGCTAGCCGGACACGGCGGTCAGGCCGGGCCATCTGAACCCGCCTCTCCGTCGAGCCCGTAGAAGGCACGGGTCGTCCCCCAAGTCGCCGCCTCCACCTCCGAGACGTCGAGACCCTTGGCCGCGGCCACTGCCGCGCCCACAACCGGAACCAGCGCGGGGCGGTTCTTGCGACCGCGGTGGGGTACCGGCGCCAGATAGGGGCTGTCGGTCTCGACCAGCAGGCGCTTGAGCGGACATGCCCGGGCTGCGTCGCGCACGTCGTCGGCGTTGGGGAAGGTGACGATCCCCGAGAAGGACAGCATGGCGTTGCGGCGCAGGCACTCCTCGGCCTCGTCGGGTCCGCCCGTGAAGCAGTGCATCACCGTCCGGGACGGCACTCCCTCGCGGTCGAGCACCGCGAAGGTGTCGTCCCAGGCCGACCTGGAGTGGACCACCAGCGGCAGGCCGCGCTGGTTCGCCAGCTCCACCTGGGCAGCGAAAACGCGACGCTGCACCGGGCGCGGCGAATGGTCGTAGTGATAGTCGAGGCCGGTCTCCCCCACGGCCACTACATCATTGTGCCCCGAGAGCAGGGCTGCCAAACCGTCGAGGCCGCTGGAGGCCTCATGGGGATGCACTCCTGCGGTGGCCCACACCCCGTCGTGGGCCTCGGCCACCGAGATGGCCCGCCGGGAGTCCTCCACGTCGGTGCCGATGTTGATCAGCACATCGACACCTGCCGAGCGAGCATCGGCGATCAGCTCGGTGGCCGCGTTGCCAACCGGGAGGTGGCAGTGGTGATCGGCCCAGGGCACGTCAGTCACGCCTCCTCATTGGGGCTCCCCGCCCTGGGCGGCGAGGTCGATCGCGTCCAGGTCGACTTTGGCGAACAACGGAGTGGGCTTGGGCACCGACGTGCCCGGCGGCACGGCCGGGCGCTCCCATGACGAGACCGGACCGAACACGTCGTCGAGTGCCTCGGTAGAGAACGGGAGGTAGGGGGCCAACCCGGTCCGCACGCCGGCAACGGCCTCCAGCGCGGTGACCAGAACCGCCGCGGCGCGGTCCGGCTCCGACGACGCCAGCTTCCACGGCTCCGTCGAGTTGAGGTAGGCGTTCACCTTGGCTGCCGCCTCCATGGCGGCCCGCAGGCCGGCCCGCAGCTCGACCCGCTCGATGCAGCCGGCTCCCTCGGCCAGGGCGTCATCCACCGCCGACAGCAGAGCGGAGTCCACCGCTGGGCGTTCGCCGGTCTCCGGGACGACGCCCCCCAGCTTCGAATGGACCATCGAGAACACCCGGTGCACGAGGTTCCCCCAGGTGGCGACCAGCTCGTCGTTGACGCGCCGGGCGATCTCCTCGATGGAGACCTCGGTGTCGGCGTGCTCGGGCAGGGCTGCCCCCAGGGCGTAGCGCAAGGCGTCGGGCTCGAAGAGCCTCAGGCCCTCGCCGATGGTGAGGCCGACGCCGCGGCCTGATGCCATCTTCGCCCCCGAGAAGGTCACGTACTGGTTGGCCGGCACGTCGTCGGGCAGGTGCAGATCGCCGTAGCCCATCAGCTGGGCGGGCCACAGCAGCGTGTGGAAGGGGATGTTGTCCTTGCCGACGAAGTACAGGTGGCGAGCGTCGTCGTTGTGCCACCATCGCTTCCATGCCTCGGCGTCGCCGTTGCGGGCCGCCCACTCCTTGGACGCCGACAGGTAGCCGATCACCGCGTCGTACCAGACGTATATCCGCTTGCCCTCGCCCAGGTCGTCGACGGGAAGCTCGACTCCCCAGTCCAGGTCCCGGGTGATGGCTCGATCCTGAAGGCCCTCGTTGGTCCAGCCGTTGGCCGAGTTGAGGACATGGGGGCGCCAGCCCTGGCGCGTCTTGAGCCAGGCGCTGACTCTCTCGGTGAAGTCCGAGTAGCGGAAGTAGAAGTGCTCGGTGGCGCGCAGCTCGGGAACGGCCCCGCTGATCTTCGATCGCGGCTCGATCAGGTCGGTGGCGTCGAGTGTGGTGCTGCAGTGCTCGCACTGGTCTCCGCGGGCCGCGTCGAAGCCGCAGTGGGGGCACTCCCCCTCGATGTAGCGGTCGGGCAGGAACCGCTCACCGACGGGGTCGTAGTACTGCTCGGACACCCGCTTGTCGATGAAGCCGTTCTGGAGCTGCACCAGGAACATGTCCTGGGTGACGGCGGCGTGGTTGGCGGTTCCGGTGGTGGTGTAGAGGTCCCACGAGATGCCGAGCGCCTCCCATTGACGGCAGAACTCGGCGTGATAGCGATCGACGATCTCGGCCGGGGTGACTCCCTCGGCGTCGGCCCGGACGGTGATCGGCGTGCCGTGCACGTCGGATCCGCTCACCATCAGCACATCGTTGCCCGCCAGCCTCTGGTAGCGGGCGTAGATGTCGGCGGGAAGGTACGCCCCGGCGACGTGGCCGAGATGGCGGCTCCCAGACGCGTAAGGCCACGCAACCGCGACAAGCACAGGCACCCGCACCGCCATGGCGGGCCACATTATCCCCAGATGCGAAGGTCTTCCCCAGCCGAGCCCATCGTTTTCTCGGCGAAACCCCAGGGGTGAGCGGCTTTTCTACTCCGACGTCGGATTCTGACTCCCGACCACCAGGTTGTAGACCCGCCGGCGGGACACGCCGTGAGCCGCCGCGGCCGATGCCGCCGCGTCCCGGCGGCTGGCTCCACCGGACACGAGGGCCTCGACTGCGGCCCGAAGCTGATCGTCGGTGGGCACCGGGCCCTCCTCCGCCGCACCCTCGACGACGACCACGACTTCGCCCTTCACCGGCTCCGCGGACCACTCGCAGAGTTCGGCCAGGCTGCCCCGCACGACCTCCTCGTGGAGCTTGGTGAGCTCACGGGCCACTACAGCCCGCCTCTGCGGGCCGCACGCCTCGGCCAGGTCCTCGAGACAGGCCTGCAGCCGGCGGGGCGACTCGTAGAGGACCGTGGTGCGGCGCTCGCCGGCGATCAGTTCCAAGCGTTCGGCGCGGGCCCTGCCCTTACGGGGCAGGAACCCCTCAAAGCAGAACCGCGTGGTTGCGAGACCGCTCACCGCCAAGGCGGCCAAGCCGGCCGACGGGCCGGGCACCACCGTGACCGTGTGTCCGGCCGCCGCGGCGGCGGCCACCAGCCGGCCCCCCGGATCGGTCAGTGCGGGCATGCCGGCGTCGGTCACCATCGCCACGGTGGCCCCGGCCCCGAGCAGCTCGCACACCTCGGTGCAGGCCTCGGCCTCGGTGTGCTCGTCGACGCGGCGCAGGCGGGCGCCGGTCACGCCGGCGTGCTCCAGCAGGCGCCCCGTGCGCCGGGTGTCCTCGCAGCAGACGAGGTCCGCCGAAGCGAGGGCCTCCACAGCCCGGGCGCTGAGATCGCCCAGGTTGCCGATCGGAGTGCCGACCAGCACCAGGGCGCCACCTCTTGGAGGATCCCCTCCTCCGGGCCGAGAGCCGCTCACTGCCGGATCTCGAGCTCTACGCCTGGAGTCACTCCCCAGCGCCGGAAGCTGCCCGCCTCGGCCTCGATCACGACCCTGGCCTTCGGCACGATGCGACCGATCCGGTTGGCTCGCATCGTCGTCACCCGCAGCACCCGCATATCGGCGTCGCAGTGGGCGACGTCGATGGGAAACCGCATACCGAGCGAGTGCACTGAGCGGGTCCGCTCCAGCAGCAGCGCGCCCTCAATCCCGTCGCGGCCCGACAGGCCTCTGCGACGCTCGCGACGGCTGGAAGCGATCTCCAGCGACGCGATGACCCGGTCGCCACAAACCAACCACGCCATGGAGGCGAATCTAGTGGGTCGCCGGGCCCGCCTTCACCGGGTGCCGCCGGCCCAGCCCTTGGAGCGCAGCCGATCCAGCCCCCAGTCATGTGGACTCCTGGCCCGGCGATCAGCGCGGCGCTCGACCATAAGCCTGCCAACCCGTCCGATCCTGTCGATCAGCCTCATGAGCCGCTCCCGGGCCGCCTCGGCCACACCCGAGAGACCGGTGAGGTTGGGTAGCTTCCAATCCCGCATCAGCACGGGTTGGAGTATCTGGTCGTGGTGGATGGCCAAGTCGTAGATGCCGGCGTCCGCGATGGTGCGGGCGTGCGCCTCGAAGTCGGTGATGCCAACGCCGGGCATCGCGAAGCCCTTCACCTGGTTGGCGATGGCCACGACCGCTTGTGACGGCTCCACCTCGAGGGCGGCGGCCATAGCGTCGCGGTAGAACAGGAAGTGGAGGTTCTCGTCGAACGCGACCCGGCGCATTATGGCCCTGCCGGCAGGATCAGCGATGTGCTTTCCGGTGTTGAAGTGCGAGATGCGGGTGGCCAACTCCTGCAGCGTGACGTAGGCCAGGCCCTCCAGCGCATTGGGCGGCGCGGGCGCTTCGCCGGATTGCACTTGGGCCATGCGGGCCCGCTCGAGACTCACCGGGTCGACAGAACGGGTCACGGCCAGGTAGTCGTGGATCACTTGGCCGTGGCGGCCTTCCTCGGCCGTCCAGCGCCTCACCCAATGGCCCCAGGCGCCGTCGCGGCCGAACATGCGCTCGATGTCCCGGAAGTAGTAGGGCAGGTTGTCCTCGGTGAGGACGTTGACGAACAGAGCGCTGCGGGCCTCCGGGCTCAGCCCGGCGTCATCCGGGGACCACTCGTAGTCCGGCGCATAGTCCTCGCCCCGGCTCCAGGGAACCAGGGCGTGGGGATGCCATTCCCTGGTCTGCTGGAGGTGCCGCTCGTAGAGCCTCTCGACGCTCGGCTCGAGGTCCGCAAGCAGCCGGACATCGGCGTCGGTTGGCATGCGGGAGGCAGCCTAGCGGCCCCCGCCGGAGCGCCGCAATAGCTCTGTTTCGGCTACCGACCAGCCGCTTGCTCTCAGACGTTGAACCTGAACTCGACGACGTCCCCGTCGGCCATCAGGTAGTTCTTGCCTTCGGAACGGATCAGGCCATGCTTCTGGGCCGCGATCCAGGAACCGGCCTCGAGCAGGTCGTCACAGGAGATGGTGTCGGCCCGGATGAAGCCTCGCTGGATGTCGGAGTGAACCGCTCCGGCGCAATCCACCGCCGACGCGCCCGTCCGGAAGGTCCAGGCTCGGCTCTCCTTGGGACCGGTGGTCAGGAAGGTTCTCAGCCCCAGCAGGTGGTACGCGCTCGCCAGGAAGCGGTTCAGGGCGCCGCCGCCCAGGCCCAGGGCGGCCAGCAGTTCGGGACGCTCCGACTCGTCCAGCCGCGCGGCTTCAGCCTCCAGCTGCACGCACAGTGGCACCACCTCGGCGTCGCCCAGTTCTTCTCGCACCGGTGCCGCCAGCTGCTCGGCGTCAGCGATGTGGTCCTCCCCGATGTTCACCACCGCGAGCACCGGTTTGTTGGTGAGCATGAAGAACGGGCGCAGGCCAGCCCGCTCCGAGCTGTCGAGGCCGGCCCGGTACAGCGGCACGCCGTCCTCGAGGATCGCGACAGCCCCAGCCAGCAGGTCGTGCGAGGCCCGCAGCGACGGATCTCCCTTGAGGGCCCGGGCAAGCTTGTCGAGCTGGCGGGTGGCGCTGTCGAGATCGGCGAGGGCCAGCTCGGTCTCGAGCACGCGCAGGCCGTCGAGCGGGTCGTCGTCACCGGGCACATCGGGATCGACGAAGGCGCGAAGCACGTAGACGATGGCATCGGTGTCGCGGACGTGGCCCAGGAAGGCGTTGCCCAGGCCCTCGCCCCGGCTCGACCCCGACACTAGGCCGCCGATGTCGGTGAACTGCACCGATGCATGAACGGTGCGGCGGCTGGAACTCATCTCGGCCAGCCGCGGCAGCCGGTCGTCGGGCACCTTGGCCACACCCACGGTTGCGGACTTGGTGGAGAAGGCGTGGCGGGCCGCCACCGCGTCGCCGCCCGCCAGGGCGTTATGCAGCGAGGTCTTCCCGGAGTTGGGAAGCCCGACGAATCCAAACCGTTCCAAGGTGGGCTCCGAGTTGCGCAGCCGACAGTCGTCGACTGGGAGTCAGGTCAGCTGTTGCGGCCTGCGTTGGGCTTGCGGCCGTGGTTCGCCTTCGAACGGCGAGCCTTGGCCCGGCGCTTGCTGGTGCGCTTGGACATGGCCCCAACGCTACCGGCTCGGGATGCCGAACCCGCTCGGGACGGCACACTGGGCGGGTGCTGCTGGTGTACGACGGTGAGTGCGGCTTCTGCGTGCGCTCGGCCCGCTGGATCGGGGCCCGCCTGCCCCCCGGCTCCCGGGTGGAACCGTGGCAGTCGCTCGACCTAGAGGAACTGGGGCTGTCGCAGCCGGACGTGGAGGCCGCGGTGTGGTGGCTCGAGGATCGCGGTCGGGGCCAGCGTCGCTCCCGCGGCGCCGAGGCCATCGGCTGGTCCCTGGTTGCCGTCGGCGGAGCCTGGGCGGTCGTCGGGCGCCTGATCGTGCATCCGCCTCTGTGCTGGCTAGCCCGGCCCGTCTACGCCCTGGTGGCCGCCAACCGTCACCGGCTTCCCAGCAGACGGGCCGGCGACCGGTAGCTTCGAAGCCGTGCGACCCTCGGTGGCGCTGTCGCTCGCCATTCACTACCTCGACCGGGAGCTCGCTCCCGGTCCCAAGGTGCGGGCCTTCCAGCGGGCACTGGCGGTGGCCGAGGACCTCGGCGACGATGAGTTGGCCGAGAGGTCGGCCGCAGGCACGCTCACCGAACTCGACGGTGTGGGACCCAGCACGGCACGGGTCATCACCGAGGCCCTGGCGGGAATCGACGACGGATACCTGGCCGAGCTCGAGCAGCGCAGCCGCGTGCCGGTCGGGGCGGGAGGGCCCGTGCTCGAGCGCCTGCGCGGCGACTGCCACTGCCACACGGACTGGTCCGACGGCGGGGCCCCGCTGCGGGCCATGGCGGAGACGGCCGCGGCGCTGGGGCACGAGTGGGTGGCGATCACAGACCACTCGGCTCGCCTCACGGTTGCCCACGGCCTTGACGAGGACCGCCTGCGCCGGCAGATGGAGGAGATCTCCCGGCTCAACGTCGACATGGCACCGTTCAGGATCCTGACCGGGATGGAGGTCGACATCCTGGAGGACGGCTCGCTGGACCTGTCCGACGACCTGCTGGCCGAACTGGACGTCGTGGTGGCCTCGGTCCATTCGAAGTTACGGATGCCGTCGGCGGAGATGACTCCCCGAATGGTGGCCGCCATCGCCAACCCCAACACCGACATCCTCGGCCACTGCACCAACCGTAAGGTTGTGGGGGGCGGCCGACCCCCGTCGGCCTTCGACGCCGAGATCGTGTTCGCGGCCTGCGCTCAGTTCGACAAGGCGGTGGAGATCAACTGCCGCCCCGAGCGCCAGGATCCGCCCGAGGAATTGCTGACGCTGGCGGTGCAGTGGGGCTGCAAGGTTTCCGTGGACACCGATGCCCACGCCACCGGGCAGCTCGAGTGGCAGCCCTACGGAGCCGACAAGGCCGTGCGCTGCGACGTTCCGGTGTCTGACATCGTGAACACCTGGCCCGCGGAGGCACTTCTGGAATGGACCGCGGGCCACTCGCGGAATCAGGACTGCGGCGACTAGCATTCGCCAGACAAGCCATTTCAACCCCTGGAGGCACCCATGAGTAAGCGTTTGCTTTCGCTGATCGCGCTCCTGCTCTCGTTCACCCTGCTCGCCGCAGCGTGCGGTGACGACGAGGACGCAGAGACCGCCAGCGAGCCGGCACCCGCCGAGCCCGCGCCCGAGACGACCGCGGCGCCGGAGCCGGAGCCCGAACCGGACGAGGACGACGACCACGCACACGAGGACGACGACGACCACGCACACGAGGACGACGACGACCACGACCACGAGGAAGAGTCTGACGACGCCGCGATGACCGAGATGATGGACATCTCGGTCGGCTTGGTGTTCGACATCGGCGGACGCGGTGACCAGTCCTTCAACGACTCGGCCGCCGCGGGCATCGAGCGGGCGGCCGCTGAGCTCGGCATCACCTTCACCGAGGCCTCGCCCGAGCCCGACGGCTCCAACCGGGGCGAACTGCTCCAGCTTGCCGCCGACGCCCACGACATCGTCATCGGCGTCGGGTTCCTGTTCGAGGGTGACGCGGCCGCGGTCGGCGCGGAGAACCCCGACACGAAGTTCGGCGTGGTCGACTCGGCCATGATGAACTGGGGTGCCGATCCTCCCGCTCCCTACGGGGACAACATCGCCGGGCTGGTCTTCGCCGAGCACGAGGGCTCGTTCCTGGTGGGCGCAGCCGCCGCACTCAAGAGCGAGACCGGCACGATCGGCTTCATCGGCGGCGTGGCCAACGTCGGCGGCCTGATCGAGCGGTTCGAGGCCGGCTTCAATGCCGGGGCGCGGGCCGTGAACCCCGACATCGAGATCATCGGCAGCTACATCACCGAGGCTCCCGACTTCGACGGCTTCAACGCCCCTGACCGGGCCAAGGAGATCGCGCTGGCCATGTACGAGGAGGGGGCTGACATCGTGTACCACGCGGCCGGCGGCTCCGGCGCGGGGCTGTTCCAGGCTGCCCTCGAGCAGAGCGATGCCACCGGGTCCAAGGTGTGGGCCATCGGCGTCGACTCCGACCAGTACCACACCGCCGACGCCGGTGTGCGGGACTACATCCTGACGTCGATGCTGAAGCGGGTGGACGTCTCCATCTTCGAGATGATCCGCTCCGTGATCGACGGCACCATGCAGCCCGGCCCGACCGCGTACGACCTGTCGGTCGACGGCGTCGGCTACAGCACGTCGGGCGGGTTCGTCGACGACATCGCCGACCAACTCGAGGCCCTCAAGGCCCAGATCGTGTCGGGTGAGATCGCGGTGCCGACCGAGCCTTAACCGCTGAGCGCCGGTAGGCCCGCTCCGTCGGGCCGCTCCGGAGCACAAGTCCAACGATGACACCGGGCCGGGCTAATGTCCGGCCCGGTCGTCGTTTCCGAGGGAGGCTGCGTGGCGCCAGCCATCGAACTGACAGGCATCACCAAGCGGTTCCCGGGCGTGGTGGCCAACGACGATATCCACCTGGAGGTGGCCGAGGGCGAGATCCACGCCATCTGCGGGGAGAACGGGGCCGGCAAGTCGACCCTGATGAAGATCCTGTACGGCATGCAGCCCCCCGACTCGGGCACGATCAGGATCCGGGGCGAGGCCGTGGCGCTGAACTCGCCGGCCCAGGCGATCGACCTGGGAATCGGGATGGTCCACCAGCACTTCATGCTGGCCGACCAGCTCACCGTGCTCGAGAACGTGATCCTGGGCGCCGAGCCGATGCGGTCGCTGGGCCGGATCGACTTCCAGACGGGACGCGAGCACCTCGACGAGGTGGGCCGAGCCTACGGGCTCGACATCAACGCCCACGACCTGGTGGAGACCCTGGAGGTCGGCGAACGGCAACGGGTGGAGATCATCAAGGTCCTCTACCGGGGAGCCAAGATCCTCATCCTGGACGAGCCGACCGCAGTGCTTGTCCCCCAGGAGGTCGACGAACTGTTCCGCAACATCCGGGAACTCAAGGCCGGCGGCGCCACCATCCTGTTCATCGACCACAAGCTCGACGAGGTCCTCGAGATCGCCGACACCATCACCGTGCTGCGTCAGGGCCGCACGGTGGGCACCGTCAAGCCCGACGAGGTGACCGCCCACGACCTGGCCGAGATGATGATCGGCTCGGAGTTGCCCGTACCCGACGCGGGCGCGTCCACAGTGACCGAGGAAGCCGCGCTCGAGCTCTCAGGTCTGAGGGTGGCCGGCGAGGGCGACCGAGCCGTGGTCGACGACGTGACCCTGAGCGTTCACCGGGGCGAGATCGTGGGCATCGCCGGGGTCGAGGGCAATGGCCAGGCCGAGCTGGTCAACGCCATCATCGGGATACAGGACCCGGATCAAGGCGTTATCACGCTGCTGGGCCGCGACATCACCCACGTATCGGTGCGGCACCGGCGCGAGATGGGCCTCGGGTACGTGCCTCAAGACCGCCACCGCGACGGGCTGCTGCTGGGTTTCACCCTCTGGGAGAACGCCGCCCTGGGCCACCAGACCGAGAAGCCGTATTCCCGCGGCCCGTGGCTGAGCCGCCCGGGCATGAGAGGACGGGCCAACCGGATCAAGGAGGACTTCGACGTCCGCTCGCCCAACATCGAGGTGTCGGCCCACGCGCTGTCGGGCGGGAACCAGCAGAAACTGATCGTGGGACGGGAGATGGTGGCCGATCCCGCGGTGCTCATCGCCAACCATCCAACCCGCGGGATCGACGTCGGAGCCCAGGCCGCGGTCTGGGACGACATCCGCGAGGCCCGCTCACGAGGCCTGGCCACCCTGCTGGTGTCGGCCGACCTCGACGAACTGATCGGATTGTCGGACACCATCGTGGTGATGCTGCGGGGCCGCCTGGTGGCCCGCCTCGACCCCAACGACGTCACTCCCCGTGACCTCGGCGCCTACATGACCGGTGCGGCCCTGGAGGCCGAGCGAACAGGCGGAAACTCGTGAAGATCGCGGCAAGACGCTCAGCGAGGCCGTGGCCCGAGCGGCCCGTGAGCGGAGCGAACAAGAGCGGGAGATCGGAGACTGGGACCCCGTGACCGAGCGCCTCACCCATCGGTTGATGCTGGCGTCGGCGGCGCCCACCGCGGCGGTGGTGATCGCGGTGGTGCTCTCCTCGATCGTCCTGCTGATCTCGGGCAGCAATCCGCTGGCCGCCTACGCCGACATGGTCCAGCACGCCAGCAAGCTCGAGACCCAGGTGGACATCCTGAACCGGGCCACGCCCCTGTACCTGTCGGGCGTGGCCGCCGCCATCGGCTTCCGGATGAACCTGTTCAACATCGGCGTGGAGGGCCAGTACCTGCTGGCCTTCATCGTGGCAGCCCATCTGGGTGCCCAGATCGAGGTGCCGTCGGTGCTGCACATCACGTTCATCCTGGTGATCGCCATGGCCGTGGGCGGTGCGTTCTCGGGAGCGGCCGGAGTGCTGAAAGTGACCCGCGGGGTGAACGAGGTGATCTCCACCATCATGCTCAACGCGGTGGTCATCTCGGGGTTGGCCGCGTGGTGGATAGTGGCGTGGCAGGCCGGGGGCGAGATATCGGCGACCGGCGGCCGGGTCGGCACCGAGCCCATCGCCGAGAGCGGCCTGCTGCCCGACATCAATTCTTGGCTGGAGGTCTTCACCCGGGAGATCGGCCTGGGCAAGAAGCTGACGGGCGTGCTGGTCGTCGCGGTGGTGGTGGGAGTCGTCTACCACGTGATCCTGAACCGGACGGTGTTCGGCTTCGACCTGCGGTCGAGCGGCGCCAACCCGACCGCATCCCATGTCGGAGGGGTGTCGCCGAAGCGCATGGTCGTGATCGCCATGACGCTGTCGGGCGCGGTGGCCGGATTGGTCGGCATGACCGAACTGATGAACACCGGCTACTACCCGTCCAACCCGATCAGCCTGCTCGGCTTCACCGGCATCGCGGTGGCCCTGCTCGGCCGCAACCATCCGGCGGGAGTGGGCGTGGCCGCGCTGGTCTTCGCGTTCCTCGACGTCTCGTCGGGGATCCTGCAGATCTCGGGGGCCGCGTCCCGTGAGATCGTCGAGATCATGAAGGGCGTCATCATCCTGACCGCGGTCATCGCCTACGAGGTCGTGCGACGCATGCGCGAGCGCGAGGAGGCCGCCGCCGCGGCCGCCGCCATGGCCTCAAGCCCGGCAGCCGCATCATGACCGCGTGGTTGGGGCGGCTGCCGGTGTGGGCCCGGTGGATGCTCTACGCGGCCGTCGGGGTCCTGGTTCTGACGGTGGTGCAGGGCTTCGACGACACCGAGCGGCTCACTGCGGTGACCTCGTCGCAGGCCATGCTGCGCTGGGCGGTGCCCATCATGCTCGCCGGCCTGGGCGGCCTGTTCTCGGAGCGGGCCGGCATCGTGAACATCGGGTTGGAGGGGATGCTGATCCTGGGAACCTGGTTCGGCGCCTGGGGGGCCATCAACTACGGCGGCTGGGCCGGCCTGCTCATCGGCATGATCGGCGGCGCCCTCGGGGGGCTGGTCCACGCCATCGCCACCGTGTCGTTCGGCGTGGACCACATCATCTCGGGTGTGGCCATCAACGTGACCGCCCCGGGACTGGCCCGGTTCCTGTCGTCGGAGATCCTCACCAACCACGAGGGCGGCTCGATCACCCAGTCACCCCGGACCCCTGGCGTGGGCAGGTTCACGTTCCCGTTCCTGGCCGGCGGCGACCTGTTCGGCTGGGACTCGCCCGACATTCTCGGCTGGTTCACCCGCAAGGACTGGTTCTTCGTGTCCGACTTCACCGGGCTGGCCCGGGGGCTGGTGGCCCAGCTCTCGCTGGCCACCATGATCGCCTTCGCGCTGGTCCCGTTCAGCGCGTGGCTGATCTGGCGGACCCGGTTCGGCCTGCGGCTCCGCATCTGCGGCGAGCACCCGGTGGGCGGCGAAACCCAGGGCATCAACATCTACCTCTACAAGTACTTCGGAGTGGTGATCAGCGGGGCGCTGGCCGGGCTGGGCGGAGCGTTCATCGCCAGCCCGGAGCTGTCGGGCATCTACCTGGAGGGCCAGACTAACGGGCGGGGGTTCATCGGCCTGGCCGCCCTCATTTTCGGGAACTGGCGCCCCGGCGGGATCATGGCCGGAGCGCTGCTGTTCGGCTATCCCTTCGGGGTGGGCCTGCGCGACCTGGACGGCTCAGCGTCGCACGCGCTGCTTCTGGTGAACACCATTGCCCTGGCCGCGGTGCTGGCATGGGCGCTGAACCGCAGGCGCCGCATCGACGCCGGGCTGGCCGCCGGGCTGGGGCTGGGTGCGGCCATCTGGTACTTCCTGTCGACGACCGTGCCCGACTGGTGGATCTCGATCCTGCCCTTCGTCATCGTGTTGGTGGTGCTGGTCTTCTTCTCCCAGAGGCTGCGGATGCCCCGAGCCGACGGCGTCGTCTACCGGCGGGGCGAGGCCTAGGGGGGCTGCGCATGCTCGACGGCACGCAGCTGCTCCACTGGGAGCGCGACGGGTTCCTGGTGCTGCCCGGCTTCGTGGCGAAGGAGCGCTGCGAGGCGCTCAAGGCCCACGTCAACTCCATGCTGGAGAGCATCGACCCGGCCTCCGACGGCGGCCTCACGGTGTTCTCCACCACCGAGCAGAGCCACGCCCAGGACGAGTGGTTCCTCGGCTCGGGCGACACCGTTCGCTGGTTCTTCGAGGACGGAGCGGTCTCCAGCGGTCGCCTCACGCGGCCGATGCCGCTGGCGGTCAACAAGATCGGCCACGCCATGCACGACCTCGACCCGGCCTTCGACACATTCTCCCGGACCCCGGAGCTGGCCCAGGTGGCATCCGACCTGGGGTTCGTGGAGCCGCGGCTGCTCCAGTCGATGTACATCTTCAAGCAGCCCGGAATCGGCGGCGAGGTCATCTGCCACTGCGACCACACCTTCCTGTGGACCGAGCCCCAGAGCGTGATCGGCCTGTGGTTCGCGATCGAGGACTCCACCGTGGCCAACGGCTGCATGTGGGCGCTGCCCGGTGGCCACCGCATCCCCGCGAAGACCCGCTTCCGCCTAGTGGACCCGGACGACCGCAGCCGGGGTACGGTCACCGACGTCCTCGACGCCACCCCGTATCCCACCGACGACCTGGTGCCGCTGGAGGCAGAGGCGGGCACGCTGATCGCCCTTCACGGCACGCTGCCGCACTGGAGCGCGGCCAACACCTCGGACCACAGCCGCCACGCCTACACGATGCACCTGATCGACGGCACCGCCGACTACCTGGCCGACAACTGGCTCCAACGCGGCGCCGACTTCCCCCTGCGAGGCTTCAACTAGCCCGACCCGGCGACCTCGCTCGCACTCAGGAGGGCAGGACGGGACGTCTCGGCCCGGGAGCGCGGCGGCGGAGCCAGATCAGGTAGGAGGACGAGCCCGCTATGAGCACGAGGCTCATCCAGATGTTCACCCGCACGCCCAGGATCAGGCTGGCAGGGTCGATGCGCACCGCCTCGATCCACAGCCGCCCGAGCCCGTAGCCGAGGATGTACACGGCCATCAGGGAGCCGGGCCGGCTAACCCTGCGGGGGTCGGTGACCAGGGTCGGAACGTCGAGCAGCCGGCGCCGGCGGTCGATGAGCAGCAGCAGGCCGCAGAGAAGCAGATTCCATACCGCCTCATAAAGGAAGGTCGGATGGAAGGTCTCGACGTCGAGGTACTGCGCCGGGCGGTGGGCCTCGTCGATCTCGAGGCCCCAGGGCAGGTCGGTGGGCCGGCCGAACAACTCCTGGTTGAACCAGTTACCCAGACGCCCGATGGCCTGGGCCAGCGGGAGCGTGGGCACGATCGCGGCGATGGCCTCGCCCTGGTTCATGTGCTGGCGCCGGATCATCCAGAGCCCGACCAGAATCCCGGCCGCCATGCCACCGGGTATGCCCAGCCCGCCCTGCCAGATGGCGACCGCGTCCAGCCAGCCGTCGGACTGGAACCTCTTCCAGTCGGTGATCACGTGGTACAGACGGGCGCCGATCAGTCCCGCTATCACGCCCCAGACAGCCACCCGGCTGATCTGGTCGGGGTTGCCGCCCCGCGCCGCCCAGCGCCGCCGCGACAGCCACACCGAGGCCAGCACGCCCAGCGCGATCATCACGCCGTAGGCCCTCAGCTGGAGCGGCCCGAGATCGAGGCCGTTGCGGGGCGGGCTCGGGATCGAACCGATCAGCAGGGCCGAGATGCCAGCCATAGGGTCTGCAGTTCCCGGTTCGGCCTCTAGCCCGCCAGGATCCGCTGCCCGGCCGCCACCAGATCGTCGGCAGGCTCGGTCACCGCAGCCAACAGGCCCGGAACCGCCGACAGCCGGTTAGCGGCGAAGAAGCGGGCCAGGACCGCCCTGTCGGTCGCGAGCTCGAGGGCCTCGAGCCGGTCGGCGGCCACCGCTCCATCGGCCAGAGCAGCCCCGCCGGTCGTGGTGGCCAGCATCCTCAGGTAGGCGTCGGCGCCCGCGAGGCGATCGAACGGCTCGGCCGCCAGCAGCCACTCGCTGGCCTCGCCGGTGGCGTCCACCGCGGCCTCAAGGTGCTGGCGCACGGACTTAAGGCCCGCGGTGCCGTTGAGGGCTGCCGCGGTATCCCGGACACGGTCGAGGTGGTCGCGCACCGCGGCACCGCCCCGCATGGACAGCTTCCGCCCGACGAGGTCGGCCGACTGTATGCCGTTGGTGCCCTCGTAGATGGGAGCGATCCTGGCGTCGCGGTAGTGCTGGGCCGAGCCGGTCTCCTCGATGAAGCCCATGCCTCCATGAACCTGAAGGCCGACGCTGGCCAGCTCGCATCCCAGATCGGTGGCCCATGCCTTGGTCAGCGGCGTCAGCAGCGCGGCCCGCTCCGAGCCCTCCTGGCGCTCGCCGGCGTCGGTCCCGTGCGAGGAGCGGTCGATGGCCTCCGCGTTGCGGTAGGCCAGTCCCCGCATGGCGCTGGTGGTGGACCGCATGTCCAGCAGCATCCGCCGCACGTCGGGATGGTCGATGATGGCCGACGACTCGGTGGCGGGCGCGCCGGGCGCCCGGCCCTGGCGTCGCTCGTGGGCGTAGGCGAGGGCCTGCTGGTAGGACCGCTCGGCGATGGCCACCCCTTCCAGGCCGACGCTCAGGCGGGCGTGGTTCATCATCGTGAACATGGCCCGCATCCCGCCGTTCTCGTCGCCGACCAGGAACCCGACCGCGCCGTCGTCGTCGCCGTAGGACATGACACAGGTGGGGCTGGCGTGGATCCCCAGCTTGTGCTCGATCGAAACGCAGTGCACGTCGTTGCGGGCGCCGGTCGATCCGTCGGCGGTGGGCAGGTGCTTGGGCACCAGGAAGCAGCTGATCCCCCGGGTCCCCGGAGGTGCGCCGGGCGTGCGGGCCAGCACCAGGTGAACGATGTTGTCGGCCAGGTCGTGCTCGCCGTAGGTGATGAAGATCTTGGTGCCGGCCAGCCGGTAGGAGCCGTCGGGCTGGGGCACGGCCCGGGTCGTGACCGCCCCGAGGTCGGATCCGGCCTGGGGCTCGGTGAGGTTCATGGTGCCGGTCCAGACGCCGGAGGCCATCTGCGGCAGGTAGAGGGCCTTCTGCTCGTCGGTTCCGTGCGCGCCCAGCAGGTTGATGGCGCCCTGGGTGAGCAGCGGGCAGAGCGACCATGACATGCAGGCAGTGGTGAACATCTCCTCCACGGCCAGACCCACGAGGTGGGGGAAGCCCCCGCCGCCGTAGTCGGGATCCATGGACACGGCGCCCCACCCGGCCTCCACGTAGGACTGGTAGGCCTCCCGGAACCCGGTGGGCGTCGCCACCGAGCCGTCGTCGAGGCGGCGCGAGCCCTCCGTGTCGCCGACGCGGTTCAGCGGCGCTATCACCTCCTCCGCGAACCGGGCGGCCTCTGCGAGGAGCTGGTCGACTATCTCGGGCTCCACGTGCTCGAAACCGTCGAGCGCGGCCAGTCCCTCGAGATCGGCCACATGGCGCAGGTTGAAGGTGATCTCGTCGAGGTCGACCCGGAAATCGCTCATTGCTGCGAGAGTACCGTTAAGCGGACGGCTCTGCGGAGCGCAGGCCGCGGCGGGTGTTGAGGATGCTGTTGATCTCCGCCCCTACGAGCAGGCCCATCGCCAGCAGGTAGAGCCAGATGAGCAGGCTCAGGGCACCGCCGAGCAGGCCGAACACTGCGTTCATCCCGCTGGAGGCCGCGTCGAGGTAGACCCGGAACCCCAGCGACACCGCCAGCCACCAGACGGTGCCCACCACCGCGCCGGGCAGGTCGGTACGCCACGGCGTCCGGCGGCGGGGGGCGAAGTGGTAGAGGGAGGCGGCCCAGCAGACCACCACCACGAACACCACCGGCCAGCGGAACCAATCCCACGCAGTGGTGAAGGCCGAGCCGGCGCCTAAGCGGTCGGCGAGCTCCTCACCGCCGCCGAGAAGCGGCCCGACCACCACCATGGCGGCCACCAGCGCAGCCACGACCAGGGTGAACAGCGTCAGCACGAAGCCGGTAACACGAGTTGAGAACCAGTTCCGGCGGTGCTCATGGCCGTAGGTGACGTCCAGGGCGCCGACCACCGCGGTGAAGCCCCTTGAGGACGCGTAGACGGTGATCACGACGCCCGCGGTGATCAGCCCCGCGTTCGACCGGTCGAACAGCTCCTCGATGGTGGCCCTCAGGGTGTTGTCGCGGCCGAAGGTCTCCACGACACGGTCCAGCAGCCACGCCTCGGTGTCGGCGGCTGCGCCCGCCCCGATCACCACGTCCAGCGAGCCGAGCGCGGCCGCGAACACGATGACCGCCGGGAACAGGCCGAGGAGGCCGAAGAAGGCGATCTCGGCCGCGAGGCCCCCGACCCGGGCCCGGGACCACTCGTGGCGCAGGTCGCCGACGAGTCTGAGGGTACCGCGCCACAGCACGGGCAGGGAGGGCATCGAGGGGCGCGCCATGCCCAGCGGATACTACGGTCGATGGCGATGGGCTCCGACGAAGCCACCGCCATCGCCAACGAGCTCTACCGCTACGCCGAGCTTGTCGACGCTGGGCGCTTCGACGAGGTCGGCGAGCTGATGGAGCACTGCACCTTCAGCTACGGCGACGGCGCCGGCGGTCCCTCCGGAGCGCAGGCCATCGCGGACATGTACCGGAACACGGTGATCACCTACGACGACGGCACCCCTCGCACCCGGCACATCACCGCCAACCCGATCATCGAGACCGAGGGCGACACCGCCACGGTCCGCTCGGTCTACATAGTGCTCCAGCAGGCTCCGGACTCGCCGATGCAGGCCATCATCACTGGCCGCTACCACGACACCTTGAGACGCATCGACGGGCGATGGCGCTTCGTCGAGCGCCGCTTCCTGGTCGACCTCGTAGGGGACCTGAGCCGTCACCTACGCTTCGACCTGTCCCCCTGAACCCTGCCCGGAGCAGGCACCCCACAGCAAGGAGCGTCAACCATGAGCCGTTGGAGCCGAGACGAGATCGAGGAGGCCTTCGCCCGCTACCAGGAGGTGGCCCGCCGAGCCGGCACGTCCGGCGATTGGCGCGAATGGGCCGACCAGTTCACCGAGGACGCCACCTACATCGAGCACCACTTCGGCACCATGGGCGGGCGAGAGGCCATCTACAACTGGATCCAGTCGACCATGCGCCAGTGGCCCAACAACGAGATGATCCACTTCCCGATCGAGTGGTACATCATCGACGAGACGAGGGGGTGGGTGGTGTGCAAGGTGTGGAACCGGATGGCCGACCCCGGCGACGGCTCGCTCCACCAGGAGTACAACTTCACCCTGCTCAAGTACGCGGGAGGCGGGCTGTGGAGCTACGAAGAGGACATCTACAACCCGGCCCCGTTCGGCGAGATGGTCGGCAACTACCTGCGCCACAAGAAGAAGCTGGCCGCCGAGACCGCGGAAGCGGCTGGCGGCTAGCTCAGGCGGGTATCAGCTGCAGCCGCTGGTGGCGCCGCAGTCGTTGCACACATAGCACGAGCCGGCGCGGCGCATCGGGACGCCGCAGGTCATGCAGAAGGGCGCGTCCAGCGGGCTCGCCTGGCGGTCCGCGGCGTGTTCCCCGCTCATGCTCGCTGCGCTCGCGGGCCGCTCGGGCCCGGGCGGCTCGGGCGGTGCCGACGCCGCGGAGAAGTCGAACTGGCCGATCAGCTGGACCGGCGACGGGACCGACGGCGGGTCGGGTGGCAGGTCGTGGCCCTGCTCGGTCTCGGCGACCTGCTCCTCCACGCCGGGCAGCGTCGGCTGGGTCCGCTCGCCGGTGGTGTAGACGCCCAGCGCGGCCCGCTCCTCCGGTGTCAGGTACATCACCGCCAGCTTCCGGAACAGGTAGTCCATCAGGCTGGTGGCGATGCGGATGTCGGGATCGTCGGTGATGCCAGCCGGCTCGAAGCGCACGCCGACGAACGTGTCGACGAAGGCGGACAGCGGCACGCCGTACTGCAGGCCGTGGCTGAGCGAGATCGCGAAGGCGTCCATGATCCCGGCCAGAGTGGAACCCTGCTTGGAGACCTTGACGAAGATCTCGCCCGGACGGCCGTCGGGGTACTCCCCCACCGTGACGAACCCCTTGCAGTCGGCCACACGGAACTCGAAGGTGCGCGACCGGCGCGATCTCGGCAGCCGCCGGCGTACCGGCTCGGGCACTGACCCGGCCGGCGGAGCCACGCCGGGGTCCGGGCCCGACGCCGCCGCGGCGGCGTCGGTGGACCGCTGGGCTTCGCCGAGGGTGAGCGGCTGGGCCACCTTGGAGCTGTCGCGGTAGATGGCCACCGACTTCAGGCCGAGCCGCCAGGCATCGATGAACAACTGCTCGACATCGCCGGCGGTCGACGACGCGGGCATATTCACGGTCTTCGAGATGGCACCGGACAGGAACGGCTGCACCGCGGCCATCATCTTGACGTGCCCCGAGGCGCTGATGGCGTTGTCGCCCAGCGAACAGGCGAACACGTCCCGGTGCTCGGGCTTGAGCGACGAGCCCTCCACAGTGTGGTGCGCGGCGACGTGGTCCCCGATCTGATCGGCCTGCTCGGTGTCGTAGCCGAGCCGCCGCAATGCCCTGGGGATCGTCGTGTTGACGATCTCCATGGTCCCGCCCCCGACCAGGCGCTTGGACTTGACCAGCCCCAGGTCGGGCTCGATTCCGGTGGTGTCGCAGTCCATGAGCAGCCCGATCGTGCCGGTGGGCGCCAGCACCGTGGCCTGGCTGTTGCGCACGCCGTGGCGGTCGGCCCGCTCGCAGGCTTCGTCCCACGCCAGTTGCGCGGCCTCGAGCAGGTCGGCGGGCACGAACTCCTCAGCTATGGAGGCGGTCGCGCTCCGGTGCTGGTCGAGCACGCGCAGCATGTGCTCGCGATTGTCGTGGAAGCCGGCGAAGGGTCCCAAGCGCTCGGCCAGTCGGGTGGAGGTGAGATAGGCCTCGCCGGTCATCAGCGCGGTGATGGCCGCGGCCACGGCCCGGCCCTCGTCGGAGTCGTAGGGAAGGCCCAGCGCCATGAGCAACGCGCCCAGGTTGGCGTAGCCCAGGCCGATCTGGCGGAAGGCCCTGGTGGTGTCGGCGATTGCCGGCGTCGGATAGTCGGCGTGACCGACGAGGATCTCCTGGGCCGCGAACACCACCTGCACCGCCCGTCTGAACCCGGCGACGTCGAAGGTCCCCTCGACGTCGAGGAAGCTCAGCAGGTTGATCGAGGCCAGGTTGCAGGCGCTGTTGTCGAGGTGGACGTACTCCGAGCAGGGGTTGCTGGCCGTGATGGGGCCGGTGGACGCGGCGGTGTGCCAGCGGTTGATGGTGGTCGCGAACTGCACGCCAGGGTCGGCGCACTGCCAGGCGGCCTCGGCCATCTCGCTCAGGATCGAGCGGGCCGGCACTCGCTTGAGCACCGAGCCGTCGGTGCGGGCGGTGAGATCCCAGTCGCCGCCCTCGAGCGCGGCCTGCATGAACTCGTCGGTGACCCGGACCGAGTTGTTGGCGTTCTGGTACTGCACGGAGTCCGAGTCGGCGCCGTCGACACTCATGTCGAAGCCGGCCGCGGCCAGCGCACGCGACTTGCGCTCCTCGCGGGCCTTGCACCAGATGAAGTCCTCGATGTCGGGATGGTCGGCGTCGAGGACCACCATCTTGGCTGCCCTGCGGGTCTTGCCGCCCGACTTGATGGTGCCGGCCGAGGCGTCCGCTCCCCGCATGAAGCTCACCGGTCCCGACGCGGTGCCGCCACCGCCCAAAGGCTCCGAGCTGGCCCGGATACGTGACAGGTTCACGCCCGCGCCGGAGCCGCCCTTGAAGATCCGGCCCTCCTCGGCGTACCACTCAAGGATCGACTCCATCGTGTCTTCAACCGACAGGATGAAGCACGCCGACGCCTGCTGGGGCACGCCGGCCACGCCGATGTTGAACCACACCGGCGAGTTGAAGGCGGCTCGCTGCGTGTACAGCAGATGCGTCAACTCGGCCCGGAACAGCGCCGCCTCGGACTCGTCGGCGAAATAGCCGTCCCCGTCACCCCAGGCGGTGATGGTTCCCACGACGCGGTCTACCACCTGCTTCAGCGACCACTCCCGCTCGGGCGTGCCCAGCGGGCCGCGGAAGTACTTCTGGGCCAGGATGTTGGTCGCGTTCTGCGACCAGGTAGCCGGAACCTCCACATCGGGCTGCTCGAAGGCGACCGACCCGTCGCGATGGTCCAGCAGGCGCGCGTCGCGGCGCTCCCACACGATCCGGTCAGCCGGATCCTCCAGACCCGCGGGCAGAGGGTGGCTGCCGGAGATCAGAGCGGTCTGCTCGGGGGCCATCGTCATAAGAATTACCCTCCTGAGATTCTACCGGGCGCGCGGCGGCGCGCCCGCCGTCGCGACCCTAGGACTCCCGGCGACAATGCCCATCGCGAGACTGTGGACCCCTCCTAGGGATTTCCGGGCCTGCCTCTGGATTACTTCGGGATTAGCTGTGTACGGCAACATTGGTACCGTCGCGGGCGTGCGGAGACTGCTGCCCGGCCCCGTCGTCGATGTCGACCCGATGGAGCTCTACCCGGCGCTGGCCCGCCCCAAGCCGGCCGGGCGTCCCTGGCTGATGGTCAACATGATCGCCTCCGCCGACGGTGCGGTCGCCGTCGACGGCACCAGCGGAGCGCTCGGCAACCCCGCCGACGAGGCCGTCTTCTCGGCCGTGCGGGCCAGCGCCGACTGGATCGTCGCCGCCGCCGGAACGGTGCGGGCCGAGCGCTACGGCCTGCCCCGGCCCCGGGCAGCCTCCCGCCGGGCGCGGCTGGCCGCGGGGCGAGCCGAGCGGCCCCGCCTGGCGGTGGTCACCGCCAGTCTCGAACTCGACCCGAGCCTGCCGATGTTCGCCGACCAGCGGCCGGGCGAGGATCCTCCGGTGATCCTCACCGGGAGCGTGGCGGCGCCCGAGGCCGTGGAGCGACTTGGGGCCGTGTCCGAAGTGGTGCGGCTGCCGTCGCCGCGGCCCCAGCCGGCCGAGATCCTCGCCGAGCTCGACCGCCGGGGCGCCGGCGTGGTGCTCTCCGAGGGAGGCCCGTCGCTCAACGGGCAACTGGCCGACGCAGACGTGATCGACGAGCTCTGCCTGTCGGTGGCGCCGCTGGTGGCCGGCGGGGCCAGCGGCAGGATCGTGCACGGATCGATCCGAACCGTGCCGCTGCGAATGCGTGTCGACCATCTTCTCGAGGACTCCGGCACCCTCTTCGTCCGCTACATCCGGGAACCGGCTCAACCACCTGAAACCGGCTGAGAGGTCTGCTGGAGGACGTCGGCTCCCGCGGCGCCCGAAGCCGAGACACGACCGTCGTCGATGACGATCCTCTGGCCGGGCTCCAGCGTGGACCCGCCTGCGGTGCCGGCCAGTTCGTGGACCACTTCACGGGGATCCTCGCCGGGTGCGAGGGCGCGGGCGATGTCCCACAGCGTGTCACCCGGCTGCACCACGTAGACGCCCGGCAACTCCGTCGACAGCGAGACGTCGGCCGTGGAGGGCCAAGGGTTGGCCTCGCCCACCGGGACACGCTCGGGACGGCCCACCACCACCATCAGCGTGACCACCGCAGCCGCCACCAGCGCCGCGACGGCCCGGCGCCGGCGGTACACCGACTCCGGCAGACGCGCCGCTCCCACCACAGCCCCCGGACCGACGTGGGCACCGGGAGTGCGTGGGGCGAGGGCGTGTGCAGGAGCTAGGGCCATAGGTCCATCCTCCCGCGGGGGTGTGACAAGGCCGCCGCCGCCCACGCCGGTGGTGAAATCCTTGACATCGAACGCGTGTTCCACAAACATGTGTACGGATATACTCCCCGTATTGAACGTGTGTTCGCATAAACTATAGCGAACAGATGTTCGGACACAACCCCCCTACGGCTCCAAGATCGGAGACAGACATGACGCCCCCGGCCCACCGCAAGCCGCTCACCGCCCGCCGCCGCCAGATTCTCGACATGATCGTCGAGCACCAGCGAGACCGCGGCTACCCGCCCTCGATCCGGGAGATCGCAGCCAAGGTCGGCCTGAGATCACCGGCCTCGGTCAAGGCCCATCTCGATGTGCTCGACTCGGCCGGCTACCTGCGGGTCGATCCCACCCGGCCCCGGGCCATAGAGGTCTGCTACGACGAGAACTCGGGCGCGGCCGTCGAGCGCCGCCCGGTGCGCCACGTTCCCCTCGTCGGCGACGTCGCCGCCGGCTCCGGCGTGCTCGCATCCGAGAACGTCGAGGAGCTGGTGCCGATGCCGGCCGACCTCACCGGCGAGGGTGAGCTGTTCATGCTGCGAGTGCGGGGCGACTCCATGATCGACGCCGGCATCCTCGACGGCGACTACGTGGTGTGCCGGGCCCAGAGCGACGCCGAGAACGGCGAGGTCGTCGTGGCTGGGATCCCCGGCGACGAGGCCACCGTCAAGACGCTGCGGCGTGGCGGTGGCCGGATCGTGCTGGAGCCGGCCAACCCGCACATGGAGCCGATGGAGTTCGGGCCGGACGAGGTGGCCGTCTACGGCAAGGTGGTCACCATGATGCGCCGCTACTAGACGGCCTCCCGCCCCGCGGCGCCCGCTCAGGCGCCGTTGACGAGCAGGTCCTCGAGGGCGGCGTGGACCGAGATGAGTTCGTCGCGGTGCACCCGCTCGCCGGCGGTGTGAGCCAGCAAGGGGTCGCCGGGACCGAAGTTCGATGCCGGCACCCCCCGGGCCGCGAAGAAGGCGGCATCGGTCCAGCCCAGCTTGGCTCGCACCGGCACACCGCTGCGCCGGATGAGCCCCGTCAGCAGCGGGTGGTCGAGCCCGGGAGCCGCAGGCGGGGCCATGTCGGTCAGTTCGACGGTGTCACCCTCGGAGAGCACGCCCTCGAGAAGCGACCGGACATGCTCCTCGGCCTGCTGAGGTGTCCGGTCGGGAGCGAACCGGTGGTTGAGAATCAGCGTGGCGCGATCGGGCACCACGTTGCCGGCCACTCCCCCGCTCACGGAGACCGCTTCGAGACCCTCGCGGTACTCGCATCCCTCCACCACGGGCCGGCGGGCGTCGTAGGCGGTGACCGCTCCTAGCACGGCCGCGAGCCGGTGTATCGCGTTGCGGCCCATCCAGCCGCGGGCGGTGTGGGCCCTCTCCCCGGCCAGGGTGACGCTCAGCCTCATCGTGCCCTGGCAGCCGGCCTCCACCGCGGCGGCGGTCGGCTCACCCAGCAGGGCGACATCGGCCTCGAGCAGGTCGGGTCGGGCTGCGGCTACCTCCAGCAGACCGTTGTCGGCCGCGTCGACCTCCTCGCGGGCATAGAACACGTAGGTGACGTCGGCGGCCGGGGCTTCGACCGTCCGGGCCAACTCCAGCATCACAGCAATGCCGCCCTTCATGTCGGCCGCGCCCAGGCCCCACAGCACGTCGCCGTCGACGCGGGCCTGCGCGTTGTTGTTGGCCGGCACGGTGTCGGTGTGGCCGGCTAGGACTATCCGCCGACCGCTGCCCAGATGGGTGCGGGCCACGATGTTGTCGCCCACCCGGTCCACGCTGAGGTGCCCGGCCTGGCGCAAGTCCGCTTCGATCAGGTCCGCGAGGGGCCCCTCGGCGTAGCTCTCGGAGGGTACGTCCACCAGAGCGGCCGCCAGAGCCAGCAGGTCGCCGGCCGGCAGTGCCCCGGTGGGCATGTCAGGTGGTGGCGCCGTGGTCGCGCAGGATCTGGTTGAGGGCCGACTTGTCGTGACGCTCGCCCTCGGACAGGCGCTTGATCACCAGCACCGCTGGGAGGCCGAACTCGCCGCCGCCGAACTGGCGGGGCCGGGTGCCGAGCACCGCCACCGACCAGGGCGGCACCTCGCCCCGGCCCAGTTCCTCGCCGGTCTCGGCGTCGATGACGGGGATGGAACCGGTGAGGATCGCCCCTGCGCCCAGCACCGTGCCCTGCCCGACGCGGGCGCCGTCGGCCACGATGCAGCGGCTGCCGATCAGGCAGTCGTCCTCCACGATCACCGGTTGGGCGACCGGAGGCTCGAGCACGCCGCCGATGCCGACCCCGCCGGAGAGGTGCACGTTGGCGCCGATCTGGGCGCATGACCCCACTGTGGCCCACGTGTCGACCATGGTGTTGGCCCCCACATGGGCGCCGATGTTGGTGTAGCTGGGCATCATGATCACGCCCGGCGCCTGGTAGCTGCCCCAGCGGGCCGATGCTCCCGGCACCACCCTGACACCGCGGGCCGCGTAGTCGGTCTTGAGCGGGATCTTGTCGGCGAACTCGAAGGGGCCAAGCTCGATGGTGCTCATCTTGGCCGTCGAGAACAGCAGCAGGATGGCCTGCTTGCACCACTGGTTGACCCGCACCGTGCCGTCGTCGAGCACCTCGGCCACCCGGGCCTGGCCGGTGTCGAGAGCGTCTATGGCCTCATGGACGGCGGCAACCACATCCGGATCGTCGGCATCCAGGTCGGGGCGGGCAGCCCACAGCTCGCTGATGCGGGACTCAAGCGTTGACATGCAGGTGAGGCTAGTGGTGGTTGGCGGCACGGAGCCGCTTCAGGGCCAGCTCCAAGCGGTCGTCGGGCTGAACCGCGGCGATGCGCACGAACGCGTGGGGATCGAGAGGACCGGCGGCATCGGGATCCACGCAGTAGAACTCGCCGGGGCTCACGATGAGGCCGGCCCGTCGGGCCAGCATCTCCGCGAAGGACCAGGCGTCGCCGCCCGGCGCCGGGGCCCACAGGTAGAAGGCTCCGCCCGGCAACTCCGCGTTCGAGCCGGCCACAACCGCGATCTCGGCCAGGAGGTCCAGACGCCGCCGGTAGCGGGCGGCCTGGGCCACGACATGGTCCTGATCGCTCCAGGCCGCCACCGCGGCGGCTTGCACCGGGCCGGGCACCATGCAGCCGGCGTGTTTGCGGCACTCGCGCAGGTAGTGGACCAGTTCGGCGTCCCCGGCGTAGAACCCGGCCCGCACGCCGGCCATGTTCGACCGCTTCGACAGTGAGTGCACGGCCAGAACGCCATCGGTGCCGTGCTCCAGGATGGTGCGGGGCTGGCCGTCCCAGGTGAACTCGGCATAGCACTCGTCGCTGGCGACCAGCACGTCGTTGTCGCGGCCCCAGGCCGCGGCCGCAGCAAGATCGTCGAGGGCTCCCGCCGGGTTGCCCGGAGAGTTGACCCACAGGCAAAGAGCCCGCTCAGCGTCACGCCGCTCGATCGAGCCGAGATCGATCCGGAAGTGCTCGTCCACCGCGACCGGCACGGCCCGGCAGCCGGCCAGGGCCGCCCCCATGGCGTAGGACGGGTATGAGACAGCCGGGTACAGCACCGTGTCGCGGTCGGGCCGGCGGAGCTTGAGGTAGCGGGGCAGCGACGCAACGAACTCCTTGGTGCCGATGCAGGCCGCGACCTGGGCGTCAGGGTCGATGTCCACCCCGAACCGGCGAGCCATCCAGGCTGCGGCGGCCTGCCGGTACGCAGGCGAGCCGATGGAGGACGGGTACGCCCTCTCGGTGCGTGAGGACGCCAGGGTCCGCACCACAAACTCGGGAGGCGGGTCGCAGGGAGTGCCGACCGAGCAGTCCACCGCTCCCACCGGCAGTGCCGCGGCCACCGACCGGAAGGGGTCGAGCCGTTCGTAGGGATAGACGGGCGGCACGAAGCCCTTCGTCACGAGCCGTCCCATCCGTTGACCACGTAGCGACGCAGGGCCCCGACCGAGCCGGGCTCCATGCGGGCCCGCACCTTCATGCCCTCCTCGGTCGCGGTGGACTCGAGCACCTGTCCCTCGCGGTGCACGCCCGCGAGCACGTCGCCGCGGTCCCAGGGCACCACCAACTCCACCTCGCTGGCAACTCGACGCATCCGGTCGCCGATGGCGCCCAGGAGTCCCTCCACCCCTTCGCCGGTGGCGGCCGACACCGCCACCGCGCCCTCTGTCCGCTCGGCCAGCCGAGCCGCGCCCGGGCCCAGGTCGCTCTTGTTGAACAACACCAATTCCGGGATCTCGTCGGCGTCGATCTCGGCGAGCACCTGGCGCACCGCGGCCATGGAGCCGTCGGGGTCGCTGTCGGAACCGTCCACCACGTGGACCAGCAGGTCGGCGTCGCGGACAACGTCGAGCGTGGTCTTGAACGCCTCCACCAGTTGGTGGGGAAGCTTGCGCACGAAGCCCACCGTGTCGGTGATGAAGACCGTCTCACCGCCTGGCAGCCCCAGCCGCCGGGTGGTGGGGTCGAGGGTGGCGAAGAGGCGGTCCTCCACCGCGACGGTGGCCGACGTGAGCCGGTTGAGCAGCGACGACTTGCCGGCGTTGGTGTAGCCGACGATGGCGGCGGACCGGTTTCGGGTGCGGCTGCGGGCCTTGGACTGGGTGCGGCGATGGCCGGCGATGCGGCGGAGGTCGTCCTCGAGCTTGTGTATGCGTCGCTCCAGGCGGCGGCGGTCCACCTCGAGCTGGGTCTCGCCGGGACCGCGGGTGCCGATCCCGCCCGCCTGCTGCGAGAGGCGCCGCCCGGCGCCCTGCAGGCGGGGCAGCCGGTAGCGGAGCTGGGCCAGCTCGACCTGGGCCTTGCCCTCCGGGGTGCTGGCGTTCTGGGCGAAGATGTCGAGGATCACCGCGGTGCGGTCCAGGGCGGTGCGGCCCAGCAGCTTCTCCAGGTTGAACTGCTGCGCGGGGCTGAGGTCGTCGTCGAACACCACCGTGTCGCAGTCGACCTCCTCGGCGATAGCCCTGATCTCGCGGGCCTTGCCCGCGCCCACGAATGTGGCCGGATCGGGCGCGGCCCGCCGCTGGCAGACCCGCTCGACGGCATCGGCTCCCGCGGTGTCCACCAGCAGGCTCAACTCGTCGAGGGAGGCGTCGGTGGCGGAGGTGTCGCCACCGGGGCGGACCACCCCGACCAGCACGATGCGCTCCCGGAAGGCCCGGTCGATGAGCCCGGGCCCGTCGCCGCCGAACTCGCCGAACCCGCCCCGGTGTGTGTCATCGCCCGCTTGGGCGTCGCTGCTCTCGCTGGAGTCGAAGTCGCCTTCCGGCACGCCGTGGCCCTCCGGCGGCTCGCCGACGTCAGACACCGACGGCGTCCACGGCGGCCACGTAGACCGATTCGCCGGTTAGTGTCACTGGTCCCGAGAGGTCTACCCGTGCATCGCCGCCGGCCATTCGCACGGTGACATTCTGACCCACCTCGCCCCAACGGTGAAAGGCGGCCGCGGCGGCCACCGCGCCCGTGCCGCAGGCCGCGGTTGCGCCGGCGCCTCGCTCCCACACGCCCAGGGTCAGCTCGTCCGCGCCGGTGGCCGCGCCGAAATGGACGTTGATCCCCCCGGTGAAGATGGCCTCCACCGCCGGTCCGGCGGGATGCAGCGGAACCTCGGCCGGATCGCCCACGGAGAGCACGACGTGGGGGTTGCCGACGTCCAACGTGACCCACCGCTTGATCGCGCCCGGTTCGAGAACGCATCCCAGAGCGGCCTCCGGGCTGCGGCTGAGCCGATCGGGCTGGGGGCCGGGGCCGGGAGCCCCGATCTCAGTCGTACCGGTGACGGTCCCGGGCGTGGTGGTCGGGCGTATCGAGCACCGGCGCGGGCCGGCGACGGTGTGCACAACGATGTCGAGCTCAGCCGACCCAAGGGTGACCGCGATGGCGTGGGCCAGGCATCTGAGGCCGTTGCCGGACACCTCGGCCGGTGAGCCGTCGGAATTCCACAGCCGCATTGCCGCGGCGCGGTCCCCGGTGCCGCCCGCCGGGTCCAGCACGGCATAGATCAGCCCGTCTGCCCCGATGCCGCGTCGACGGTGACCCAGCCCGGCGGCTATGCGGGACGCGTCGATGTCGGCCGGCAGCTCGTCGACGAGCGCGACGAGGAAGTCGTTGCCCAGCCCATGGAGCTTGTGGAGTCGAAGCCTGCCGGTCATGCTTGCATTCTCTCGCGTGGGGGGAGCATCCCAAACGCGGCACTCATGGCCCGTCCGCCGTTCTTGATGTAGTTGAACTCACGACAGCGGCACAACTACATCAAGAACATGCCTACCCGCTCGGCGTCCGGGCCGGGAGAACCCCGGCAGCGCGCTGCCAGGCGGACAGAGCGTCGGCGGGGGTCGTAGGGGCGTCAAGCCAGTGGATGCGTGGGTCGCGGCGGAACCAGCGCTCCTGGCGGCGAGCGAACCGGCGGGTGCGCACGACGGCGAGCTCCAGCGCCTCCTCAAGGGTCGTCTCCCCGCGTACGTGGGCGAGCAGCTCCTTGTAGCCGAGGGCATGGGACGCGGTGTGGGAGATCGGCGCCTCGGCCAGGGCCCGCACCTCGTCTAGGAAGCCGGCGGCCACCTGCTGCTGATATCGGGCGGTGATGCGCTCGTCGAGGCGGTCCCGGTCCCGGCAGAGGCCCAACTGCACGAACGACGTGGGCGGGTAGTGCCCCAGACCCGGACCGTAGGACGAGAAGGGACGGCCGCTGCCCGCAGTGACCTCCAGCGCTCTCACGATGCGGCGGCGGTTCGACGGCTCCATGCGGCCGGCCGCGACCGGATCGAGATCGACCAAGCGCCGGTGAAGTGCCTCGGTGTCGGGGTCGGCCTCCAGTTCGGCCCGAACCGCCGGGTAGCGCCCGGGGATCTTCAGGTCGTCGATCACGGCCCGCACGTAAAGGCCGGTGCCGCCTACCAGCACCGGGACGGCACCCCGGTCGCGAATCTCGTCGATCACCGCGTGGGCCCGGACTTGGAGCTCGGCCACCGCGAACTCCTCGGAGGGGTCCACGAAGTCGATCAGGTGGTGGGGCACCTCGGCCTGCTCTGCGGCAGTAGGGGTGGCTGTGCCGACATCCATACCGCGGTACACCTGCATCGAGTCGAGGGCAACGATCTCGGCGCCGCCGATCGAGCGGGCCACGCCCATCGCCAAGTCCGACTTGCCGGAAGCGGTGGGGCCGACGATCACCAGCGGCCGTTCTGCGAGTCTCGTCCGATCAAGCGGCGCCAGGCACTCACCGCTCTCGGGCGCTGGCGGCGTCGAGGTCACCGCCTCGATCAGCTCGCGGCGACGGGGATGAGGCGACGGCCCGAGGTTGCTTGCGCCGGGGCCGCTCGCGGTGCCTCGATGTCGACCAGGGCGCCTTGGAGGAAGTTGGCCGCGGCTGCGGTGACCTCTACGTGGGCGTAGGTGCCGGTCGGCGGCACTTCGCCGGGCGGCGATCCGAAGTGCACCAGGGTGTTGCGCCGGGTTCGGCCCGTGGTCACCGCCGGGTCCTTCTTGCTGGGCCCCTCCACTACGACCTCCTCGACCCTGCCGATGCGGGCCTCGTTGGCGAGGCGGCTGGAGCGCTCGATCACCCGTCGCAGGCGCTCGTAGCGGTCCACGGACACGTCGTGGGGCACGAACCGGTCAATCATTTCCGCGGCCGCGGTGCCGGGCCGGGGCGAGAAGATGAACGTGAAGGCGCTGTCGTAGCGGGCCTCGGCCGCGACCTCCAGGGTTTGGACGAAGTCCGCTTCGGTCTCGCCGGGGAACCCGACGATGATGTCGGTGGAGACGGCTAGGTCCGTGACGGCGGCCCGGGCCGCCCGGAGCCGCTCTAGGTAGCGCTCGGCGGTATAGCCCCGGCGCATGGCCTTCAGCACGGCGTCACTGCCCGACTGCAGCGGCAAGTGCAGGTGCTCGCACACCGCCGGGACCGCGGCCATGGCCGCGATGGTCTCGGGCCGCAGATCCTTGGGGTGCGGGCTGGTGAAGCGCACCCGCCGGATGCCGTCGATCTCCCCGACCGCCCGGAGCAGGTCGGCGAACAGCGGCCGGGCCCGACGGTCTGAGGTCCACTGCGACCCGCACCACCATGCGTCGTCACCAGCCCGAGCCTGCCCGTTGCCATTGCCGTTGGCACTCCCCCGGCGGGAGAGGGCCAGGTCGCGGCCGTAGCTGTTGACGTTCTGGCCCAGCAGGGTGACCTCGCTGACGCCGCCGGCGGCCAGGTCTCGCACCTCGTCCACGAGCTCGCCGAAGGGGCGGCTGATCTCGGGACCGCGCACCGCGGGCACGATGCAGAACGTGCAGCTGTTATCGCAGCCGATCTGAATGGTCACCCAGGCCGAGTGGTCGGCCTCGCGCCGCACCGGCAGTGCCGACGGGAACGCCTCGGTGTCCTCGCGGACCGTCTCGGCGAGAATCTCCACCACCGGCCCGTGCCGCCGGGCGTGGTCGACGAGCTCGGCGGCTCGGTGCACGTTGTGGGTGCCGAACACCACGTCGACGTGCCCGGCCCGCTCGCGGACCAGCTCCCGGTCCTTCTGGGCGAGGCAGCCGGCCACCGCGATCAGCGCGTCGGGCCGCTCGGCCTTCACCGCCTTGAGCCGGCCCAGGGCGCCGTACAGCTTGTTGTCGGCGTTCTCGCGGATGCAGCAGGTGTTGAGCACCATCACGTCGGCCTCCTCCAGAACGGAGGCGCGCTCGTATCCGTCGTCCTCGAGCAGGCCCGCGATCCGCTCAGAGTCGTGCTCGTTCATCTGGCACCCGAAGGTGCGGATGGCATAGGTCCGGCCCACGCCCCAAGGCTACGCCCTCGGGCCAGGGGACCTGCGGGCTGGCCCCCGACCTAAGCAGCGGCGGTGGCTGAGGGCTCTGATGCTGTGGGGTGCTCCCAGTCGGGCTCTTGCTCCGGCTCGGGCTCGGGCATTACTGCCTTCCAGACCAGGTCGGAGATCTCCACCATCAGCTCGGGGTTGTCCTGCAGGAACGCC
>VYCW01000107.1 GCA_009843735.1 Acidimicrobiaceae bacterium | reverse complement strand
CGCCCTCGAGTGGTTGAGCGAGCGCAGCGACTCGATCCGGGTGGCGCACATCGACCCCGAGGAGTTCTTCAACTTCGCCGAGCAGCGGCCCACCGTCAGGCTGCAGGACGAGCGCCGCGAGATCGTGTGGCCCTCCAACGACATTCATGTCCTGCGCCCGCCGGACGGGCAGCACGACCTTGTGCTGGTGGTGGGGGCGGAGCCTCAGCTGAGCTGGCGAACCTACGCGGACATCGTGGTCGAGCTGGCGTCGCGCACCGAGGCGTCCACGCTGGTGACCGTGGGCGCCCACATCGCCGACATCCCCCACACCCGGCCCTTCCTGGTCACCGGCTCCACCACCGACGCCGGCCTGGCCAAGGCATGGGGACTGGACCGGCCCAGCTACGAGGGGCCGACCGGGATAGTGGGCGTGCTCCACGAACGATTCGACAGGCTCGATGTTCCGGCGGTGTCGCTGCGGGTGGCCGTGCCCCACTACGTCTCCGGTGCTCCCAACCCGAAGGGGGCCCGGGCGCTGCTGGAGCGTTTCGAGCGGGTGACGGGCATCCCCACCGGCTGGTCGGAACTCGACGAGGCCGCCGAGGAGTGGGAGCAGCGGGTCAACGACGCCATGAACTCAGACGACGACGTGGTGGCCTACGTGCGGCGCCTCGAGGCCCGCGCCGACGCCCGGGCCAAGCGCAGCGTCCCCAGCCCCGACGACCTGGGCGCCGAGTTCGAGCGCTTCCTGCGCCAGCAGGACAACTCCGACTGAGATCGAAGGAGAGGCCGATGACTGCAACCGCCACAACCGCACCCGCCGCCGCCATTCACCGTGGCGACGAGGAACTGCCTTGGGCGGACGCCGGGGGCGGCATCGAGCTCAAGGTGATGATGGTGCGCGAGGACGAGGGGCTGTGGATCCTGCGCAACCGGTTCGCTCCGGGCGTGGTCATCCAGACCCACCGCCACACCGGTCCGGTCTACGCCCACACTCTGAGCGGCGCATGGAAGTACCTCGAGTATCCGGAGGTGAACCGGGCCGGGTCGTTCCTGTTCGAGCCGGCCGGGAGCGTCCATACCCTCACCACCCCGGCCGACAACACCGAGCCGACCGACGTGTGGTTCCAGATCCACGGCGTGAACCTCAACCTCGACGCCGACGGCAACGTCGAGTCGATCACCGACGGACCCGGCGTGCTGGCCGCCTACTACGCCATGTGCGAGGCCCAGGGGCTGCCCCGCCCCAACGTCGTCACCTGACGCGGCCGCCCACCGAACCGTTAGAGGCCGAAGGAGCCGTCGAGGCGGGTCTTCCAGTTGCCCGATGCGATGGTCCCGCCGTCCACCGGGATCGACGTCCCGTTGACGAAGCTGGCCATGCCCGATGCGAGGAACACGATGACGGCCGCGCACTCCTCCGCCGCGCCCATTCGCCGCAGCGGGGTGGGCTGGGTGCCCTCGATGAGGTGGGTGCCGCTCTCGGCTAGGGCCGCGTCGCCGGGGGTGGGCATCATGTCGGGGGCCACGCAGTTGACCCGGATGCCCCGGTGCCCGTACTCGACGGCCAGGGTCTTGGTGAACTGCTCCACTGCAGCCTTCATGGCCGCATAGACACCGAAGCCGGGGGCGGAGTGGTACGCCTCCACCGAGGTGACGTTGATGACAGCTCCGCCGTCGGACATCAGCGGGACCCCGTGGCGCACGCAGTTGGTGACCGTGGCGAAGTTCTCCCTGATCAGGGTGTGCTCACCCTTGGGCGACACGTCGGCGAAGCGGGCCCTGAAAGTGCCGCCGGCGTTGTTGACGAGGACATCGATGGGGCCGAGCTCGCCGTGGACCCGCTGCAGAAACGCGGCGACCGCGTCGTCGTCGCGGGCGTCGAGCACATCCGAGAGGCACCGGCGCCCGGCCCCTTCCACCTCATTGACGGTGTCGGGCAGGAGGGTGGGGTCCATGTCGAACACGGCCACATCGGCACCGAATCGGGCCAGGGCCACCGCGGTGGCCGCCCCGATCCCGCGGCCCGCGCCGGTCACCACCGCCACGCGGTCCGTAAGCAGGATGCTGTCGGGGGCTAGGTCCACGGATCTTCCCTTCGGTGGCGCGTGACGATACTGCCGCGTCTGCACAACTAGGGTGGCCGGCCGGCGACGGGAGGAGACAGCCGTGGGCGAGTTCGTTCGAGTCGAAACCGGCGGGGGCGTGGCCACCATCCGCGTCGACCGGCCCAAGATGAACGCCATCAACCCGCAGATGCTGGCCGAGTTGACCGAGGCCGCGAACACGATCGCGGCCGACGGCGACGTGAGGGCCGCGGTGGTGTGGGGCGGCCCGCGAATCTTCGCGGCCGGCGCCGACATCGGCGGCTTCACCGGCCTCGACGCGGCGGAGGCCCAGGCACTGTCGCGTGTCTTCAACGACGCTTTCCTCGCGGTGGAAAACATGCCCCAGATCACGGTGTCGGCCGTGAACGGCTATGCGCTCGGCGGAGGCATGGAGCTGGCCATGGCCACCGACTTCCGGGTAGCGGCAGACGACGCCACCTTCGGGCAGCCCGAGATCCTGCTGGGAATCATCCCCGGCGGCGGGGGCACCCAGCGGCTACCCCGCCTGGTGGGCGTCACCAGAGCCAAGGAGATCATCTACACCGGCCGCAACGTGCATCCCGAGGAGGCCCTCGCCATCGGCCTCGTCTCGGCGGTGCATGCGCCCGAGGAGACCTACGACGCGGCGGTGGAGATGGCCGCGGGCTACGCCGCGGGCCCGGCCGCGCTGCGCATGGCCAAGCAGGCAGTGATGGACGGCTTGGCCCTGTCACTGGCCGACGCGGTGGCCTGCGAGACCGAGCAGTTCGGCGCCTGCTTCGACACCGAAGACGCCTCCATCGGCGTGGCCAGCTTCCTGGAGAAGGGCCCGGGCAAGGCCACCTTCACCGGCCGCTGAGCAGATCCGAACTGCGGCGGCCGCTCAGTCGACTTCGAGGCGGTTGAGCCTCATCGCGGCCAGAGCCAGGCCCACGACCGACACCGCGGCCAGTACCACCAGCGAGGTGGTGGTCGTGTGGGGTTCGAAGCCGTAGTCGACATCGGCGACTCTGCTGAGCACGGACCGGGTGTAGCCCCTCAGCGACAGCCGGGCGGCGAAGTCCCCGAGCCCGACGGCGAGGCCCTCCCACAACAGCACGTAGCCGAGGCCCCACATGATCGGCTTGCGCACCAGCAGCCCCAGGAGCACGAACAGTGACGAGTAGGCAGCCGTGCCCAGGGCGGCCGCGGCTGCAGCCGCGAGCGCCAAATCTGCGGATCCGTCGACGCCGTTGGCGGCCAGCCACCCGCCCACCGCGGTCGGGATCACCGTGAGAGGCAGCGCGGCGGTGGCAGCCGCAGCTGCAGCCCCGGCCACGATGGGGGTGCGGCCCATGGGGCGCAGCCACAGGTAGACGAGGGTGCCGTCCTCGCGGGTCTCGCCCAGCACCGACGAGCCGAACACCAGGGCCACGATGGGCACGATGATGATCAGCCCGAAGCCGTCGGCGTAGCCGGCACCGTCCCTCAACAACCCGGCCGCGCTTCGTTCAGCTTCAGCGGTGAAGCCGACCAGCCAGCCCACCAGCATCATCAGAGCGCCCAAGGCGCCCAGCGCGGCGAGTTTGCCGGGGGTGATTACCTGGCGGACCAGTACCCGGTACGTCAGAACCGCGGCACGGATACCGGGCACATTGCGTCGGGCCCCGATCGACTGCGGCGCGGTCATCGCTTCTCCAGCAGATAACGGAACACCGACTCGAGATCCTCGTCGAGGGGGGACACCCGTGACAGGCGAGCCTCAAGCCGCTGCGCCAGCGGTGCGACCTCCCGGCCGAGACGGTCGACGTCGCGGGTGTCGACAACGATGGAGCCCGCACCGACGCTCACGCCCACGGCGGTACCCGACTCCACCAGAGCGGCTGCAAACTGGCGGGGACGGTCCACCCCGATGCGGATGCGGTGGGGTCGGTCGTCCATGAGCTCGCGCAGCTCCCGGTAGTCACCGGTGGCGGCCAGACGTCCCTGGGCGATCATCAGGATCCGTGATCCGAGGCGGGCGACCTCTTCGAGGACGTGGCTCGACACCAGCACGCAGCGGCCCTCGTCGCCCAACCCGTGGAACAGCTCGATCATCCGACGCCGCTGCACGGGATCAAGGCCGGTCAGGGGCTCGTCGAGGATCAGGACTTCAGGGTCGTGCACCAGGGCAGCGGCCAGCTTCACCCGCTGGCGCATGCCCTTGGAGAACCCCGACACCGGCCTGGAGTCGTCGGCATCAAGGTCCACCAGGCCCAAGGCCCGCCGGGCCGCGCTCGCGGGATCGGGGACAGCCTCGGTGGCCGCGGCGAAGGAAACGAACTGCAGGGCGCTGAGCCGGTCGAACAGGCCGTCCTGCTGGGGGACGAGACCGATGCGACCCCGCACACTGCGGTCGCGACGGGCATCGGCGCCCAGCACCCGGACGGTGCCCTTGGTGGGCGGGGTGAGCCCGCACATCACCCTGAACAGGGTGGACTTGCCCGCTCCGTTGGGACCGAGCAAGGCGGTGACTCCGGCCCGCACCGAGAAGCTCACGTCGGACACCGCCACCACGTCGCCGAACACCTTCGACACGCCGTTCACCTCGACCATGGCCGAACCATTGGTAGGCGGCGCGGGAGGGGGCGGGATGGCGCTCATCGGCTCAGCGCCAATCGCCGGTAGCGCCACCACACCACACTCGTCCCGAGTGCGACCCACGCGAGGTTGGCCGCCACCACGAACCGGGTGGACAGCAGGCCCCGGCTGGCGCCAGGCAAGAACTCGCCTTCTTCAGAGAGGTCCGGATCTCCGAGGGGATCCAACCCCTCAATGCCGTAGATGCGGTTCTTGAACTCGTCGGCGATGCCGCCGAGATCGAAGGCGTAGATCTGCTCGCTCAGCTCGGCGACCTCCACCAGCGCAGCCGTGATGAACTGGCTGCCCCAGAGCAGCAGGATCACGCCCACCGAGGCGAATGCTCTGCGGTCGGTGAGGCTGGCCGCGGCCAGGCTGGCCGCCGTGAACGCCGCCGAAATGGCTGCGCCCGACGCAATGATCCGGACCAGAATCTTTAGCCACTCCACCAGCCCGTCGGGTCCGGAGCCCTCAATGGTGTAGGCCACCAGCAGGAACAGCACCGGGCCGATGGTGAGGACGGCCAATGTCAACGCCACCGAGAGCGCCTTGGAACTCAGGTAGCTCCAGCGCTCCAGCGGGGTCGACAGGTACAGCGACAGCATCCCGTTGCGGCGATCCGACACCAGGATGTCGGGCACGACGATGCCGCAGTAGAAGAACAATGCCGTGGTGATGAAGCCGTAATACTCGTGGTAGTCGGGCAGGATCTCGTCTTCGATCATGTCGACGTTGAGCACCACCGCCAGCCCGACAAAGACCACCGCGGGCACCAGAGCGATGACCACGGCCAGCCAGGGCAGGATCTTGTGCCGGGCCGGGCGGCCCAGGCCCAGGGTGTGGCGCACCGAGTAGCGGACCACCGAGCGAACAGAGCCCGGCAGCCCAGTGCGCGGGCCGTCGTATGACCGGTAGCCCTGGTCGATGATGCGAGCGGTGTCGGCGGTGTCGCCGGCGGATGCCTCGGGAGCCACGGGGTCGCTCATCGGGGGGCGTCCTCGAACAGGTCCTCAAGCGTCCGGCGCCGGGTATCGAGCCGGCGGATGCGGGCGCCGGCGGCGGCAACCGCATCGCGGGACCGGTCACAGAGCTCCTCGAATTCCGCGCCCTGCAGAGCCAGCGTGGCTTGGTGGCGGCGCACATCGAGACCGCCGGCTCGCAGTGCAGCCTCGACTGCGTCGACCGATCCAGCCGGTTCGGCCACGTCCACCAACTCAAGGGTGATCCCGTCGCCCGCTCCGACGAGTTCGCTCATGGGCCCGCAGGCCACGAGACGCCCCCCGTCGAGGGCCACCACGTTGTCGCAGACTCTCTCGACCTCCTCGAGCTGATGTGACGACAGCACGACGTTGATGGAGAAGTCCTTGCTGATCTGGCCGATCAGGGTCAGCATTTCGCTGCGCTGCACGGGGTCGAGACCGTCGGTGGGCTCGTCGAGCAGCACCAGTTTGGGATCCGAGGCGATGGCCTGGGCCAGCTTCACCCTCTGGCGCTGGCCGGTCGACATGGTGCCCAGAGTCCGGAGGCGCTCCTCCCCGAGGCCGACGAGCCATAGCGTGTCGGAGGCCCGGTTGCGGGCCTCGCCGCGGGGCAATCCACGCACTTCGGCGAGGTGGCGGACGAAGTCGACGGCTCTCATCTCGTCGGGCAGCACGTTGCGCTCGGGTGCGAACCCCACCATGGCCCTGAGCCGGTGGCCCGCCTTCTGCGGGTCGAATCCCATCACCGTCACCGACCCCGAGGTGGGGATGCGCAGACCGAGCATGGCGTTGAGCAGGGTGGTCTTGCCGGCGCCGTTGGCCCCCACGAGCCCGGTCACACCGGGCTGCATCTGCAGGTCCAGGGCGTCGAGAGCGACAGTGGGGCCGAAACGCTGCGTCAGCCCCTGCGCTTCGACTATTGACACTGCGTCAGCCCCTGCGCTCCGACTATTGACACCGCGGCAGCATAGGAGCCGCCGGGCGCGACACCGCTAGTTGACCGCTGACCGGTCGCCGTCGGATTCACAATCCCATCGTGAGCCCAGCCGCCGCCTCACCAAATGGGGGATGTCCCTGATCTTCCCCCGAGCGCCCGACAATCATCGGGGCGGCTACAGCCCAGTCGACTAGACGAGCAAGGGGTCGGTGAGGATCTCGACCAGGGCGGGGCCCTGGTGGTCGAGGGCTGCCTCGACGGCGTCGTCGAGCTGGTCGGCGGAGGTGACTCGGAAGCCGCGGGCGCCGCACAGTTCGGCGAAGGCTGCGAAATCGGGATTGTGAAGCGAGGTCTGCCACACGTCGAGTTCGGCGGCCCGCTGTTCCTTTGAGATCTTGCCCAGCTCGTTGTTGTTCAGCAGCACGTGGGTGATGTCCATGCTGTGCTTGGCCGCGGTGGTGAGCTCCATGGCGTACTGGCCGAACCCGCCGTCGCCCGACACCGACACCACCGCCCGGCCGGCGTGCTCACCGCCGCTCTGGGTGGCGGCCCAGCAGCCCATGGCCGCCGGCAGCGCGAAACCGATGGAGCCGAGATAGCCCGACATGAGCACGGTCTGGCCCTTAGTCTCGAAGTAGCGCCCGAAGGAGTAGGCGTGGTTGCCCACGTCGACCGGCACGATGGCGTCAGCGGGCACGAGCCGGCTGAGGGCGTCGAACACGGACGCTGCGTTGAGGCCCTCGCCCCGGTCGTCGGCCCGGCGGCGGGCCTTCTCGTCGCGCCAGATGGCCCACCGCTCGGCCACCTCGGGCCGTAGGTCCTGGCACTGCCGGTCGGCAGGCATCGCCTCCGCGAGGGCTCTGGCGGCCACGCCGACCTCGGCCAGCACAGGCACGTCCACCGAGTGGAACCGGCCCAGCGCCATCGGGTCGAAATCCACCTGAACGATGGGCTTGTAGTCGGAGATGCCGGTGTGGTTGGCGAACGACACGCCGAAGGTCAACAGCAGGTCGGCCTCGTTCATGAACCAGCTGGCGATGGGCGTGCCCGAGCGGCCCAGCACCCCGCAGGCCAGCGGATGCCGGTCCCCGATCAGACCCTTGCCCTTGAACGTGGTGGCCACCGGCGCACCGATCAGCTCGGCCAGGGGGACGATGTCGGCCATGGCCGAGCGGGCGCCGTGGCCCACGATGATCAGCGGCCGCCGTGCGCCAGCCACCGCTGAGACCGCGGCGTCCAGCACCGCGGCCGGCGGCTGCACGGCCCTGGAGCCGGTGCGCCCCTGGGGGGACCCCGGTTCGCCCCGGGCGCCGGAGGGCGCGGGCAGCACCTGCACCTCGTCGGGCAGCACCAGGTGGCCCACGTCCCGCTCGACGACCGCTGTCTTGCAGGCCAGGGTCATCAGCTCGGCGTAGTTGGACCCGGACTGCACCGTGGCCGAGTAGCGGGCCACATCGGCGAAGGCGGCCGACAGGTCGGTGTCCTGGAAGGCGCCCCGGCCCCGCACCGCCGACGGCACCTGGCCCGACAGGGCCAGCACCGGCGCTCGGTCCATCTTGGCGTCGTACAGCCCGGTGAGCAGGTTGGTGGAGCCGGGACCGGCTATGGCGAAGCAGGCGGCCAGCCCGCCGGTGAGCTTGCCGTAGGCGCAGGCCGCGAAGGAGGCCGCCCCCTCATGGCGGATGCCGACGAAGGTCAGGTCGCCCCGGGCCTCAGCGACCCGCACCGCGTCGGCGAAGCCCAGGTTGGAGTGCCCGACCATGCCGAAGACGTGGGTCACGCCCCAGGCCACCATGGTCTCCACCAGCACGTCGGACACGGTGCGGTCGCGGGGCCGTTCCACCGGCAGGGCCGCGTACACGCCGTCGGCCCGCACCTCGGTGCGGTAGGCGGCCGGGGCGTCGTCGAAGGGTGGCGGGGGCTTGCCGTTCTTGGGCGAGTAGTCGTAGCCGTGCCACGGGCAGCGCAGCCACCCGCCCTCGATTGAACCCTCCCCCAGCGGGCCGCCCTGGTGCGGGCAGGCATTGTCGAGGCAGCCGTAGCCACCCTCGGCGGTACGGGTGACGCACAAGCTCTCGTGGCCCACGGTCACGGTCATGACCCGGCCGTCGCCCAGCTCGTCCAGGTCGACCAGCTTGTGCCAGGCGTACTCGCCATCGGTTAGCGCCGGCTCGGCGACGCTCGGGCTCGGGTCTGCGGCAGGAGCCAACGCGGTCACTCCTCAATGGGCTGGGGGAGGGCCAAAACCTACATTGGCCATCGGGGTGCCATTGTTTCACTCGGACCCGGTCCTGCTTTCGCGCGACCGCCGAGTTGCTTCTATGGTGGCTGCGCCCTGCGATGCGAGACACCGCAACCCGATCACCCCGGAGTGCCCCATGACCGTGCCGACCTACCAGTTGCACCACCTCTGCATCTTCGAGAAGCAGCCCCGCGACGCCATGTGGAACTGGCTGCGCTGGTACCACGCCATCCCGGCCTACTACTGGGAGGGGATCCCCGACCTGCACCACACCGGCGAGGGGGGCGTGGACTACACCTTCCTGGCCTGCGGCGCTCCGTTCCAGATGCAGCTGGAGTCGCCGCCCTACCAGTTCGAGTACGAGCGCAACTGGTTCGCCGAGCATGACTCGGGCATCAACCACATCTGCTGGATCGTGCCCAGCGCATTCGACACCGTCGACCACCTGCAGTCCAACGGAGCCACCGTGGCCATGCCGTTCGAGGAGTTCGGCGACACCTACCACGGCTTCGTGGCCATCGACCCCGAGGGCCGCTGGGTGGAGATCATGTCCTACCCGAGCGACTTCAAGACTCCCGACGTGGAGTTCCGCCCGGTGGGGCATCCCGGCCTGCAGACCCTGGGCGTGGTGCAGCTCTGCCGGGATCTCGACAGTCAGGTCGAGTGGTACACCGGCGTGCTGGCCCAGCGGATCATCCTCGACGCCCGCAGCGACAACGACGGCCTCGTGTACCTCGCCGACCACACCTACGAGGGCCGCCAGTGCGTGAACGTGCTGGCCACTCCCAGCACCGAAGCCGAGCACGCCCTGATGGAGCGCCACGGACCGGTGATCTCCACCATCCTGTACCAGGCCGGCGACGTGGACGCGGCCTGGAGCGACGCGCTGGCCGCCGGCTTCGGAGAGGTGGCCGCCCCTGCGCACGACGACCGCATCGGGGCCCGCACCGGGTACCTGCGCGAGCCCAGCGGCAACCTCGTCCAGGTGCGCGAGCGACTGGCTGCCTGACCTTGCGAATCAGGGGGATCCACCACGCCGGGCTGGTGGTCCGCGACCTCGACGCGGCGGTCGCCTTCTACGGGGCGCTGCTTGACATGGAGATCATCGGGCGGGACCGGTGGCGAGCCCCCGACCCCGGCGCTGACAGCGCGGTGGGGCTGGTCGGGTCCTCGGCCGACGGCGTGATGATGCGGGGCTCCAACAGCTACATCGAGCTGTGGCAGTACCACGCCCCGACCCGGGTCGGCGACGACCCCGCCGAGCGGGGCGCCCACGAGCTGGGGCTGCGCCATCTCGCCATCGAGGTCGACGACGTACACGCCGCCCTCGACCGGCTCGTCGAGTTGGGCGGTACCCGCATGGGCGACCCGCTCCGCTTCGACCACGGCGGCGACGCCGTCTACTGCCGCGACCCTTTCGGCACCATCATCGAGTTCATGTCAGTCGTGGGTACCCAGGACTCCCTCGACCACCTGTAACCCCGGACGCTGTCACCCTTCCAGGAGGGGCATCACTTCGAGCGCGAAGCGTTCCACCAGGTCGGCCTGCGCGGCCACACATGCAGGCTCCCAGGAGCGGAGCATTCCGTGCGGCCACACGACCACCTCCGCGATGCCTAGCTCCGACACTCCGGCCAGGATCTGCTCGGCGACCTGCTCGGGAGTTCCCACGCAGTGGAACTCGGTGACGTCGTAGAAGTCCTCGAACGTGTAGACCGCGGGCACATCGTCGGGCCACTGCGGGTGCAGGATGTCGCGCCAGTACTGACCGACAGCGTCCATCACCTGCCGGGTGCGGGCGTCGGCAGTCGCCAGCAGCCGGCGCTTGGCCTCCGTCGGCTCGACCGCGGTGTCAGTGAGTGTCACGCCCACCAGCCGGTTACTGAGCAGCGACGCCGGATCGCGGCCGATGTCCTCGCAGGCCCGCTGTACCCGCTCGATCTGCGATCTGACCATGGCTGCCGGCGCCAGATGCGGGGCGACGGAGAAGCCGTCGGCCCATTTCGCGATCACCGACGGCATCCGCCTCCTACCCCACGCCAGCGGGATCCACAGGGGGATGGGCGCCTCCGGCTTCGGCTCGCAGACACCGTCAGTGATGTCGTAGAAGGAACCGTGATACGTGGTGCGAGGCTGGGTCCACAGGCCGCGCATGATCGTCATCTCCTCGACCATCTGGTCGATGCGCCGCCCGGGCTCCAGCAACGGCTGGCCCATCAGCTCGTACATCTGGGGCTCGTCACCCGCTCCCATCGTCAGTTCCACCCGACCGCCGCTTATGCGGTCGGCGGTGGCGATCTGGCGCGCCAGGATGGCCGGATGGCGCCGTCCCGGCGGCGTGGCCAGAGTGCCGAGGGCGATGCGGTCGGTCGCCTCGGCCAGGGCCGGGATGGCCGCCCATGGCTCCAGTAGCGGCGTCTCGTGGGGAGCGCCGGCCCACCCGGCGGTGTTGTCCATCAGCCACACCGCCCGGTACCCCAGGCGCTCGGCCGCCACGGCCAGCGACCGGGTCTGATCCCAGTCGCCGCCTGCGGTCGACAGGTACAGCGAGCAACTCGTCATGGAGCCGGTTTCTACAGTAGAGAGACGGGCCGCGACGAAGGGAGCCTCCATGAACGAGCCCGATCCCACCCGGGGCGGGGCGATGCTGCTCGAGGACCCGGACTTCCTGGAGCACTGCTACCGCCGGGTTCTGGGCGAGCTGGGGTTCTCGGCCGAGCATGCCGCTGTGGTGGCGAGTTGCGTGTCCGACGGGGACCGCAACGGCAAGCTCACCCAGGGCATGGGGGTGTTCGAGATCCCGGTGCTGCTGGCCCGAACCGGCACCATGGACGTGACCGCGGTCCCCGAAGTGGTGGACGAAGGACCGGCCTGGCTGGTGATCGACGCCCGCCGGTCCTCCGGCCAGTGGGCCATCACCATGGCTACCGAGGCGGCCATCGTCAAGGCCCGGGAGAACGCCATCGCCATCGCCTTCGTGCGGGACTTCAACGACGCAGGCGCCTTCGGCACCTACGTCCGGATGGCGGCCCGGGAGGGCATGATGGCCATGGCCACCAACAACAGTCTGCCGCTGGTCTCACCGTGGGGAGGGATGGAGAACGTGCTGTCAGGGGCGCCCTTCGCGGCGGCCTCACCTGGCGGCGAGCACCCGCCCATCGTCAGCGACATCCAGGCCATCGAGGTACATGACGGCGACTTGAGCGAGGCGTACTTCCAGGGCAAGAGGCTGCCGGGACCGTTCCTGGTCGATCCGGACACAGGCGAACTCACCGACGACCCAGCCCCCTACTTCAAGCAGATGGAGGACTACGGCCGGATATCGGACTGCGAGGCACCATCGGTATTTGGCTCGCCCCGCCTGTACGCCTTCAACCTGTTCACCGAGATGCTGGCCGGGATCATCAACCCCGGCGCCCGCCTCAGCCCCGAGATCGCGGGACCCCCGTCCTACTGGCTGGAGCCCCGTGACGAGGCGCTGACCGGCGGCGCCTGCGTGATCGTTGTCGACCCGTCCCACTGGATGCCCGGCGATGAGGCCGGCCGCAAGTCGGACCGGCTGGTGGAGGCGGTGAAGGGGGCCAGGCGGCGCCCCGGAGTCGACGAGATCCTCCTGCCCGGCGAGCGGGGCTGGCGAGCCATGGACTCGGACGGCCCGGTGGAGACCCTTCCGGCCCACTGGGAGTCATTCGCGCAGATCGTCGAGAGCGTGGGCCTCGACGTCGACAGCCTGCGAGCCGAGTTCGCGGACTAGAGCTGCAGCCACTAGGAAGTGCCGGGATGGAGTTCCGCTTCGACCATGTCGGCTTCCTGACCCCCGACGTGGACTACAGCTTCGGCGTGTACCGGGCGCTTGGCTGCCGGCTGACCGAGCGGACCTACCGCCGGGGCAGCCACGACGTGGCCTACGGAGGAGCCGGAACCGACGTGCTGCTCGAGTTCCAGGGACCGCCGCTGCTGCCCGAGTCCGAGGAGTACCTGGCCCGGCAGCCCTGGAGCATTGAGCGGGTGGCGCTGGTGTGCGACGACGTCGAGGCGGCCCACGCCCGGCTCATGGAGGCGGGCGTCGCGTCGGCCTGGGCCCCGGAACCCTTCGTGATCGACGGGGTGACCCTGGCGATCGCCGCCGGGGTGTGGTCGCCCGAGGGGCTCATGATCGACTTGGTCGAGCACCGCGATGTGGCCGTGCCCCGACCGGCCCGCGGCCCCCGGGAGGATCTCGCCCTGCATCACGTGTGCTTCGTGACCTCGGACCTCGTCCGGGCCGAGGCCTTCTGGGTCGAGCAGTTCGGTCTGGTCAAGACCTACGACTTCACCGCTCCGCTGGAGGGGGGCGGCACCCAGGGGTTGGTGATGCTGAGCGACCCGTTCTTCGACGCGGCCGGCCACGAGTTCAGTCTGGAGATCATCAGCGGCGCCTTCGACACGATCGACGGTCCGGTGTTCGAACGGCGGGGAAGCTGCTACGACCACGTCTGCTTCACCACCGGCGACGTGGCCGGCACCTGGCAGCGGGCCGTGGACCGGGGCGTGGAGCCTCTGAGCGAGCCGGCCTACTACCCCGAGCACGACACCACCATCGCCTGGCTCTACGACGCCGACGGCACCCACATCGAGCTGATGGACCCCGTACCGGCTGATCTGATGGTGGACGCGCACCGCAGCGGACGCTGCGCCAACGGTTGGGTGGACGACTGGAACCGCGAGCCGGTGGTGCTCCCCCGACGGGGCGACACCGCCTTGCAGGTGCGCCGCCACGGGGACCGTTGATGCACGCCCGGATCTCACGACCACAAGGAGACTGCTCCACATGAAAGCAGCCATCTACGACGCACCCGGCCAGCCGCTGCGCATTGCCGACATCCCCGATCCCCGACCCGGGCCGGGTCAGGCGGTGATCAGGGTGTCGGCGTGCGGAGTGTGCGGCTCGGACCTGCACGCCACCACCCCCGAGGGCGACCTGGCCCGCCGGGGCGCGGTGCTGGGCCACGAGGTGACCGGCGAGATCGTCGAGATCGGCCCTGAACCGGTCGGCGACTGGACGGTGGGCGACCGGGTGTACGCGATACCGATCGGGTCGTGCGGTCGCTGTCCCTACTGCCTGCTCGACCGTCCCGAGGAATGCCCGGATCAGCTCACGTTCGGAGCGCTGGGTCCCGACGAGCCCGACGGCGCCTACGCCGAGTACCTGACGGTGTCGCTGTCGGACCTGCTGGCCGTTCCCGGCGGCATCTCGATGGACGTGGCCGCGCTGTGCGAGCCGCTGGCCACCGGGCTGGTGTGCGTGCGGCAGGCCTCGTTGGAAATCGGTGACCGGGTGCTGATCCTGGGAGGAGGCCCCATCGGTCAGGCCATCACCGTCTGGGCCCGGTTCTTCGGCGCTCGCCGGGTGGTGGTGTCCGAGCGCGTCGAGCACCGCCGGGAGCTGGCCCTGCGCCTAGGGGCAACCGACACCATCGACGCCAGCGGCGACACCGACGTGGCCGCCCGCTTCGCGGAGTTGACCGGGGGTGAGCCCGACGTGGTGATCGAGGCGGTGGGGCGGCCAGGGATGCTCAACGCGGCCATCGCCGCGGTCCGGCCCCAAGGGACGGTGGTAACCGGCGGCGTGTGCATGGAGCCGGACTCCTTCGACCACCTGCTCGCCTACTTCAAGGAGCCACAGGTCCGCACGGCCCGGGTCTACACCAAGGCCGACAACGAGTTCATCCTGGAGATGATCGAGACTGGCCGCATTGATCCCACGCCGATGATCTCGCATCGCATCGGGCTGGATGCACTGCCCGCCGCCTTCGAGGCACTGCGCCGACCCACCGACCAGTGCAAGGTGATGGTGATGCCGTAGTGGACCACCTTGTCCTGCCGAACGAGGCTCGCCAGCCATGACGGCAGAGCGAGGCTCCTCCGAGGGCCAATGGCTCACCTGGCTCGAGCGGATCACCGCCGAGGGCCCCAGCGCAGACCCGGAGGCGCTCGAGATCTGGGGCTACACCGATCGGCCGAGCTACGCCCCCGGCGAGACGGTCAGCCTGCACGTGTCCACCACCGCGCCGAGCTGGGGCTTCGAGGTATGGCGCGACGGGCACGCTTTCGAGAGGGTCCACGAGCAAGACGGACTCGCGGGCGCGCGCCATCCGATCCCTGGTGACGTGGTTGCCTCCGGCTGCGGCTGGCCCCAGGGCGTCTCGTTCGAGACTCCGGCCGATTGGGCCTCGGGTGGCTACATCGTGGTTCTGCGGGGTGAGCGGGACGGTCGGGAGGTCACTCAGGACGCCTTCTTCGTGCTGCGACCCTCGGTGCCTGGCCAACGTTCGAAGCTGGCCATGGTGGCGGCCACCTACACCTGGCAGGAGTACAACGACTGGGGCGGGGGCTGCGGGTACTTCTCCGACGAGCATGTCGACCACACCGCCGACCCGCTGGAGGTACGCGAGAAGAGCTTCAAGTCCCGTCTGAGCTTCCACCGGCCGTGGTCGCGGGGCCTGATCCGCACACCGGTGGGCGCGCCCCGGCTGGCCCAGCCGCCGTTGCCGGTGGGTGCGGCGGTCGGGATCCCGGCTGCGGATTGGGCCATCAGCAACGGCTACTCGGTGTGGACGGTGGCTGCCGGCTGGGCCCGCTACGACGCGCTGACGTTCCGCTGGCTGGAGGCCAATGGATACGAGCCCGAACTGCTCTCGCAGTGGGACCTGGACCGTGATCCTGGCGTGCTCGATGGGTACGAGGCGGTGGTCACCACCGGCCACGACGAGTACTGGACGGCCGCGGGCCGCGGTGTGCTGGATCGGTTCATCGAGCGGGGTGGCCGCTACGCCCGCCTTGGCGGCAACATCGTGTGGCAGGTGCGCATGGAGGACGACCTGCGCACCCAGGTGTGCCACAAGTACGCGGCCCACGCCGACCCCGAGCGCCACAGCGACGACTTCGACCGCCGCACCGGCGCGTTCGAGGCTCACTACATCGACCGGCCTCCGGTCACCACCTTCGGAGCCAACGGCTTCCGGGGCGTGTACTCCCGGATCGGCGGCCTGTCGCCAAGAGGCGCTGGCGGGTTCATCGTGTACCGGCCGGGCCACTGGGCCTTCGCCGGAGCCGACGTCTATTACGGCGACATCCTGGGCGGCGATGTGCCCGTCGTCGGCTACGAGACCGACGGCGTCGACTACACGTTCCGCTCGGGGCTCCCCTACCCCACGGGCTCCGACGGCGCCCCTGACAGCCTTGAGATCCTGGCTCTCACCCCGGTGACGTTGGAGGAGGAGGACCACGGCCAGGCCGGGAACCTGATCTCGATCGCCGACGGCGATCTGGCCTTCGCGGCCGAGGCCCTCTTCGCCGAGGACACCCCGGAGCACCGCGACCGCATCCGCTACGGCAGCGCAGTGATCACCGCCATGGCCAAGGGTGACGGCGAGGTCTTCTGCGCAGGAACCACTGAGTGGTGCTACGCCCTGGCTGAGGGCGACGCTCAGATCGAGACCATCACCCGCAACGTCCTCGACCGCTTCCTCGGCAGGACCGGATAGCTACCCCCACATCGAGCTCTCTGTCTCGGAGCTTGTCATCTAGGCGGCTAGACGCAGGAACGCTTCGGCATTGCGACCTAGGATTGCCGCCCTCTCCTCGTCAGCGAGACCGGGGATGGACATGACCCGCTCGATGGTGTCATCGAGCCCGTACCAGGGGAAGTCGGTGCCGAACAGCACCCGGTGGCTGCCGATGCTGGCAATGAGCCGACCCAGGTCGGCCAGGGTGGGCGCGTTGGGCGCGCCGGCGTACTGGATGATCTCGCACAGGTCGAAAGCAACGTTGGGGCAGGTCTCGGCAAGCTCGGGGGCGGTTCGCCACTCGGCGCCGCCCAGATGAGCGACCACGGTCCGCAGCGTGGGATGGTTCTGGAGCACTCCGGCGAAACGGCGGGGCTCGCCGTGATGGACCCGGCTGTCGTGGGTCCGGCCACCGTGGGCCACGACCGGCAGGTCGAGATCGGCGCAGGCCTGCCAGATGTGGGCCACTCGGGGGTCGTCTACCGCGATGCGCTCGATGCTGGGGTGGATCTTCACGCCGCAAGCGCCAAGGCCCTTGAGTTCCTCCAACTCGCCATGGAGCCCGACCGGGTCGGTGCGGTGCATGTCCACGCCCACGAACGCGATGAGTTCCGGCCGCGCGCTGGCGGTGGCGCAGACCTGGCGGTTCTGGGCGGCGAGCTTGGCCGCGTGCTGCTCCTCGCTGGCGTCGGGATGAGCCATGCGCTCCAAGCCGCCGAGCCAGGTGTGCAACAGGATCGCCCGGGACACCCCCGCGGAGCCCATCGCGTCAAGCAGCCCGTCGATCGTTCCCGGCTGGGCCGGTGGATCGATCACGCCGGGCGGAGCCCCGTACTCTGCAGGGGCATAGCCGTCGACCAGCGTCCGAGCATCGTCGGCGGTATCGAAGGCATGGGCATGAGAGTCGATGACCAGGGGCCCGGCCACGTCAGCGCCCCTTGTGCATGCCGCCCGACACGTTGAGAACCGCACCGGAGATCCAGTCGCCGCCCGGGCCGAGCAGGTATTCAACCATGTCGGCCACCGGCTGCGGCCCGACGATGCCGAGGGGGAACATCGCCTCGATCTGGTCGATCTCCTCCCTGGTCATGGGCTGCCCCGTTCCGATGGCACCGGGGGCGATGGCATTGACGAGAATGCCGCGAGCCTCCAACTGCTGGGCCAGGGCCACCACCAGCCCATGCAGTCCCGCCTTGGCCGCGTGGTAGGCCGGCGTAGTCCCGTCGGAGGCCACGTAAGCGGACGCTGAGCTGATGATCACGATCCGGCCACCCCCGTGGCCCACCATGTGGTCGGCGGCAGCCTTGGCTACCCACCACGGCCCCGACAGATCGACATCGATCACGCGCCGCCACAGGTCGTCGCCGGTGGTCAGCGCCGTGCCCGGTGGAGCGTCGAGCCCCGCCACCTGAACCACCGCGTCAAGGCCGCCGAGGTTCTCCACCGCGGCGGCGACCATGGCCCGGCAGGAATCGGGATCGGCAATGTCAACGGCCACCGACTGGACGCCGATGTGGCCCGCCACGTCTGCAACCTTCTCGGACTGGATGTCGGCCAGCAGGAGTGACGTGCCGGGCCGTCGGGCCAGCGTCTCGGCCACTGCCCGTCCAATGCCCTGGGCAGCCCCCGTGACAACTACATTCGCTACGCCCACGCCCGCAATCTAGGTACTCGCTGCCACCGACCACGAACTAAGGAGCAGCTGCCCGGATGACCGCAATCGACGTCAGCCCTGCCGATCTGGCCGCCGCCCGGGAGCCGATCGCCACCGCCACCACGCTGCCCCCGTCCTTCTACACCGACCAGGCCGTCTACGACGAGATCGTCGACCGGGTGTTCCGGCACTCCTGGCTGCCCGTCGCCCACGTGTCACAGCTGGCCAACCCTGGCGACTACGTGGCTCTGGAGATGGCGGGCGAGCCGATCGTCGCCACGGTCGACCGCGACGGCGACATGCATGTGCTGTCGAACGTGTGCCGGCACCGGTGGGCGAGCATCGTGGAGGGCCGCGGGTCCGCCCCGGCGCTGCAGTGCCCCTACCACCTGTGGACCTACAGCCTCGACGGGCGCCTGTCGGGCGCGCCCCGCATGGACAGGGTCGACTTCGACAAGTCCGGCTGCCGGTTGCCGGAGTACCGCCACGAGGTCTGGAACGGGTTCGTGTTCATGACATTCGACCCGGGTATCGAGCCGCTCGCTCCCCAGATCGCAGGCCTCGATGCCATGGTGTCCAGCTGGCGCCTCGACGAGCTCGTCGTCTCAGCCACGCTCTCCGAGACCGCCGACTGGAGCTGGAACGCGATGGTCGACAACTGGGCCGAGAACTACCACGTCGCCAGCGTGCATCCCGACTCGCTGGAGCAGATGACGCCGGCGTCACTGACCGAGCCCCTCGACAATGGCGGCGAGCCCTGGTGCTACGCACGCATCGGCAACACCCTGGAGTACCAGGCCACCATCGACCGGCCCATCTCGACGCTCGACACCGATCAGACCACATACTCGGCAGCCGGCGTGGTCTTCCCGCTGCTGTGCTTCTTCACGTTCCCCGACATGGCCGCGTGGTTGCACGTGAGGCCGACCCGGCGGGTCGACGAACTCGACATCGAGCTGTTCCTGCTGGTGGAGCGCGAGTTGGCCGAGTCCGAGTACATCGAGCAGATCCGGGAGGCTCAACTCGAGCTGGGGCGATCGGTTTGGGAGCAGGACGCTGAGATGTGCCGCCGGTCCTATGCCGGCCTCAGGTCAGCGTCGGCCCGACCGGCCCGGCTGTCGCATCTCGAGCTGTCGGTGTGGCAGACCCAGAACTGGCTGCTTGACGCCCTCGGCCTGGACTGATGACGCGCCCGGGCTAGCAGCCTCCAGGGTTAGGACCGGGCCCGGACCGCCTATAGCTGGTCGAAGAGGGTGAGGTGCTCGACCAGGCCCTCGTCGAAGCTGGTCATCCAGCGGCCGGCGGCGTGGACCCTCGAGAACAGCCACTCACCGTCGACCCTGCGGTACTCCTCGGTGTAGGTGCCCGCGGCCCACAGCATCTGCTCGTCGCCATCGATGCGCTGGATCGACAGCAGCAGCACCTGCCAGCGTCCCGAGGCGCTGTCACCGTCGACTTCGATGAGCGGGGTCACCGCGTAATGGCGCGACCAGATGCAGGTGCGGGAGTACTCCTCGTTCCACTCGATGATGGCGTCGCGGCCTACCAGATGGTCGATGGGCTCCTCGATGAACACCGCGTCGTCGGTGAACAGCTCCGGGAAGCGGTGGTGCTGGTCGGGGTCGTCGCAGTACCAGCAGTAGCGAGCCTTGAGCGCCTTGATGGCCTCGATGTCGAGCAGCCGTTGCACTTCGGGGTGAGTCACGTGGCCGGTGTCCTTCGAGTCGCTCATCACTCGATGATGGAGGATCCGTCGCGGATGGACTCGCCGATCGCGGCCTCGATCATCTCGATGCTCATCCCGGCACCGAGCCCGCCGTCGATGTTGAGGGCGTGGCCGTTGACCATGGCTGCTTCGTCGCTGGCGAGGTAGTGGATGGCGGCAGCCACCTCGTCGGCGGTGGCGAGCCGGTTGGTGTGCTGGTGGGCCAGCGCCTGCGACCGCGCCGCCCAGTGGTCTTGGGTGTCGCCCGCCAGCGGAGTGGCGACCCCGGTGGGGCAGACGCAGTTCACCCTGATCCCGAGCGGGCCGAACTCGATGGCCCCGTACCGGGTGAGGCCGACCACGCCCCATTTGGAGGCGCCGTAGGTGCTGAGGCCGGGGAAGCCGACGATCCCGGCCATGGAGGCGGTGTTGACGATGGAGCCGCCCCGTTCCATGGCCCGCGACGCGTGCCTCATGCCGTACAGGACCCCGAACAGGTTCACGTCCATCATGCGCCGAACGTCCTCGGTCGAATCTGCGTCGATCCCCTTGGACGTGAGCAAGACCCCTGCGTTGTTGACCATCACGTCGAGGCGGCCGTGGGCCTCGACCACTGAGGCCACCAGTGCGGCGACCGAGTCCTCCTCGGACACGTCGACCGCCACGAACTCGGCGTCGATCTCGGCCGCGAACGCAGAACTGTCGACGATGTCGCTCAGCACCACCGTGGCGCCTGCTTCGGCGAAACGCCGCGCGGTGGCCAGGCCGATTCCCGAAGCCGCGCCGGTGACCACGGTTACCTTGCCGGTTAGCGAGAACACTGCGCAACCCTCAGTAGCGGCACGAGACGGCACCATAGCTACGGTGTGGCGCCGTGAGGAAGCCCGACGACCGCACCGACCGGTGGCTGGTCGTGGGGGCAGGGCCGTCGGGCCTGTCGGTGTCGCTTGCACTGCGGCGGGCCGGTGTGGCCTTCGAGGGCGTCGAGGCGGGGTCCGCGGTCGGCGGGATGTGGAACATGGACAACCCCGGCAGCGGCATGTACGAGTCGGCCCACTTCATCTCGTCGGCGGCCCGATCGGGTTGGGCCGACCTGCCGATGCCTGACCACTACCCCGTGTACCCACGCTGGTGGGAGATCCGCGACTACATCCACGGCTGGGCCGCCCATCACGGCCTGGCCCGCCACTACACCTTCGACACGCGGGTAACCGGGGCAGTACCGGTCGATTCCGGCGACGGGGAGTGCTGGGAGGTCACGCTGTCCACCGGCGAGGTTCGCCGCTACCGGGGCCTGGTGGCGTGTCCCGGCTTCCAGAGGGTGCCGAACGTGCCGACCTATCCGGGGACGTTCCGCGGCGAGGCCCGCCACAGCCAGACCTACAAGTCGACCCGGGAATTCCAAGGCAAGAGAGTGATGGTCGTTGGCGCCGGCAACTCCGCGGTGGACATCGCAGTGGACGCGGCGATCGCAGCCGAGCGGGCCGTGATCTCCACCAGGCGGGCCTACTGGTTCTTCCCGAAGCTGATCGGGGGCATCCCCCTCGACTGCTTCGCCATCAACTCAGTGTCGAATCAGCAGCGGCTGCGCCGGTTCCTGGAGATCCACGTGGGCGATGTGGGCCGTGTCGGCTTCGGCACCCCCGACCACCCACCGCTGGCCCACCATCCCATACTCAACGACCAGATACTGCACCACCTGTCCCACGGCGACCTGGTGGCCCGGCCCGAGATCGAGCGCTTCGACGACACCACCGTCCGCTTCGTCGACGGCGCTGCCGAGGAGCTCGATCTGATCATCTGGGCCACCGGTTACTACGACCGGGTGCCGTTCGTTGCCGACGAGGACTGCAGGATCTCCAGCAACGATGCCGACAACGACCTGTTCATCTGGACGTTCCACCGGCGCCACCCGCAGATGATGGTGCTGGGCCCGGCCAACCTGGCTGCCGGCGGCTACTGGGCGCTCGCAGCCACGGCTGACCTGATCGCCAACCACATTCGCGACCAGGACCAGGACCCGGAGCGCTGGCAGCGGATGCGTAGCATCGTCGAGGGGCCGGAGCCCGACCTGAGCGGCGGGTACAGCTACTACCAGAAGCCCGGTCATCTCAACTACGTGAACGCGGCCGCCCTCGACCGATACGCAGACGCGCTGGCCACCGAGTTGGGGTACAAGCCGCTGGCCCACCCCGCCGATTACAAGCCGCCGGAACAGATCGACATCGACGAATGGCTCGGCAACCCGCGTCCTCTGTCGATGCCCTCGCACGGCTCGCTGACCCCGATCCCCTACCAGCCACAGGACCTCATCGCGAGACAGTCGGAGGAGCAATGCTGAAGCCAGTGCCGCCGGGACCGGACGGCGACCAGTTGGAAGCCATCACCGCTGGCATGTACCCGTACCTAGTCAATCTCCAACAACACGGCGAATTCGTCGCCATCGATCTGGGTGAGATCCGAACGGCGGTGGTCTACGACCTCGACGCCATCTACCGCATCCTCGGCGACAAGCTCCAGCACATCGGAATGGCTGCATTGCTGCAGCGCCTGAGCCACGCCACCGGCTCGGGCCTCCTCACCAACTACGACTGGGCCACCTGGCATCCCCGTCGCCGGCGGATCGTGAAGCCTTTGGGAGCCCGAGCCGTGAGCCGGTTCCATGAGCGCATGGTCGCCATCATCACCTCCGAGCTGGACGCCTGGCCGACGGGCTCCGAGTTCGACCTCCACACGGCGGTGCGACGGATGACGCTGCGAGTGGTGGCCGATCTGCTATTCAGCACCGACCTCGACGACGACGCCGCCGCGATCATCGACACCGCCGTCGAGGAGATCCACGCCTGGGCCGAGGCCGATCCGGCCAACGCCGACCTCGACAACGAGCCCGAGACGTTCCAGGCCGCCATTGCGGCCCTGCACAGCCTGATAGCCGCCGTGGTGGACGCCAGAGACCCGGAACACCCCGGCGACGACATGATCGGTGTCCTGATCGATGCGTCGTCGGAACCCCACTCGGCGCTGGACGCCACCGGGATAAGAGACGAGGCCGTCACTCTGATCCTGGCCGGGCACGAGACCGTCACCAACACCGTCTCGTTCGCACTGGACCTGGTGGGCCGGAACCAGCACACCCGCGACGCCCCACCCCGCCACATCGTGGACGAGACGCTGAGGCTCTACCCGCCCGTGCACGTGACCAACAGGGCCGTGGTCGCCGATCTCGACCTCGGCCCCGTCGTGGTGCCGGCCGGGTGGGAGATCCTGATCCCCGAGTACGTGCTTCTGCGGAGCAGCCGCTACTTCGAGCGGCCCTCGGAGTTCCTGCCCCATCGTTGGACCGATCACAGCCCGCTGCGTCTCGAGCGCCGGGCCTACTTCCCGTTTCTCACCGGGCCCAAGTTCTGTGTGGGCAGCCACTTCGCCCTGCTGGAGGCGACCGAGGCGGTAGGCCGCTTCCTGGACCGCTTCCAACACGAGATGCTCGACCCTGAGCCGCCTTGGGGCCGCGAGTTCGCACTTTCGTTCGCTCCCGACCGACCCCTGCCGTGTCGGCTGGCCCTGCGATGATTCCCGAACTCACCCTCACCGGTCCGCCGCAGGACCGGGGCCGGCAGCACGGCGAGGAGCTGCGCGCCCGGATCTCTGACGCGATCGACGCCTGGTACGAGCATCTGGCTCCAAGCGTCGATCCGATGACGTTCGTGGGCGAGGTATCGGAACGAACCGGGCTGCGGGCCGCTGGTGAGGCCCATGTCCCCGATCTCATGGCGGAGGTGGCCGGCATCGCCGAAGGGGCCGGCCAGGACTTCCAGACGATGTTCGCGTGGCAGCTCATCGACGAGTGCTGGTGGTATCTCGACGAGCTTCAGGCCCGGGACTCCGATCCTGCCGCCGACGGCCGCGAGCGCTGCAGCGCGCTGGCCGTCAACCACCGGGGCCAGGGCATCGTCGCCCAGACCCAGGACCTGGACCGCCACTGCGACGGTACCCAGGTGATGCTGCGCTACCTGGACGCGTCCCGGCTAGAGATCCTGGTGCCGTCTCTGGCGGGCCTGCTGGCGCTCAACGGGGTCAACAGCGCCGGGCTGGCGGTGGGCATCACCACGCTGAGCCAGCTTCCCCACAGCCCCGCAGGGGTCGGTTCGGGACTGCTAGTCCCGGCCCTGCTGCGCTGCGCCACGGTGGACGAGGCACTGGCCCTGCTGGGACGGGTTCCCGTAGCCAGCGGCAACAGCTTCGTGATCGGCTCCCGCGACCGTTCCGTCGCGGTGGAGGTCTCCTCAACGGCGCTGGCGGTGTCGGCTGACGGCGACCGGGCGCTGCACACCAACCACGCCCTGGTACAGGACGCTCTTCACCCCTACGTGCGCTTCGATCACTCGGTAGCACGGCTGCGCCAGCTCGACCAGAGCGTGCGACCCGACTCGACCCTCCAAGAACTGGCGGCCATGTACGCCGCCGGGCCGGTCTGCCAGAGCAGGGCGGGCAGCGGGTCCCAGATGAGTGTCGGCACGATGATCTTCGAACTGGGCGACGAGCCAGTCTGCCACTACGCCCCCGGTCCCCTCGACACCGACAAGCTTGTCACCTACCGGATGCAGACCCAGGTAGAGGCGGCGACCTAGCCTTCAGACCATGGCGACGCGGGGCATCGAGGTCGGGGACGATCCTCTCTACGAGCCCCGCTACTCCGAGATCGCCACTTTCATGCGGGCCCCCTACACGCCTGACCTGGATGGTGTGGACATCGCCATGTTCGGGGTGCCCTTCGACGGCGGGGTGACCAACCGGCCCGGCGCCCGCCACGGGCCGCGGGAGATCCGCAACCAGTCGTCGCTGATGCGGGCCATCAACCACGCCACCGGGGTCAACCCCTTCGATCTGGCCCGGGTGGCCGACGTGGGCGATGTGCGCTTCTCCCGGGTGTTCGACAACGCGGCGGCCACCGCCGACATAGAAGCGTTCACCCGGCGCATCGTGGAGGCCGGGGCGCTGCCGCTGGCCGCGGGCGGCGACCACTCGATCACCTACCCGATCTTCAGGGCCCTGGCCAGCCCCGAAGCCCCGATCGGGATGATCCACATCGACGCCCACACCGACACCTGGGGGCCGTTCCGGGGCGAGAAGTTCCACCACGGCGCGCCGTTCCGCCTGGCGACCGAGGACGGTCTGGTCGATCCGGCCCGCTGCATCCAGATCGGCATCCGGGGCGCCCAGAACTGGGGCGACGGCTGGGAGTTCTCCCAGAACGTGGGCATGCGGGTCATGTTCATCGAGGAGTTCGAGGAACTGGGCGTGCAGGCCGTCGCCGAGGAGGCTAAACGCATTGTGGGGGACGGCCCCACCTACATCAGCTTCGACGTGGACGGCTTGGACCCGGTCTACGCGCCCGGCACCGGCACCCCCGAGGTGGGCGGCATCACCACCCGCGAGGCCCTGTCGCTGCTGCGCTGCTTCCGGCACCTGAACCTGATCGGCGGCGACGTGGTGGAGGTGGCCCCGCCCTTCGACCCGTCCGGCAACACGGCGCTGGTGGGGGCCACCCTCATGTACGAGATCCTCTGCCTGCTGGCTGAGAGCCGGGCCGCCGGCTGAGCAAGACGGCAAGCCTCAAGACCGGCCGAGCGCGGCCCGAATACGATTGACTTATAGTGGGCCGTCACCCATAATACTGGCGTGCCCCGTGTGACTGAGGCGACCAGAGCCGAGCATCGGCGCAGGCTGCTCGAAGCGGCCACCGCCGAGTTTGCAGCCAAGGGCTTCGACGGAGCCCGGGTCGACGACATCTCCCTGGCCGCGGGCCTCGGCAAGGGCACCATCTACAACTACTTCGAATCGAAGCACGAGGTCTTCCGCGAGGCGGTGGCGGCCTGGTTCGCAGGCATCGTAGAGACGCTCGAACCGCTCCCTACCAATGCGCCCATCCGCGAGCAACTGCTGGTGATAGTGCGAACGGACCTCGAGGTGTCGGCCGAGATCGAGGAGTTCGCCCGAGTCATGTACCGGGAGACCCTCAGGCCGAACCGTGACGAGGTGGCGGCCCTCCTGCCGGCCGTCGACCCCTCCGACCAAGCGCTCGAGGTCGTCATCGGGAGAGGTCAGGAGACGGGAGAGATCCGCGCCGACCGGTCGGCCTCCGAGTTGACCCGCGTCCTGCGCAGCCTGATCAGCGGCCTGATCTTCGAGCGTTGGATGCCCGAGTCCACCCTCCAACTGGACGACATTCCCGAACTGGCCGTCGACCTCTTCTTGCAGGGTGTGGGGACCTAGGTGGCCGGCCTTCGGGTTCCGGTCCTGATCGCTCAGAAAGCAGGGATGCAATGTTCTCAGTCAACGACAAGGTGGTGCTGGTCACCGGCGGCGGCAGCGGGATCGGACTCGCCACCGTCAAGCGCATGCTGGCCGCCGGGGCCGCCGTCGCCTTCTGCAACCGCTCGGACCACTCCGAACTGGCCAGCCGGCTCGGAGCCACATTCATCCGGGCCGATGTCAGCGACGAGGAGCAGGTCCGGACCCTTATGAGCCAGGTACGCGACCGGCTAGGACCCCTCGACGTCCTGGTCAACAACGCAGGCGTCTGGGACTTCGACTGCCCCATCGAGACGGGCGACACCGAGGCCTTCCGCCGTGACCACGAGGTCAACGTGTTGGGCACGGTCTACTGCATCAAGCACGGCGCGCCGGTCATGAACGACGGAGGCGTGATCATCAACGTGTCCTCCCTGGCGGCCCACATCTCGGTGCCCGAGTACGGCCCCTACAGCGCATCCAAGGCGGCGGTGGACGCGGTCACCCGCACCGCGGCCATCGAACTCGGCGACCGCGGCATCCGGGTGGTGTCCGTCGCGCCGGGCACGGTGGCCACCGAGACCCTCGCTGACGAGACCGACTCTGAAGCGGAGGTGGCCGCCTTCAACAGCCTGACCCCGCTGCGGCGGGTCTGCGAGATGGACGAAGTGGCCGCCACGATCCACTTCCTGGCCTCCGACGACTGCCGCTACATCAGCGGCAGCTCCCTGGTGCTCGACGGCGGAATGCTGGCGGGCCTGTCGGTCGGCCTGTGCGAGATGCTGTTGTCGGCCGGCGAGTGACCCCATGAGCGCAGAGGTACTCATGCCCAAGGTGGGCATGTCGACCAGCGAGATGGTCCTTCAGGAATGGCTGGTGACGTCGGGGGACGCGGTCGTCGAGGACCAGGTCATCGCCATGGTCGAGAGCGAGAAGACCGTGGTCGAGGTGGAGGCGGTCTGCGACGGCTTCATAGACATCCGCCTCGACGAGGGCGGCGAGGCAGTACCGGGCGAGCTGATCGCCGTCATCGCCGAGAGCGCGGAGGCGGCCAGAGACGCCCGCGGCACTGCACCCGGATCCGCCGGCTCGGCGGCGCCAGCGCGGGTACCTGCGACCGTGAGCACCGCCGTCGCCGCGGAGCCGGATGCCGTGTCCAAAGAGCGGGTCGTGATGCTCGACGGCTCGCAGCGGGTTGTCGCCACCCCCGCGGCCCAGAGGCTTGCGGAGCAACACGGCATCGATCTGTCGGATGTGGACGCGACCGGCCCGAAGGGGCGGGTCACGAAGGCAGACGTCGAGCAAGCCCTGGCCGGCGCGGCGGCAGGCCCCGCCCCAGCCCCGGACTCGCTCCCAACCGTCGACGAAGCGCCCGAGCCCATGAGCCGACCGGAGTCCCGACCACGCCCAGAGCGCCTGCCCGCAAGCAACGACCCCGGCCTGCAGAGAACCCTCCATCGCGAAATGCTGCGGGCCCGCGCCCTGGACGAGGGGCACATGAGGCTCATCAGGCGGGGCCGGTGCGAGAGCATGTCCCACCCCGCCACCGGCCAGGAGGCGATCTCGGCCGGCATCACCGCCGCGCTCGAGCCAGACGACATCCTCTACCCGACATTCCGGGGGTTCGGCGACTACCTCGGCCGGGGCACCGACATGAACGCCCTCGTGGCCGAACTGATGGGGCGGCAGACGGGCATCAACCGCGGCGTCGGCGGCATACACCTCGGCGACCGGGAGCACAACACTCACGGGGTGTCGGGCGTCCTGGGCGCCAACCTCACGATGGCAGCCGGATCGGCCCAGGCGGTCAAGATGCGCGGCCAGGCTCGGGTGGTAATGGTCCATGTGGGCGAGGGCGCCTTCAACACCCCGGACTCCCACGCCACGATGAACATGGCCGCCATCTGGGGCCTCCCGCTAGTGATCATCGTGGCCAACAACCAGGTCGTGGAGTTCAGCTACCACGATGTCCACTTCCCCCCGGACGCCGAGGGCGTCGGGAGCCGGGCCGGCTACTACGGGATCCCCAACGAGTGCGTCGACGGCAACGACGTGGAGCTCGTCTACGGCGAGGCCCTCGAAGCCGTCGAGGCGGCCCGCAGCGGCAACGGACCGGTGTTGCTGGAGTTGGTCACCTGCCGCATCGCCGGCCACTTCGACGCCGACCCCCTCACCTACATCGACGACGGCCTGGTCGAGGAGTGGAAGGGCAGGGATCCGATCAGCCGCTACGAGGCGATCCTGATCCAGCGGGGAACGATGGACGCCGGCGCGGTCGAGGCGGCCCGAGCCGCGGCCCGTGAAGAGGTCGACACCGCCTTCAAGCGGGCCCTGGAGGACGAGCTGCCCAGCGCTGGCTACGTGTTCGAGAACCTGGCCGAGACCGGGGTGCTGTGAGCATGGCGGTGGTGAAGTACATGGACGCCCTGACGGACGCGCTGCGCGAGGAGATGCAGCGCGACGACCGCGTCTTCCTGCTCGGCGAGGACATCAGGGTCTCCAACCTCGGCATCACCGCCGGCCTGGCCGAGGAGTTCGGCACCGAGCGGGTTGTCGACACCCCCATCCACGAGAACGCGCTAGTCGGTGTGGCCATGGGTGCGGCGCTCGAGGGCATGAGGCCCGTCGTCGAGATCATGTTCTCGGACTTCGCGCTGCTGGCCGCCGACCAGATCGTGAACCAGGTGGCCCAGTGGCGGTACATGACCCAGGGCCAGTACGAGGTGCCGCTGGTGATCCGCATGCCCACCGGCGGAGGCTTCGCCTACGGCCTGCACCACTCTCAGTCCACCGAGACCCACTTCTTCCAGACGCCCGGCCTGCCCATCGCCATGCCGTCCACCCCGGCCGACGCCAAGGGTCTCCTGAAGACCGCGATCCGCTCGAACGACCCCGTCCTGTTCCTTGAGCACATGCTCCTGTGTCTCCAGAACGCGGAATCGGATGTACCCGACGGCGACCATCTGGTGCCGTTCGGGGAGGCGGCCGTCCGCCGGGAGGGCAGCGACGTCACCGTGGTCGCCTTCGGCGCCATGGTGAACCAGGCCCTGATCGCCGCGGAGACGCTGGCAGAGCAGGGGGTCTCCGTCGAGGTCGTCGACCCCCGCACCATCGTCCCGCTCGATGCTGAAACGATCTTCGCCTCGGTGGCCAAGACCAACCGGCTGGTGATCATCGAGGAGAGCCGCATACGCGGCGGCCTCGGCGCCGAGCTGGCAGCCCAGGCCGCAGCCGGCGACAACTTCTTCCTGCTGGACGCCCCCATCGAGCGGGTGGCGGCCCCCAACATCCCCGTGCCGAGCACGTCGCAGCTGGAGCAGGCCTACCTCCCCGACGCGGGCAAGCTCATCGCGGCGATCCATCGCACGCTGGCATGACGGGGCGGCTTCTGATGGGCACGTCGGCGAGCAGCCGGTCATCCCGCAGCCCGTCACTTGACACGCGGAGACTCCGCGTGCCTAATATGGGTCAAGACCCACATTAGCATACGACCGGGAGGAGACGTGAGGTCAGAACGGATCAGTCCACTCCTCGAGCAGTACCGGCCGGGCTACGGGCTGCCGGCGGGGTTCTACACCGATCCCGACGTGTGGGCCGCGGACATCGAGCTACTGGAGCGCTTCTGGTACATCGTGGGGCACGTCTCGCAGATTCCCGACGCCGGAGACACCATGGTCGTGTCGCTGCTGGGCGAGTCGATAATCGTCGTGCGGGGCAGCGACGGCATCGTGCGCGCCTTCTACAACGTGTGCAGCCACCGGGCCGCCCGCCTCTGCGACGAGAGCGCCAAGGGATTGCGCCAGCTCACCTGCCCCTACCACAACTGGAGCTACAGCCTGGAGGGCCGGATCAAGTCCCGCCGTCTCGAAGTGGTCTTCGACGAGACCTTCGATCCGGAGGCCCACAACCTCCGTCCGTGCCACCTGCGTGTGTTCCAAGGCCTGATCTTCTTGTCGGTGTCAGACACCCCTACCGACTTCGACGCGGCCTACCAGCCCTTCCACGAGCTCTTTCAGTACTACGGAATCGCCGACGCCAAGGTAATCCGGGTCCACGGCTTCCCGGCAACCGCCAACTGGAAGACCCTCGTGGAGAACACCATCGACCCGTATCACGTGCCTGTCGTGCACCCCAACTTCACCAAGACCCGCACCCCGGCCTACTGGCAAGCGGCCGCGGCCACCCGAACCGCGGAGGTGATCACGGCTGAGGCCCAGGCAGAGCAGGAGATGAAGGAATGGGAGGCCGCTCTGACCCAACTCCCCGATGTGACCGGCGTTGTCGTCCAGGACGGCGAGGAAGCCGAGCAGTTCCGCTGGCTTGTGCGGGGCCCGCTGGCCCCCGGCTACCAGTCGGAGACGATCGGCGGTAAGCGGGTGGCTCCGCTGATGGGCCGGTTCACGGAGTCCGACGGCGCCTCGGTGTTCTCCAATTTCAACCCGCTCGACTCGCTGTTCATGTCGGCTGACCACGCCACCATGTTCAGCATCAGGCCGGCGGCTCACAACGAGGTCTACTGGCAGACAACGTGGCTGGTCGACAAGGACGCGGAGGAGGGGCGGGACTACGACGTCGACGAGGTGTGCGAGTTCTACACCGAGGTCAACGACGAGGACTTCCCGATCTGGGAGCGGACCTACCAGGGTGCAACGTCGCGCGCCTACCGTCCCGGTCGCCTAGCTCCCCAGGAGAGCTTCATCGGAGACTTCCAGCGGTGGTACGTCCGTCGGCTTCGCCAACAGGTTGGCACGCCCGAGCCGGTCTCGGCGTGACCGCGCCGGTGCGGCCACACCGACGGCGCCTCCCACCCATAAGAGGGACGAATGACTCAGCTTGAGGGCAAGATCGCCATCGTCACCGGAGCCGGCCGGGGGCTGGGAGCCGAGTCGGCCAGGACCCTGGCCCGGCACGGCGCCCGCGTCCTGGTGTGTGACATCAACGCCGAGACATGCCGGGCGGTGGCCGACGAGATCGGGCCCGCGGCTGCGCCCTTCGAACTGGACGTGACGGACGAGGATCAGTGGGCCGCTGCAGTCCAGTTCTGCCAGGACACCCTCGGCCCTCCCGGCGTCCTCGTCAACAACGCCGGGATCGCGCGGTTCTCGCCGCTCGAGAGCACATCGGTGGAGCTGTACGAGCAGACGATGGCGGTCAACGCGACCGGCGTGTTCCTCGGGATGCGGGCCGTGTTCGAGTCCATGAGGCGCAACGGCGGCGGTTCGATCGTCAATATCTCGTCAGCGAACGGGTTCGTCGCGTCCGACGAGGTCGGCGCCTACGTCACCAGCAAGTTCGCGGTGCGGGGCCTCACCCGGAGCGCGGCCTTCGAATGGGGCCGCCACGGCATCCGCGTCAACAGCGTCTGCCCCGGCATGATCGACACTGAGATGATGATCGAGGAGGAGGCGTCCTACACCCACAAGATCACCACCCTCGAACGCGTCGGCCGGCCCCACGAGATCGCCAACACCGTCCTGTTCCTCGCCTCGGACCAGTCGAGCTACGCCACCGGCGCCGACTTCGTGATCGACGGCGGCATCATGGCCGGCGTCCGCGTCCGCGAAGAGAGCGGGTGACCGGAATCTCCCGGAGAGGACTACAGCGATGACCGGCAAGAAGCCCAAGCCGAACGTCGAGCAGCTGTACGAGTGCTTGACCGACGGCCGCTACGAGGAGGCCCGGGCCTTTCTCCACCCGGACTATCACTCCAACACCCAGCCGTATGAGACCAGCGCCGACGCGCTGTTCGAGGAGGTTGAGGCGATCAAGCAGGCCATGACGTCCCTCAAGCGCGAAACGATCCTGACCATGGTCGACGGCGACATGGAGGTGATCCTGCAACGGGTCGAGGGCATCGACCCGTCCTCGGGCGACACCGTCGCCTACCGATCCGCCGACTTCTTCCGGAAGGCCGCCGACGGGCGCTTCATCGAGCATTGGGATGCGCTGACCTTCGACGGAGGCGACCTGTTCGACGCCATCGAGCTTTGAGGAGGCCGTTCACATGAGCCTTGAAGGCAAGACCGCCATCGTCACGGGCGCCTCCCATCCGCGAGGCATGGGCGCGGCGGTGGCCGCCAAGCTCGCCGGCCTCGGTGCGACCGTTGCCTTGGTCGACCTCGAGAGCACGGCCGACGAGCTGGCCGAGCGGGCGGCCGGCATCGTGGCCTCGGGCGGACGGGCCGGCGCCGTGCATGCTGACGCCACCGACGGTGACTCGGTGCAGTCCTGCGTGGCCACAGTTGTCGAGCAGCTGGGACCGCCGGAGATCCTGGTCAACAATGCGGGCGTGGGGATCGGCAGCCACCAGCTGCTGGAGAACTCCGAGGAGATCTGGTCGCAGACCCTGGCGGTCAACCTCATGGGGGTCAACCGGTTCAGCTGCGCGGTCATCCCCCACATGCAGGCCGCCGGCGGCGGGGTGATCGTAAACAACTCCTCGATGTCGGGGCTGGGCGCCATCGCCGGGATACCGCCGCCCTACACCGCCAGCAAGCACGCCGTGATCGGGCTGACCAAGGCCATCGCGCTGGAGTTCGGCCCCGACAACATCCGCTGCGTGGCCATCTGCCCGGGCTCGGTCAGGACCCAACTGCACGCCCGGGTCATGGAGATGCACATGGACATGCACGGGCTGTCGTACGAGGAGGCAGAAGAGCTGGAGGTCAGCTTCATCCCGCTCGGTTACTCCTGCGAGCCAGAAGAGGTGGCCGGCGTGGTGGCCTTCCTGGTCGGTCCCGAGGGGCGCTACCTGACTGGGGTGAGCATCCCGATCGCGGGCGGTATGGCGCCAGGGCTGTGACCGCCCGCAAGCAGAGCTGAACAAGGAGAAAGACCATGACGACAATCGGAGTGCTGGTCCCCTACCGGTCCGACCCGGAGATGATCGCGTTCGTCGAGGAGCACCTCGACCTCGAGGCGGACCTGGTGGTCTGCGGCTCTCAGGACGGCATGAGCGACGACGAACTGCGGGCGCTGTCCGAAGGGGTGGAGCCCAACTCGTACGCCGAGATCCTCGAGGACGGATCGACGGTCAACATCACCCGCGAGGTCGTGCTGGAGGGGCTCCAGCGGCAGGCGCAGCGCCTGCTGCACGACGGATGCGACGCGGTGATGATCTGCTGCACCCTCCCCTGGGAGGAGCTCGACGCCATGGAGGGCGTAGTCACTCCCTACACGATCCTCGAGGACACCGCGGCCACCGTCGCCGGTGGATCCGGTGCCATCGGGGTGATGCAGCCGGTCGAGGCGGCCATGGAGGAGGAGATCCAGCACTGGCTGGCCTTGGGCGAACGCCGCGGACTGGAGATCCACGCCCACTACGCCGCACCGCAGGTGCCCGGAGAGGACGTGGTCTTCAGCGACGACCAGTACGCCGAGGTGGCCCGCTCGCTGGCAGTTCAGGATGTCGACGTGATCGTGATGGACTGCATGGCCTACACCGAGCACCACCGGGCCGTGGTGGCCGGGGCTTCAGGCAAGCCGGTCCTGCGGGCGATGCAGCTCACCGGGATGGTCACCGAGCACGCCTACTGTTGACCGTCTCCGCCCGGGGCACCCTCTAGGCCCCGACGATGCTGATCCCGCCGTCCACTCTGAGCGTGATGCCGGTGATGAACTTGGCGCCGGGGGTGCAAAGGAAGGCGACCGCCTCGGCGATGTCTTGAGGGGTGGCGTAGCGGCCCGGAAGGCTGGCCATGTCCTTCATCGTCTGGATGACCTGCGCAGCGCTGTCGCCGAAACCGCGCTCGCTGAATAGTTCCGCCTCGCGCTGGCTGATGTCAGTCCATACGTTGCCCGGACAGACCGCGTTCACCCGGATGTTGTCCGGGCCGAACTCCTCGGCCATCACCTTCATCATCCCGACCGCGCCGTGTTTGGTGCCGCTGTAGCAGCCTCCACCGGCGAAGGCGACGAGGCCAGCCACTGAGGTGTTCTGCACGATCGACCCGCCACCCCGTTCTCGCATGTGGGGCAGCACGGCCGCGGCGAAGTCAACCGGCGCCTTGAGGTTCACCCGGTAGGAGGCGTCCCATATGTCGTCGGTGAGTTCGGCGATGAAGTGGCCGTGCACCGATCCGGCGTTGTTCACCAGGATGTCGATCCCGCCGAAGGCCTCCAGCGCGGCATCGACGACCCTGTCGATCTCAGCCTTGTCGGTGATGTCGGCGGTGACCCCGATGGCATCGGTTCCAAGCGCTGTGACTTCCTCGACGGCTTCAGCAAGCATCTCGCCGGACCCGACTCCCAAGCCCTCGTAGTTGTAGCGGGGGTCGTCGCCCTCCAGGTCCGTCATCACCAGCTTGGCGCCCCGCACCGCCAGCGCCTTGGAGATGGCCCGACCCTGGCCGTTGGGCCGGGACGCCCCGGTGACGATGGCCACCTGGCCCTCCAGCGATTGGGACTTGCGCAACTCCTCGATGTTCATGGCAGGGATCAGACTCTCTCACTCGGGCCGGCACACGCCAGCGTCAGATGAGGCGGCCGATGCGGCCCCCCTCGAAGATGGCCGCGTCGGTGGTGCGCGGCGCCACGCAGTCGCCGATGCGGTGCAGTTCTGGGACGCAGCCCTTGAGCCGGTGGTAGAGGCTGTCGTCGGCGACGCCGCCGAAGCAGCTCACCAGCGTGTCGCACTCGAGCGTGAAGGACGTGCCACAGAGCATGTCCACACCCTCAACACGGCCCGGCGAGAAGCGGGTCAGGGCGCTCATCGCTCGCATGGAGGCCACGCCCTTCGAGACGATCCGCGATACGACCGTGTGCACGGTCTGAGCCTCGGCCTTAGCGCCCGGCGACGCCGCGGGCACCACCAAGTCGACGCGGTGGCCGCGGTCCAGCAGCGTGTCGGCCGCGGTCAAGCCCTGCAAGTAGTTGTCCCCGGCATACACAACGACCCGTTGCCCCGGCTCCACCTCGGAGCTGAGAACTGAGCGCACATCGACAGAGGCCTCGACGCCTTCAAGCGCCGGCAGGTGCTCGAACGGCAGGGTGCGGGCCACCGATCCCGTGGCGACCACCACCGCGTCGGGACGCTGCGCCTGCACATCGGCCGCCGACACCGCGGCGCCGAGGCGCAGGTCCACTCCGAGCGCGTCGAGGCGATTGGAGTAGTAGCGGTGAACGTCGCCCCACTCGCCCCGGCCGCTGCCGCGTTCGATGACGCGGATCTGCCCGCCGATCACCTCGGCCCGGTCGAGCAGCGTCACCCGATGGCCGCGTTCGGCCAGCACCCGAGCCGCCTCGCAACCGGCCGGACCCGCGCCGATCACCATCACCGCCTTGGGCGCCGGCGCAGGCTGCAGGCGCGCCCAGAACGGATCGAACTCGCGCCCGGAGACCGGGTTCTGGATGCAGCTGATCGGCAGGTGGTGCTCAAGGTTGCCGATGCAGCGCTGGTTGCAGCCGATGCACCAGCGGATCTCGTCGATGCGGTTGGCGCGGGCCTTGCGGGGCATGTCGGGGTCACAGATCGTGGCCCGTGTCATCGCCACAAGGTCGGCTCGGCCCTCGGCGACGATGCTCTCGGCCATGGCGGGATCCTTGATCCGCCCAGCCACCAGGACCGGCACCTGCACCGCCCCTTTGACGCTCTCGGCGAGATGCACGTCGCATCCCGGCTCGACGTACAGCGTCGGGTCCAGCACTCCCTCGCTGGCGTAGGTGCCGCTGACCACGCTCAGATAGTCGACCAACCCGGACGCCTCGAACGCGGCAGCCACCAGCGGAGCGTCGGCGGCCGCAAGGCCGCCTTCCAGGCGTTCGTCGGCAACCATCCGGACGCCGAGAGCCATACCGGGGCCGATCACCTCCCGCACCCGGGCGACCACCTCCAGCGGATAGCGCATCCGAGCCTTGAGATCGCCCCCGTAGCGGTCGTCGCGGCGGTTGGTGATGGGCGTGATGAACGACGACAGCAGGTAGCCGTAGGCGGCGTGCACCTCGATGCCGTCGAAGCCCGCCTGCGCGCAGATCGCGGCGGCCTCGGCGAACGACTCGGCGACCTCGGCGAGGTCCTCGGGCTCCATCTCCTTGGGCGTCTCGGCGATGGCCGGACAGGCGATGGCCGAGGGCGCCAGCAGCGGCTCCATGTCCTCGCCGCTGTCCCAGTACTGGCGCCCGCCGTGGGCGAGCTGGGCGAAGATCGTCGTGCCGTGGGCCTTGACGGCGGATGTGCCGGCCCGGAACATGTCGGACTGACCGGGCGCGAAGGCCCAGTCCGAGCGCGGCCAGCAGATCGATTCGGGGTTGCGGGGATGCACCCGGATGGCGCCGGCAATGATCAGCCCGGCGCCTCCGGCGGCGCGGGCCTCGAGGTACTTGATCGTGCGCTCGCTCCACAGCCCGTTGATGTCGAAGTTGTTGTGGTGCGCGCTGACGGCGACGCGGTTGGCGACCT
>VYCW01000097.1 GCA_009843735.1 Acidimicrobiaceae bacterium | reverse complement strand
CCCCCGCACCGTGGGAGCCCCCCATCCCGGCCGCCTCCACCCATGTGGTGGCCTGCATCGGCGCCGACGCGCTCGGGTACGTGATCGCCGACCGGGTCCACCGCCCGCTGCGGGTGGCCGCCGCCGCGGGATGCTCGCCGTACCAGCGGCTGACGCCGGCCCGTGCGGCCGCCGCGCTCACCAGCCCCGTCGGCATGACCAAGAACGTCCCGACGGCAGCCCGGTTCACGGTGGCCGTCGCCGGGGCCGAGCCCGACGACCCCCAGGTCACCGAACTGGTCGACGAACTCGATCAGCGCGGGACCGACTCGCTGGTCGTCGTCCGCTCCGACACCGACCCGACAGGTCGAAGGCCGTGAGCGGCGCCCCAGCGGTCGTCGAGTCCGGCGCGGCCCGCGGTCAGCCCCAGTCCGACCGCGACACCGATGTCGTGGTGGTCGGGGGCGGGCACAACGGCCTCATCTGCGCCGCCTACCTGGCCCGAGCGGGCGTCGCCACCATGCTGGTGGAGGCCCGAGACGAAGTCGGCGGCTGCGCCTCGACCGTCAGCGACCTCGACGCCCGCTTCAACATCTGCAGCTGCGACCACACCCTGGTGCGGGCCATGCCCTTCATGGACGACCTCGACCTGGCCGCTCACGGGCTGCGGTACCTCGAAGCCGATCCAGCCACCGTCTACATGAGCTACGACGGCAGCCCGCCGTGGCTGTTCTTCAACGACAGCGAACGCACTATCGAGTCGATCGGGCGCCACCGGCCCTCCCAGGCCGAGGCCTACCGCCGCTATCTCGCTGACGCCCGGCCCGTGGCCGAGCTCAGCCTCGAGATGAGCACCGGTCCAGCCTCCACGCCGAGGATGCTGGCCCGCCTGCTGGCCCGCCGGGGGAGGGGTGGCGTCAGGCTGTTGCAGTGGAGCCGGGCCAGCGCGCTGGACGTGATGCGGTCCTACTTCGACGACGAGGCCGTGGTCATGCCGGCCATGTCCAATGGCCCCACCATCTGGGGCGCGCCCCCGGACGCTCCCGGCACCGGTATGGCCGGGATGCTCTTCGCCATGCGCCACATGGTCAAGACGGGCCGGCCTGTCGGTGGCAGCGGCGCCCTGACCGATGCCCTGGCCGCCTCGTTCATTGCGGCCGGCGGTCGTCTGAGCTGCGGCACGCCGGTGGTCGGGCTTCTGGGAGACGGCAGGGGCGTACGGGGTGTGCGCTTGGTCGACGGCACCGAGGTCGTGGCGGGCGCAGTGGTGGCGACCTGCGACCCGGCCCCGGTGGCGACCCACTGGCTGGCAGAGCCCCACCGCGCAAGGGCGCGCCGTTTCGTGGGCCGAGCCCGCTCGCAGGCTCCGGGCGACGGGTACCAGTCGAAGATCGACGCCGTTATCAACGACATCCCGCGCTATCCGGCTCTCGAGGAGTCGGCGCTGCTGGACCTGTTCGAGGACCGCGATCCGGCGCAGTCGAACTTCGTGATATCACCATCGGCTGCGGAGTTGGCCGAGGCTCACCGGCTGAGGCCCCTCGGCAGGGTGGCGGAGCACCCGACCATGATGGCCAACGTGCCGTCGGTGCTGGATCCGTCGATGCGCAGCGGTGACGGCCATCACGTGCTGAGCCTGGAAACGCTGTTCACCCCGTACAACCTTGAGGGGGGCTGGGAGGGGTCGGCGGAGCCGGCCCGGTGGCTGAAACTGTGGTCGAGCCTGCTTCAGCCCGGCTTCCTGGACTCCGTCGACCGCTACCGGACCATGACACCGGACCGCTACGAGCGGGAGTTGTTCCTGGCCCGCGGCTACACGCCCTCCTACTCGGGGTCGCCGCTGGCGTCGCTGTTCGGCCGGCGCAGGGAACTGAGCCGCTACCGGCCGCCGGTCCCAGGGCTGTTCCTGTCGGGCGCGGGCACCTACCCAGGCGCCGGAATCTGGGGTGCTTCAGGCCGCAACACCGCCCAAGTCGTGCTGCGCACCCTGAACTAGAAAGACCGCACGTCCGGCTGGGAACCGATCACGAAGGCCGGGGGGTGGCACGGGGGCAAGCAATGGCGGCGCTTGCGCCGCCAGGGCGCGCCCGTGACAGGACCCGCCGGCCGTGGGGCGGGCGAGCCGGCGTCTACTCGCCCCAGCGGGGGAGGCCGCCGACCTCGACGCCCAGATGCTCGAGGGCCCGCACCACCGAGTGGTCCACCAAGTCCTCGATGGACGAGGGCCGGGTGTAGAACGCCGGGACCGGCGGGTACACCAGCGCGCCTATCTCCGAGGCCTGCACCATCAGGCGCAGATGGCCCAGATGCAGCGGCGTCTCCCGCACCATCAGCACCAGCGGCCGCCGCTCCTTGAGCGTCACGTCGGCGGCCCGCGACACGAGGTCGGCGCCGAAGGAATTGGCCACCGCCGAGAGCATCTTGATCGAGCACGGGGCGATGATCATCCCCGCGGTGGCGTAGGAGCCCGACGAGATCGGCGCGGCGATGTCGCGCGAGCCGTGCACCACGTCGGCCAGCGCCTCCACGTCGGCCGGCGCGAGGTCGGTCTCATAGGCCAGGGTCTGGCGGCCGGGCCCGGTGATCACCAGGTGGGTCTCCACGTCGTCGACCTCGCGCAGTAGCTCCAGGGCCCGGACGCCGTAGACGACGCCGGTGGCCCCGCTGATGGCCACCACCACCCGCCGCGGCCCGCTCACTGCAGGTACTTCCCCGGGGCGCGAGAGCGGACTCGTCTCGCGGCCGTCACGACAGGTACTTCCCCGGGGCGAGGGCGACGGCTCCACCCGCTCCCGTCACGACAGGTACTTCCCCAGATCAACCGGCGCGTAGGCCACCCGCTCGCCGTACTCGCGGCGCTCCCGCTTGTAGGTGGCGTCGATGCCCACCTTGGTGCCGACGCCCCGGTTGTCGGCGGTGGGATCCATCTCGTGGCCCTGGGCATCGCCGGCGGTGAACACGTCGTCGAGCCAGTGGACCCGGTTGGTGAGGGCCCAGTGCAGCTCCGAGGGCTGGCTGACGTCGATGTCGCGGTCCACCACGATCACGTTGCGGATGTTGATGTGGGCCGCCATGGCGGCCATGGCCAGGTTCTTGGGCGTGCCCGGGTTGTCGCGGTCGATCTGGATCACGGCCAGGAACCCGTTGCCGTAGGGCGGGATGTGGACGTCGGCGCCGGGGTCGATGTGGCGCACGAAGCGGCGCAGCAGCGGCTCGCGGGGCAGCACGTTGCCGATGAACACATGCTCGTACCACCCCGGGATGATCGTCTGGTAGATGGGGCTGTGGCGCCAGGAGACGGCGGTCACCTCGACCGTGGGGCTGGGCCACATCTCGCCGTGATACCCGTGGAACTCGGCCAGCGGCCCCTCGTCGGCCCGCTGGTTGGGCCGGATCCGGCCCTCGATCACCACTTCGGCGTGCGCCGGCACGTCCACGTCGACGGTCCGCCCCCGGCACACCTCGACCGGCCGGCCCCGCAGGGCGCCCGCGATCAGCAGTTCGTCGACCGGCGTGCGCACCCCGGCCGCGATCATCACCGCCGGGTCGAGGCCGATGGCCAGGGCCACGTCGAAGGGCGCGCCGGGGTCGGGCCGGCTGCGCATGAACGTGCCCACGTCGCGCCATTCGTTGACGTTGAAGCCCAGAACGTTGCGGTCCAGCATCAGCATCCGGTTGTACGACAGGTTCCCCCGCCCGCTGATCGGGTCCTTGGTCACGCTCACAGCGCCGGTGATGAAGGCGCCGCCGTCGCCCCGCGAGTGGGTGGGGATAGGAATGGCGGCCAGGTCCACGTCGTCGCCGGTCATGCAGTCGTCGTGCCATGCCGCCGAGTCCACCCGAGCGGTCGGCACCCCGTTGGCGGGCTCGAGGGCGTGGCCCATGCGGTCCACCACCTCGTCGGGCTCGCAGCCCAGGGCCAGCGCCGCGGTGCGCCGGCTGCTGACCGCGCCCGAGAAGATCGGCCACGGCGAGTCCTTGGGCGCCTCGAACAGCACCGGCCCCGCGTCGGAGCGCTCCAGCGCGGCGGCCACGTCGGCCAGCTCGTGCTCGAGGCTCACAGGCTCGGATATCCGGTTCAGCATTCCCGCGGCCTCGGCGGCGGCCATGTAGCTACGCAGGTCGCAGACGCTCTCGGTCATGCGTCCACCCTACGCGCCGGGCCGCCGGACACTGAAGTCGCCCGCCGCCCTCCTCTCGGCTCGGCCTCTACCCTGAGGCCGATGGTGATCGAGTTCCTGACGTTCGAAGTCGACCCGGCCGAGCGCGACGAGTGGCTGGCCGAGGAGGAACGCCACTGGAGCCGCTACCTGGAGAGCCGCCCCGGGTTCGCGGGCAAGGAGATGTGGGTCGACGACGACGACCCCGGCCGGGTGCACGCCATAATCCGCTGGGAAAGCCAGCAGGCCTGGGACGACGTCCCCCGCGCCGACGTCGCGGCAGTCGACGAGGCCATGGGGGAGTGGTGCCGGGAGGCCGCCATGCGAGCCTTCCGCGTCATTCGCGACTGCTGAATCACCGCGGCCGCTGACGGGGACGATCCCCTGCCGCGCCTACAGTGGAAGCCGTGCGCACCGGTGTGTTTCTGTTCGGCGGGGTCGAGTTCACAGACGCGGGGGCGGGTCCGCCCGCTCCCATGGACCGGCGTTTCGGCCACAAGGAAATGTGGCGTGCGACCGAGCGGATCATCGACATGGGGGTGGTGTGTGACCGGCTGGGGTTCGACTCCTACTGGCTGACCGAGCACCACTTCCAGCACGAGGGCTACGAGGTGGTCCCCAACGGGATCCTGGTGGGCACGATCCTGGCCGAGCGCACCGACAACATCCGCATCGGCATGGCGTTCAACATCGTGCCCCAGTGGCATCCACTGCGCCTCGCCGAGGACTTCGCGACGATGCACAACATCTCGGGCGGCCGGGGAATTCTGGGAGTGGGCAGAGGAACCGTCCCGCGCGAGGCCGAGACGCTGGGCACCAAGATCGGCAGCTTCGACAACCCCGACAAGGCCGCGGCCGACGAGCTCAACCGCAAGCAGTTCGACGAGGCCATGCAGGTGATCCGGCTGGCCTTGGACAACGAGACGTTCAGCTTCCACGGCGACGTCTACGACTTCCCTCCGGCGGGCATCCCCGACCGGGGCGGGTTCGTCTCCGAGCTGTCGCTGGTGCCGCGGCCGCTCTACCCCTACGAGATCTGGCAAGCGATCACCTCTCCCCCCACCCTCGAGCAGGTGCCCCGCTGGGGCTGGGGAGGGGTGTTCTGGAACAACCATCACTCCTTCGTGAAGATGCGCTGGGAGCAGTTCGCCGAGCGGTTCCAGGCCCACCACGGCCGCGAGCTGGCCCGGGGCGAGCACCGCCTGCTGGTCATGAACGTCAGGGTGGAGGACACCTACGAGGACGCGGTGGCGACGGTGCGCAACGGTCACGACGAGTTCTGGAAGTTCCTGGGCCCCTACGGGTGGAGCAAGGGCTACATGGGTCCCGACGGCAAGCCGGCCAAGCCGGGGCTGATCCCGACCCTGGAGGAGTCCATCGACCAGAAGATCTGGGTGGTGGGAAGCCCCGAGCAGGTGGCCGAGGCCATCGGCTGGTTCGACGCGCAGCTGGGCCTGGAGAACCTGCTGCTGTTCCCGGCCATGCCCGGCGACCCCTACGAGAAGGTCGAGGAGCAGTTGCACCGCATCGCCGAGGAAGTCCTGCCGCTGCTCGACTGAGCGCGTCCCCCGGCCGGCGGGTCCTGTCGTCGAGCCGAGATGACCGACACGGGCTTCGCC
>VYCW01000068.1 GCA_009843735.1 Acidimicrobiaceae bacterium | reverse complement strand
TCTCCGCCTCGGTGGTAGACATTGCCCCGGTCACGCTAGGCAGGAGGGCTGATCCACGCAATGCCGCTGTTCGACGCGTTCCGGTTCGACGGCAAGCGGGTGCTGGCGGTGGGCGGCGCCACCGGCATGGGCGCGGCCGCGGCCGAGCTGGCCGTCGACGCCGGCGCCGAGGTGGTGGTCATGGACCGGGCCGAGGTGGCCATGGCCGGGGTGACCGCCATCGGTGTGGACCTGGCGTCGCAGCCGTCGATCGACGCGGCGGTGGACGAGTGCGGCGGACCGGTGCACGCCCTGCTGGCCTGCGCGGGCGTGGCCGACGGCACGCCCGGCATCGAGCGGATCAACTTCGTGGGCCACCGCCATCTGATCAACCGGATGCTGGACGCCGGGATGCTGGGCGACGGCGCGGCCATCGGCTTCATCTCGTCGTCGGCCGGGCTGGGCTGGGAGACGAACCTGGAGGAGCTGTCCGAGGTGCTGGCCGTCTCCGACTTCGACGAGGCCGCGGCCTGGTTCGTCGAGCACCGCAAGGCCGACTACTTCCACACCAAGCAGGCGGTATGCGCCTATGTGGCCACCCAGGCCTACCCGCTGCTGCGGCGGGGGATCCGGATCAACGCCATCTGCCCGGGCCCGACCGTGACCCCGCTGGCCGAGGCCAACCGGGAGCTGTGGCTGACCTTCGGCGCCGACTACCGCTCCGACGCGGGCGTCGAGGCGTCCACGCCCATGGAGCAGGCCTACCCGCTGCTGTTCCTGTGCAGCGACGCTGCCGCCTACGTCACCGGGGTGACGCTGGTGAGCGACGCCGGGTTCATGAGCTCGGGCATCACCGGGGCCTATCCCGAGGCCACCGGCGCGGCCAACTTCCTGATGGGTCGCTGGTAACCACCGTCTATCATCGGGGCCATGCCGAGACCCACCAAGCGCCGAGTGCCGGCCGGCCGTGTGACGGCCAAGGGCACCCGCCCCGACAACTACAAGCCCGACACCAAGACCCACACCGGGTTCGATGTGCAGGATCCGAGCCCGATCTGGGTGCCGATCCTGCTGTTCAGCCTGCTCGGCCTGGGCGTGGGGTTGATCATCGTCAACTACCTGGGCGTGATCTGGGACACCTCGAACGTGGTGCTCTTGGGGGGTCTGGGCCTGATACTGGCCGGGATCATCACCGCCACCCAGTATCGCTGACGCAGTCCCGCTGACCGGGTCCCGCTCACCGGCACCGGGTGATAACACCTTTGTAATTTCCCCCAACTTTATCCACAGCTGTGGATAACTCAGACCGGGTATGGGGTGATCACTCGATGGGAGTCACCAGATCCATCTCGTCCTGGCAGTGGCGGGGCGGTTCGGGGTCCTCGTCGGGGGCCACGGTCATGCGTACCTCGGCGCCGCAGATGCTGCAGCGGTACTCGATTTTGACCTTGCGCAGGATGCCCGGGTCGGGCGGCTCCGGCAGCGGCCGGGCCAGGTTGCGCAGCATGGCAAGACCCAGCCGCAGCACCGAGTAGCCGATCACTACCGCGATCAGGACCTTCACGACGTCGGCCAGGATGGCGCCGAGCACCAGGCCGCCCAGCGCCAGCGCGATCAACCCGATGTTGACGGCCCTCTCCCGCTGCATCTGTGACGGCCTCCCGCCCGCAGTTCCCCGATGCCCTGCCTACCCCGATGCTACGCCGCCGGCCCGACCATGCTCCGGCAGCCGCGGAGCCAGGTACTGCGCCGAGGCCCACCTGGGTGGGTCGGCTGGCGGGGTGTGCGGCGTGTGCCGATGCCCGTTCGGCTGGTTTGGCTGACGCTGCGGAGTCAGGCGGGTGCCGCGGTGGGGCCGAACGGTTCGGGTGGTGGCCGCCGGGCCGGATGATCCGCTGAGGGCTGACCACCGCTCTCGGGTGGCGCCCGGGGAGGGTCAGCGATCCCGGGCAGCGTCTCAGCTGGCAGTGCTCTGCTCTCGGGCGCCTCGGTAGGAGCCGGCGCCGACTCCGGCGGCTGGGCCCCAGCTGCGGACCCGGCCGCAGGTGGCGGTGGCGGAGGCACCACCGGCCGAGGCTCGATTGATAGCCCGGCGCTAGCCAAGGCCATGATCAGATCGTCGAACCTGCGTTCAAGCCCGTCGAACCTGCGTTCAAGCCGGTCGAACCGGTTCTCGAGTCCGTCGAACCTGTTCTCGAGCCGGTCGAGGCGTCCGTTGACTTCAGCGAAGCGCTCGTTGGTGGTGGTGATGTGGTCTGTGAACCGGCTGTCGATATGGCTGCGCAGGTCGCGGAAGTCAGTGCGCATCCACTTGAAGCCGGCGCCGCATGCTGCGACGAGAGCCGCGAGCGCAATGCCCAGCAGCATCGTGAGTACTTCGACCTCCATGGCTAGGCGACTGCTCCGCCGCCGCCCGCTTCAAGCGTCGGCGGGTCGGGTGGGGGCAAGCTTGGCTCGGCCGACGGATAATCGACCAGGAGACCGGAACGGGCGAGTGCCATGATCAGGCTGTCCACCTTCGCCTCGAGCCGGTCGATCTTCGTCTCGAGCCGATCCACCCTCCCCTCTAGGCCGTCGAAGCGTCCATTGAACTCGGAACGCATCCACCGGAAGCCCGCGCCGCATGCTGCGACGAGAGCGGCGAGCGCAACTCCCAGCAGCGTGGCGAGGACTTCGGTTTCCATGAGAGTCACAGTAGCAAACCACTATGACATAAACAACTTGAAAGTTATCTAAATATCCTTCGCAGCAGGATCGCGGCTGAGCCGGTGGGTCCAGCGCTGATGGTGAGCAGCAGGCCGCCGGTCACCGCCAACCCGTCCGTGATCAGGCGCAACTCCTCGGCCGCGCCCGGGTTGCCGGTCGCCACCGCGCCGCCGGCCCGGTTGATGCGGCCCGCATCCACGCCCAGCGCCCGCTCCACCAGCATCACCGTGGCCGCGTCGTGCTCGACGACGGCGATGTCGTCCACCGCGTCGAGCCCGGTCCCGGCCAGCGCCTGCTCCACGGCCACAGCCACGTCGCCGACCGGGTCGAACGGGTCACCCGCGGCCCGACCCGTCCCTACCACCGTCGCCAGCACCGGTCCGGGTCCCCAGGCCTGCCCGGAACCGCTGTCGCTGCGGGATGCGGTCGGCATCTCGGCTGTGCTGGCGTCCGTAGGCCCGATCGCCTCCCCGGCCGGTTGCGCGTCGGGCGGCTTGCTCTCAGTGCCGGCCGCCTGAGACGGTGCCGACAGCACTCCGGCGGCGGGCGTCGAAGGGGTCGTCGCCTCGGCTGGACGCCCAGCGGGCGGCGGCTCGGCACGGCCCTCGACCGCTTGCAGCAGTACGGCGGCTACGCCGTCGGCGGGGGGCGCGAACGTGGCTGCGGTCAGGAGGCCCTCGTCGTCGAAAGCCGGGGGCAACTCGGCGGGGTCGCCCCAGTCCCGCACGACGTCGGCCGGTACTGGGTCACCCGGGTACACGCCCCGCCCGGCCGCATCGCCGGGCCGGGCCGCCACCGCCACGATCGCCGAAGCTGCCCCCGACTCTTCCGGTTCCCTCGACTCACCGGATTCTCCCGGCTCCGTCGGCTCCCCCGATCCTCCCGGCTGCCTCGACTCTCCCGGCTTCCTCGACTCTCCCGGCTTCCTCGACTCTCCCAGCTCCCCCGGTCTTCCCGGCTCCCTCGACTGCCTCGACTCTCCCGACTCTGTCCGCCGGCGCCGGGACTCTTCGGCGGCGGCATCAAGAGCGGCCCGGTCGATGCCGGCCGCCAGGGCCGCCCGCTCAGACAGCCGGGGCCCGGGCAGCAGCCCGCCCGCCGCCGCGAACCGCTCGGCCACCCCGCCCCAGGGCGCTCCGTAGGTGCGGTTGAGGGCGGCCGCCCCCGGCGGCACCACCGAGCACAGGCCCAGCCCCACCACCAGCACGGTGCGGGCCTGCCCGGCCCGGATGGCTGCCGCCGCGGCCTGCACCGCGGCCAGGCCGCTGGTCTCGCCCCGGTCCACCACCATCCCCCCGACGGAGACCGGCCAGTCCGCAGCCAGCACGATCGCCCGGGCCGCGTCGGCCCCGCAGGCCCCCACCGGGTCGGCGCAGCCCACCACCACCTCGTCCAGGTCGCCCGCGCCGAGCCCAGCCCGCTCCAGCACCTCGCGCCCAACCACGCCTGCGAGCTCCACCGGGTTCCACCCGGCCAGTTCCCCGTCCACCGGACGCACCGCGGTCCGGGCCACCGCCGTCACCGCCACGGCCACGTCCACGTCCATGTCCGAGTCCGTGCTCACGGATGCGCCCGACCAGATACGCAGCGAACGTCGTCACACAGCGAAGGGACCGGCACCGATTCCGGGGACCAGGTCCCGAACCAGCTTGACGCAGGACTACCCACGGCATGAATGTCTACTCGCCGCCCGTCCGCCGGTCGCCGGTGGCCGCCGCCCGACACTCCGACCGAAGCCGGCCAGCCAGCGGTCCTGGCTCGCAGAAGTCGAATTGGCAGCAGAATGCGCGCATAGCGTGCATAACGCTGCCAGTTCCCGAGATTGTTGCCGGCAGCCCGTCGTGCCGACGCGATTCTCAAGACAGGTCGCCTACGAAGGTGGCCAATAGGTGTTCATGAGTCAACTACTCCGAAGGGAGCAGAGCATGAAACACCTAACGGCAGCCCTCGCGGTCGCCGCGCTGGTGCTGGCCGGCTGCAGTGGAGCGGGCGACGGCGAGGTCCATTCCGCCGACGCAACCAAGAGCTATGTAGCCGAAATGATCGACTACTGGGACGACCACGGAGCCGACGCCGCGATCCGCTACTACAACAGCAAAGACTCCACTATGGCGAGCACCTACGGGGCGATCTTCGAGACGGGCACAGGGATCGTCCTCGCCCATCCGTGGAGGTCGCAGCTCATCGGCGTCCCGCTCCCGAAATTCGATGTGCTTCAAACGCAGCCTGGTGACGGGGGGGAATGGTGGTCCTACGTGCATGAGAGTCCTGTCGACGGTGTGCGGCAGCTCAAGCACAGCTGGGTCGTCGACCACGACGGCCACTCGTTCGTGTCGGGATGGTACGAAGCGATCAACCCCGGGGGCTGAGACTGCTACAGGGGCTGAGACTGCCGCAGGGAAGCGAACCCGTGAGAGACCCGGGAGCGGCCAGGCCTAGACGTCACGGACTGAGTGCTCCCGGCGGCTGCGGGCCCGAGCGACTCCTGTGCCGCTGCCGATGCCGGCGCGGGAGCGTGCCGGCAGCCGTGTCTACACTCGCATCGGCCGCTGGCTACCGCCCGGTACTGGACGCCGTGAGGAGGTCACCGTGAGGAGGTCACCGTGAGCAAGCGCACCGCCGACATCGTGATCAGGGTGCTCACTGGGCTGACCCTGCTCGCCATCGTGCTGGCCGTGGTGTTCCACGAGGACATCTTCCTCAGATCGTCCGAGGCCACCACGATCGAGGAGACCATCCGGACGGTGGACGCCATCGTCTCGGTCGACTCGCTGCGGGTGTTCGACCTCGCCCTGCTGATCCTGCGGGCTGCGCTGGGGATGATGATCTTCGTCCACGGCTACAACAAGGCGTTCCGGGGCGGCAAGCTCGCCGGCACCGGCCGCTGGTTCGAGTCGATGGGGATGCGCCCCGGCAAGGTCCACGCCACCCTGGCCGCCGGCACCGAGATGGGCGTGGGCGTGCTGCTGGTGGTGGGCCTGCTCACCCAGCTCGCCGCCGCCGGGCTGATCGCCCTGATGGTGGTGGCGTTCTGGACCGTCCACCGCGACAAGGGCTTCATGATCACCGGCGAGGGCTGGGAGT
>VYCW01000052.1 GCA_009843735.1 Acidimicrobiaceae bacterium | reverse complement strand
GGATCGTGTCGACCTTGGAGCCGAGTTCCCTGATGTCCGAGCGCATCCCGCGCAGAATGAAGCCGAGCGCACTCACCAACGCCGCGAAGGCAACTCCGACGAGCGACGCAGTGATGGCCGGTTCCATGATCGAAAAAATATCACAATTAATGAAGTATCACAACATATGAGCGTAAGTCGGCGGGCAGTTAGGGCTGTTGGGGGGTGAGCGGTAGCCTCGGATCGTGCGTCTATACGACACCGCGCGGCGGGCTGTGGTGCCCTTCGAGCCGGCCCCGCCGCCCGCGGAGGTGCGCATCTACGTGTGCGGCATCACTCCCTACGACAGCACCCACCTCGGTCACGCCAACACCTATCTGGCCTACGACCTGCTGATCCGCCGCCTAGAGGACCTCGGCCACCCGGTGCGGATGGTGCGCAACATCACCGACGTGGACGACTCGATCCTGCCCAAGGCCCGCGACCTCGGCGTGGACTTCCTGGAGCTGGCCGCGGCCGAGACGGCCCGGTTCCACTGCGACATGGAGGACCTCAACACCCGGCCGGCCGCAGCCGAGCCCAAGGCCACCGAGTGGGTGGCCGAGATGGTCGACCTCATCGAGCAGCTCCGCGCCGCCGGCCACACCTACACAGCCGAGGGCACCACCTGGTTCGACGTCTCCACCTGGCCGAGCTTCGGGCGCCTCGGCGGCTACGACGACGACACGATGGTGACCCTGGCCGCCGAGCGGGGCGGAACCCCCGACGACCCCCGCCAGCGCAATCCGCTCGACTTCGTGCTCTGGCAGCCGTCGCTGGCCGACGAGCCGGTGTGGGAGTCGCCGTTCGGGCCGGGCCGGCCCGGGTGGCACATCGAGTGCAGCGCCATGGCGATGGGGCTGCTCGGCGCCCCCATCGACATCCACGGCGGCGGTAGCGACCTGATCTTCCCCCACCACGAGTGCGAGCTGGCCCAGAGCGAGGCCGCCACCGGCGAGACGTTCGTCAAGCACTGGATGCACTGCGGGATGGTCGGCTACGACGGCACCAAGATGTCGAAGTCGCTGGGCAACCTGGTGTTCGTCAGCGACCTCTGCAAGGAGAGCGCCCCGGCCGCGGTGCGCCTCGCCCTCATGGGCCACCACTACCGCGACGACTGGGAATGGCACGACGGCGACATCGCTGAGGGCGAGGCCCTGCTCGACACCCTCAACGAGGCCGTGCGGCGGTCAGTTGCCCCGCACGGCGCTGCTCCGGCTCTGTTCGCCAAACGCCTGCGGGACGCGCTCGACGACGACCTCGACGCCCCCCGGGCCCGGGCCGTGCTGGCCGAGATGGCCGACGCGGTGATCGCAGGCCGCCTCGACGAGACCGCGCCGGGCGTGCTGGCCGAGCTGTGCGAGCTCTGTGGGATCGCCCTGGACCCAGAAGCGTCGCCGTCGGCGTCGTGATCGAGTTGTTCGACGTCGCCGCCACTGAGGCGCGTCCCGCCGGAGTCGCCGCAGGCTTGTCGGCATGACCGGTATCGAGTTGTACGACACCCTCACAGGCGAGGTGCGCCCCCTAGCGACCCGCGAGCCGGGCAAGGTGGCGCTCTACGCCTGCGGCCCGACCGTCTACGACCACCCCCACCTCGGTCACGCCCGCTCGGCCCTCACCTACGACGTGCTGCGCCGCTACCTGGAGTGGCGGGGCCTCGACGTGCGCCATGTGGCCAACATCACCGACATCGACGACAACATCATCAACCGGGCCCGCGACGAGGGCAGCACCGAGAGCGAGGTGGCCTTCGAGTGGGAGGCCGTCTACATCGACGCCATGGCCGCGCTCGGAGTGCTCGACCCCCACGATCGGCCCCGAGCCACCGAATGGGTCACCGAGATGGTCGATTTCGTCGCTCGGATCATGGACGCCGGGGTGGCCTACACGACTCCCACGGGCGTGTACCTGCGGGTGCGGGACGTGCCCGGTTACGGCGACCTGGTGCACCGCGACCTCGACGACCTGCGGGCCTCGGCCGGGGCCAGGGTGGAGGTGGACGAGGCCAAGGAGGATCCCCTCGACTTCGCGCTGTGGAAGGCGGCCAAGCCCGACGAGCCGTCGTGGCCGTCGCCGTGGGGGCCGGGACGGCCGGGCTGGCACATCGAGTGCGTGGCCATGAGCCTCGGCATCCTCGGAGACGGCTTCGACATCCACGGCGGCGGCAACGACCTGGTGTTCCCCCACCACACCAACGAGCGGGCCGAGGCGCTGGCCGTCGGCCGGTCGTTCGCCCGCCACTGGGTGCACAACGCCATGCTCAACATCGAGGGCACCAAGATGTCGAAGTCGCTGGGCAACTACCGCACGGTGGTCGAGATGCTCGACGAGCACCCCCTCAACGGCCGGGCCTTCCGCTTACTCGTACTTCAGACCCACTACCGCAAGACCATGGAGGTCAACCCCCAGCTGATGGCCTCAGCCCGCACGGCAGTGCAGCGCCTCGACGCCTTGGCCCGCCGGGCCGCGGCCGCCGGCGCCGACCGCGACCAGGGCACCGGCCGGCGCGACGAGGAATCCGCCGTCGCGTTCCGCACCGCTATGGACAACGACATCGGCACCCCTGAGGCCGTCGCAGTCATCTTCGACACGCTTCATCGGGCCAATGCCGCTCTCGACGGGAGTGCCGAGGACGCGCCGACATTGGTGGCCACCGTCGTCGAGCTGGCGGGAGCGCTCGGAGTGGCCGTTGACGCGGCCGAGCACGGAGCCAGCGACGGCGACGGCGCCATCGAAGGACTAGTAGCCAAGCGGCAGGCGGCCAGGGAGGCCAAGGACTGGGCCGCGGCCGACGCATTGCGCGACGAACTGTCCGCACTCGGCGTGGTGGTGGAGGACACCCCGGCCGGTCCGATCTGGCGCCGGGCGTGAGTGCCCCAGACATTCTTGATGTAGTTGTGCCGCTCACAGAGGGTCAACTACATCAAGAACGGGCGGAGAGGCGGGAGACGGTGACGTGAGCGTGCTGGGCAACCGGGTGCTGCGCACCGAGGACCCCCGGATGCTCACCGGCGGGGCCCGCTACGTGGCCGACCTGCGCTTCGACGGCGCAGCTCGCGTGTGCTTCGTGCGATCCACCGTGGCCCGTGGGCGCCTTCTCGACGTGGACGCGGCCGACGCCGGGACACAGCCCGGCGTGCTCGGCGTCTTCACCGCGGCCGACCTCGACCTGCCCGACCTGACGCCCATACCCGTAGTCCATCAGCAGATGGGCCGACCGCTACTGGCCCGCGACAACGTCCGCTTCGTCGGCGAGCCGGTGGCGGTGGTGGTGGCGGAGACTGCCGCGGCCGCAGCCGATGCAGCCGAACTCGTGATAGTGGACATCGACCCGCGGGACCCGGTGGTGTCACTGGCGGACGCAGCCGCAGCCGGCACGCTGGTCCACGACGCGGCCGGCACCAACCTTGCATTCGAGCTGCCGGTCGCTGACACAGCCAGCGCGGGGCTGGACTTCTCCGGATGTGAGGTCACCGTCGATGTCTCGTTGGTCAGCCAGCGTCTGGCCGCCGTTCCGCTAGAGCCCCGCTCGGCCGCGGCCGAATGGTCCGCCGACGGCAGCCGCCTCACCTTCTACGCGTCCACCCAGGCCCCGCACCGGGTCCGTGACGCGCTAGCCCTCGTCTGCGGTCTCGACCCGGACGCGGTCAGGGTGATAGTGCCCGATGTCGGCGGCGGCTTCGGCGCCAAGGGACAGCCCACACCCGAGGAGCTGCTGGTGGCTGTGCTGAGCCGGAGGGTGGGCCGGCCGGTGGTGTGGACCGAGTCCCGGGCCGAGAACCTCATGTCGTCGGTGCACGGCCGGGCCCAGCATCACCGGCTGCGTCTGGGCGGAACCCGCGGGGGCCGCATAACCCATTGTGAGCTCGATCTCGTCCAGGACGCGGGCGCTTACCCGATCATCGGCGCGTTCATTCCCACCCTCAGCAGGGCGGTGTTCACCGGCAGCTACGACATCGCGGCCGCGTCGATCCGGGGCCGCAGCTACGTGACCAACACGGCGCCGGTCGCCGCCTACCGGGGCGCGGGCCGGCCCGACGTGGCGTTCTCGCTGGAGCGTGCCGTCGACCGGTTCGCAGCGCAGATCGGCATGGATCCTGTAGACGTGCGCCGCCTGAACCTCGTGAGACGCGATCAGTTCCCGTTCGAAGCACCTTCGGGAAGCACCTACGACAGCGGCGACTACGAGGCCGCGCTCGACCGAGCGCTGGGCGAGGCCCGATACGGCGCGCTCCGGGCCGAGCAGGCCCGCCGCCGGTCCGACGGCGAGCCGGTGCTGCTCGGTGTGGGCGTCGCCTCCTACGTGGAGAGCACGTCGATGGGCCCCAGCGAGCTGGGCGAGATCGAGCTCGCCGCCGACGGTTCGCTGGTGGTCCGAACCGGAGCCACCGCGTTCGGTCAGGGCCACGACACCTGCTGGGCGATGGTCGCATCGGAGGCGACCGGCGTGGCGATGGACCGCATCAGGGTGGTCTCCGGCGACACGGCCGAGATCTCCTCCAGCGGGCTGACGGCAGCATCACGCTCGGCGCAGCTGGCCGGCTCCGCGGTGCTGACGGCCGCCCGGAAGCTGGTGGAACTGGCCCGCGGCCTGGCCGCAACCTTGTTGGAGGCGGCCGAGGCCGACCTGGTGCTCGACACCGCCTCGGGCGCGTTCCATGTGGTGGGCTCACCAAGGCCGCGGGTCTCGTGGGCTGAGATCGCTTCCGAGGCGGCCCGAGCGGGGGAGTTCCCATTGGGAGCGGCCTCGGACCTGGTTCAGGACGGCAGCACCTACTCGTTCGGCTGCCATGTGGCCGCGGTGGAGGTCGACTCCCGCACGGGCGAGACGGTGCTGCGCAGCCTGACCGCCTGCGATGACGCCGGCACGCTGATCAACCCGCTGATCGCCGAGGGTCAGATCCATGGGGGCATCGCTCAGGGCGCCGCCCAAGTGCTGCTGGAGGACATGGTCTACGACGCCGACGGCAACCCGCTGGCCACCAACCTCGTCGACTATCCGGCGATATCGGCCCCGGATCTGCCCAGCCTCAACCTCGTGGGGATGCAGACGCCCACGCCGCTCAACCCGCTGGGCGCCAAGGGCATCGGGGAGTCCGGCACCACCGGCGCGGGTGCAGCCATCCACAACGCCATCCATGACGCGATGGCCCACCTCGGCATAGACCACATAGACATGCCCGCCACCCCTCAACGAATCTGGCGCGCCCTGCGGGACGCCGAGCGCACCGGGCCACCGCCGCGACGGGTGCCGGCCGGCTAGCGGAGGGCGTGGATGTAGCCGCCCTTGGTGCCGACCACGATCAGGCCGTCCCACACCGCGGGCGTGGACTCGATGCAGGCACCCAGCGAGATGCTCCACAGCTCGGGCGGCTCCACGGTGGTGTCGCTCACGTCGAAGGCGTACAGGCCGCCGCCGCAGTCGCCCTGGATCCACACGTCATCGACTATGACGGGGCTGGGCCACGTGGGCCCCGGCAGCTTCTTGGTCCAGCGGATCTCCCCGGTGGCGGTGTCCACCCCGTAGACGTGGCCGGTGTGGGTGGGCACGATCAGCAGGTCGCGGTGCAGACCCGGCGTGGCCCATACCCCCGATCCGTCCAGGACACCCCGCACGTCCACGCCCCACACCAGCGGATCGTCGGGCCGGCTCGGGTCGAGCTTGATGATCTGCCCCACCTCGTGGGAGCGGGCCGTGCCCCTCTGGTACTCGACGCCGGCGTAGATCATGCCCTCGGCGTCGATCACCAGCGAGGCGTCGGTGTCGTCGC
>VYCW01000006.1 GCA_009843735.1 Acidimicrobiaceae bacterium | reverse complement strand
AGGCAAGTGCAGGCGAATCCACACCCGGTTGAAGCGCTCGGATCCGACTTGCGAGAGTTGGGTGCGTTGTCGCGCGTCTTCTTGCGTCGCCGCCGCGCGCTTGGTTTGACCCAAAGGCAAGTGTCGGACGCGTGCGGGGTATCGGTGCAGTGGCTGTCGGAGTTCGAGAACGCCAAAGGCGATTTCGGTGTCGTCCGGGTGATGCGCGTGGCCGCCGTTCTGGGCTTGTCGCTGGCAGTGCACCCAAGGCCCGTCACCGACATCGACCTGGTGTTCGAGCAGCTCAGAGCCGAAGGACAGCAACGATGAGCGCGCCGCAGCTAGAGGTGCTGATGTCGGGGGTGACGGCCGGTCATGTGACACGGCCGGCAGCCCCCGGCGGGCCGTGGGTGTTCACCTACGACGACACTTACGCCAGCGAACCCTCAGCGGTGCCGATGTCGTTGAGCATGCCGCTACAGCAGCGCCGCTTCGCGGACGCCAGGGTTCGCGGCTGGATGGCGGGCCTTCTGCCCGGGCATTCGCGCGTGCTGAAGCACTGGGCCGCCAAGCACGCAGCGGCCTCGATCGAGCCGTTCGATCTGCTCGCCACCAAGATCGGTCTCGAATGCGCCGGAGCGGTGCAGTTCTGTGACCCCGAAACGACCGCCGACGAGTTGGGGTCCGGTGGCGTCGACTGGTTGACCTCCGCGCAGACCGAGGAGATGGTGACCGAAATGGTCGGCCATGCGATGCTGTGGGGACGCCAGCTGCGGCGCAGCGCGTTCAGCCTCGCGGGAGCGTTCGCCAAGACCGCGCTGTACCGCGACGACTCCTCGCCCCGCCGATGGGGCGAACCGCACGGTTCGCACCCGTCGACACACATCCTCAAGGTCCCGATGCCCGACCAGCCCGAGCAAGCCATCAACGAGCACCTGTGCCTCACCACAGCCCGCTACGCGGGTCTCGACACCGCCGCCACCGAACTACAGACCTGGGCCAGCCACACCGTGGTCATCGTGAAACGCTTCGACCGGATCCGAGGTCCTGACGGGATGCTGCGCCGTGTCCACCAAGAAGACCTCCACCAAGCCGCCGGCGACTACGAAGCGCCGATCTACCAAGGCAGCGACAACGCAGGCCACGACCCCGCCACGCTGGCCCGGCTGCTACAGCAACATTCGACCGAACCATCCCGCGACATCGCGACGTTCTTCGACGCGCTGGCCTTCAACTGGCTGATCTGCAACACCGACGCTCACGCCAAGAACTACAGCATCCTGCTGGGACCCAACACAGCCCGCCTCGCCCCGTTGTATGACATCTGGTCGATCATGGCAGAGGACCCCCACCACCACGAGTCGTGGGCCTTGGCGATGTCCGCTCTTGAGGACCACCGCATCCTCGCCGCCCACAGTGCGCAGGCATGGCGCACAACCGCCGCCGCGGTGGGTCTCAACCCATCTGAAGGCGTCGAACGCGTCGAACGGATCACACGCGCCATACCCGACGCGCTGGAGCGTGCCGTGGACGAACTCGACCCCGCACACCGCGCGACCGGAGTCGTCGCCGCGCTCTCGTCGATGGTTCCCACCAGGACCACGAGATGCCTTTCCGCTCTCGCAGACAGCGCCGCGGCCGCTGAGCCGCACCCGCCCGAATGCCCCGGAGTGGTCCCCTCGCGAGGCGTCACCGAGACGGCATGACCGTGCGCACCTGCACCTCGTGCACCAGCACGCCGACCGGCTCAGTCTCGGTGTAGCTGCCGGACTCTCCGCCTCCGCAGGCGACCCGGTTGTCGATCGGTACGCAGGCTGTCGTGCGGGTGGCCTCTTCCGTGAAGAGCCAATCCCGATCGCTCCAGCAGTACGGCTGGATAAGGCAATTCGGATCCAAGCCGGTCTCGCGAACCTTCACAGTGGCTCCGTCGTCTTGCAACCCGAAATCCTCGGGGGGTTTTCCTGTGTTCCGCACCCAGCGCCGGACATCTTGCACGTTCGCCGACAGGAATTGTGCGGCACTGCTGCTGACGTTGTTCAGAACGGAGCCGTCTGCAATCCAATTGCGGACGCGTGACCGAGTGGCTCGCCATGCTCCGGCACCGGTCAGCTTGAAGTATCCCGGCCGCGGCGGGTTCCAGATGCAGGTCCGATAGGTGTCCATGCGACACTCAACCTCGCTCGTCAAAAGCGCGCTAGAACGGTCCATGGACTGCTGAGGGGTAAGCGACACGTCCCAGGTGGTACAGGGAGGAACTTGCGACGGCGGGATGCAGCGGGCCATGGACTGTGCGTCGTCAAGCGGTCGGTGCCAGGTGATGCTGCGGGCCTCTGTGATGTCACGGCGCTTTGCGAAGGTGAGGTCATCCCACCATTGCAGCGCGTCGGCGCCGAACAGGCGCCTGATCTCGTCTTGATCGGTCATTTGGTCTGGCCAGAGTTCCTGAACGAGGATGTTGAACACCGGGTCGTCACGCGCAGTGCACTCGTACGCCCGTCTACTCCATTCTTCGCTGAGCATGTCTGCCACGCTGCTGTACCGCCCGGTGCCGTCAGCCGGAGAGATCGCGAAGTTCCTCAACCGTGGAGCGGGCACATTCTCGCCGACGGTGTCCTCGTAGTGAAGAAGATTCAACCTGCCGGTGAAAGGATGACTCGGGGATCGCAACTGGAACGTCAGAGTCCCCTCCTGCACACGCCGCACGAGGACATCTACGACGCTCACAGTGACGGGCGAGTTGACGACGGCGCGTCCTGAACCATGCCCGCTCTCCCACTCGATCCGTCCCCGAGGCGGATCGGCACACGCGGGCCGGCTCCGGCATGCGCTGTTCGCGAGAAACGCCTCGTGGTCGTCGACACCATTGCAGCCACTATAGATGTAGTCCAGATCGCCGCGTACCCTCAGGATCCTCTTCATCTTTTCCGAAGGCTCGCGGTCGGACGTAGGTGTGGGGCAGTGTGGAGGGATTCCGCTGGAGTCGAAGGGCAGCGTGGGGCAGGGATCACAGCCGGACGCCCGTACGTCTTGCAGGGTCGCATTGCCTTGTCTGAAGGCCCACTCCAGGACGCGGCACACGATCGTCTGTGCGACTTGGTCGCAGCCGCCGGTGCGGCTGGCCCTCTTGATGCAGAGCGCTTCGCCGGCTGCCAAGCAGTCTGGAGGTCTGTTTCCCAGGTCGTGGCACTCGATTCGAAGCAACCAGACCTCGTAGCTGCACCAGTAGTCGTTGCCACCTACAAGGCCGAAGTTGATCAGAAAGTCATTGGGGTCCGACATTTGTTGGCATGAACGCTGGTCGGTGAAGTCCTCGCCCACGTATTCGGCGCACGCCAACTGGCTCGAGTTCGCAGACGTGTTTGGATACCGCCGCAGAAACTCTGCCGAGGGTCCGAGCGGGAACTCGGGAGCGCCTAGCCCGCATGCCGGATGAGCGCCGGGGTCGGCGGGCAAACTCGCTCGGAGGTAGCACGAGTTGAAGGCGTTGGCCTGTTCGTAACCCGATGGGCACGTCCAGGTGCGGCGTTGCACGGCCCGGCAGGACTGGGCGCCACCGCGGTTCATGCCCACGCCCACCACGCCGGCGTCGGGGCATGCCAGCGGCGTCAACACCCGGCAGCCGGAGGCGTAGAGCGTCACCACATGGCCGCTCACATTGTCCCTGCAGTGCTCGAACACTGGTGTATTCGTGTTGTCGACCCGGTCCTCGCAGAACTCCGGGTACCGGGCGAGCCCGAGGTTCGTGTAGGTGTCGGTCCACAAGCCATACCCGTCGGGGGGGACACGCGGGTCCAAGTGGGTGAAGGCCATCGCGGTTCTGTCGGACGCCACCGACGGCCACATCAGCCGTAGGCTGATCGGGCTGATCGGGCATGCGGGAAGCTCCAGAATGCACTCCGAGCCGTCGCCGCTGACCTGCCACAGCGTGGGGTAGTCGGCGTCGGTTCCCGGGTCGCCATACATTATGAGACTGCGGTCCTCGGCGAAGGCGGGCAACCCGACAAAATGGAGTTGCGGGCATGGATCGGGATCGCCCAGCTGATAGGGCGGGTTCTGGGCCTCGGCCCGGGGCGTTTCCAGCATGTCGCCGAGGCGGCCCGGCAGAAGGCCCGACTCCAGCGGCGAGACCACGACGAGCCCGACAAGGGCCAGCAGGAGCCAACAATTGCGGCGTCGACGCCGGGGCCAAACCGTCACGGCGGGCAACGCTACCGGCTGACCGGTCCGAGACACAGGGATTGTAGACGCTGGGCGACACCCGAGCCCTCAGATGCCCAGCGGCTGGGAGCATTAGACATGAGTGACAGCCGGCTGGGTGGTACGCCCTACCCGAGGAGTGAGCCCGGAGCAGGGCGGGTCAGGTGACGAGTTCTCGCCTACCGCCCCCTGTTGCGCATAGTGACACTTGTGGCGGGGTGTGTCACTAACCGTGCCTCGTATTGCGCATGGTGACACTCGCGGTCAGCGCATCAGCTCAGGGCAGGTTGGACTCGGGCGGCTCCGGCGCGCAGGGGTCGTAGCGGTCGGTCCGCCAGCAGCGCCGAGCCGTGGCGGCTGTAAGACCCGGCGCAGCGCCAGGGGCGTCCTGGTACGGGTCGCTCATGATTCGGCAGGCGGTGGTGCATGACTATGGAAGCCAGTCTCGGGGGCATTCGTCGGGACCGTCGGGCGGGGGGGAGTCGCACAGGCCCTGCACGGTGACCTCCGCGGCCAGCGGCGACCACAGTTGGCCCTCGTCGATCCATGCCTGTACCTGCGCCTGCCATTCGACGGTCCAGCCCTCCAGCGCGGAGCAGTCGTCGGCGGGGCGGTGGCTCGCCTCCCACACCCGGTACGACAGGTCGACCACCTGGTCCTCCAGTCCCCGCGCCAGGGTCATGAGGTAGGCCTGCAGGCGCGCCGACGCCCGGGGGGCCTCCACCACGGCGCCGTCGGCCGATACCACCTCGGCGTAGCCGGGCTGCACACAGGCCACCGCCAGAGCGCCGGTGGGGCTCGCCCCCAGCACCCGCACCGCCTCGGGGAAGGCGGCCGGTTCGCGGCGATGCACCCCCGAATCGAGATACGACACCAGCACGTCGAGCGCGCCCCGGCGCGCCGGACCCACGGAGGCGGTGGCCACGCACAGCTGGCCCAGCGGCTCCGGCGCGGCCAACGCCGAAGTGAACTGGTGCTCGTATCTCATCACCGTCAGCGCGGAGGCCGCCGCCGGGTCGCCGAGCACCGCGAGGCTACCGTCGGACGGCGCGGCGATGCCGTCGAGCTCCCAGGCGGTGCCGCACGCCTCGGGCGGGAAGGCCCAGTCGAACTCGGGGGTCCACACCGGCAGGTGCCGGGCCCGCAGACGTCCCAGGTCGCTGGTCGGAGCGGCGCCAGGATCCAGATAGACCTGCGATCCGCCCCCCTCGACGACCTGCACGACAGGACGCGCGCCGGCGCCCGACGGCTCGCCCTCGCCGGGCAGCCCCGAGCCCGAGGCGGATCCCGCCGATGAGTCCTCGCCGCTCGGATCCGCCGCACAGCCCGCCACCGCCAGCAGCACCGCTGCCAATAATGCGGCCGCGGCGGCCCAGCGGAGCAGGGTCATGGGACGTGGAGCGAGCCCAAGAGGACGGCGAGCCGGCCGCATCGCCGCGATGCCGCTCCTGCGCCTGCTCGCCTCGGTCATGGGGCCGCGCCGGCCGCGGCTTCGCTGCCGGGGGTGCCAGGGTGACTGCTGGCGGATCGGTCGATCCGCCCGGCCTCTAGCCGGCTTGGGCGCCGAAGCGGACGGCGGCCTCCATCGAGTCGAAGCGGCGCAGCACCTCGCCCTCCACGGCCCTCACTGCGGGGTCGTCGGGATTGCGGGGCCGGGGCAGGTCGATC